>NZ_JBEOUO010000005.1:0-389502 GCF_040302485.1 Streptomyces sp. NPDC126499 | reverse complement strand
TGCGTCACCATCACCACACCCCGCCGCAGTTCGGGCGTCGACAGATCACGCAGGTCGACCCCGTCGAGCAGCACCCGGCCCTCTGTCGGGTCGTATGCCCGCGCCCAGGAGGCCGGAGTGGCGCTCGACGACACGCCCCGCTCCCTCGCGGACCTCGACCAGCTCCCGCCCCGCTGGCGGGACGACCCCGAGGAGCTGCCCTGGGTCGGCAACGACGCCGGGCTCTATCTCGGCACGGTCCTCGTGCGCACCGTTCCCGGCGCCGGCTGGCGACTGCGGCCGGACGGCCAGCCGGTGGTGCTGCTCGCCTCCGGGCGGGAGATCAACGTGGTGGACGCCGGGCTCGACTGGGCCACCACCGGCGCGCCCCAGCTCTCCCAGGTCTACGCCGAGGCCGCCGAGTTCTGACCGCCTCACCTCCCCGCCCCGCCCCCGGGACACCCCTTTTGCAGTAAATACGGCTTATCCCCTCTTTATGCGTGTCGGGCGTGAAGTCCCCTTTTCTGCTGGATAGTTTGCGCTGACCTCGACACCAGCGGAGAACACAGGGGGCAGGGCAGCACATGGCCGTCGTCGATCGCGATCCGTTGATCGAACTGCGGGGCGTCAACAAGCACTACGGCACGTTGCACGTCCTCCAGGACATCCACCTCACCGTCGGCCGCGGGGAGGTCGTCGTCGTCATCGGCCCGTCCGGCTCCGGGAAGTCGACGCTCTGCCGGGCCATGAACCGCCTGGAGCCGGTCGAGTCCGGCGACATCCTGATCGACGGGCAGCCGCTGCCCGCCGAGGGCAAGGCGCTCGCCCGGCTGCGCGCCGAGGTCGGCATGGTCTTCCAGTCCTTCAACCTCTTCGCGCACAAGACCGTCCTCGCCAATGTCTCCCTCGCCCAGATCAAGGTCCGCAAGCGCGGGAAGGAGGAGGCGGACCGGCGTTCGCGCGAGCTCCTCGACCGGGTCGGCCTCGCCGCGCACGCCGACAAGTTCCCCGCCCAGCTCTCCGGCGGCCAGCAGCAGCGCGTGGCCATCGCCCGCGCCCTCGCCATGGACCCCAAGGCCCTGCTCTTCGACGAGCCGACCTCGGCGCTCGACCCCGAGATGATCAACGAGGTCCTGGAGGTGATGCGGCAGCTCGCCCAGGAGGGCATGACGATGGTGGTCGTCACCCACGAGATGGGCTTCGCCCGCTCCGCCGCCCACCGCGTGGTGTTCATGGCCGACGGCCGGATCGTCGAGGACCGCACCCCCGAGGACTTCTTCACCGCACCGCGCAGCGAGCGGGCCAGGGACTTCCTGTCCAAGATCCTCACGCACTGACGGGACCGGAAGCATGCAGCGTACGCAACGAACCCTCGCCGCGCTGGCCCTCCTGCTCGCCGCCGTTTTCGCCGGCGCCGGCTGCGGCAAGGAGGGCAGCCCGCCCGTCAAGGGCCCCGAGCCCGGCGAACTCCCCGTCTACCAGGTGCGGTCCGGCTTCACCCTGCCCGACTCGCCCACCTGGAACCGGGCGAAGAAGCGCGGACACCTCGTCGTCGGCGCCAAGGAGGACCAGCCCTACATGGGCGAGAAGGACCCCGCGACCGGCACCTACTCCGGCTTCGACATCGAGATCGCCCGGATGATGGCCGCCTCCCTCGGCTTCGACCCGGCCGGCATCGCATTCCGCACCATCGCCTCCGCCAACCGCGAGACCGCCCTGCAGAACGGCCAGATCGACTACTACGTCGGCACCTACACCATCAACGACAACCGCAAGAAGCTCGTCGGCTTCGCCGGCCCCTACTACATGGCCGGCCAGTCCCTCCTCGTCCGCACCGACGAGGACGACATCCACGGCCCCGAGGACCTCGACGGCCGGCGCGTCTGCTCGGCCGCCGGCTCCACCCCGTTCCAGCGCATCCAGAAGGAGTACCCGAAGGCCGACCTCGTCGCGTACGACACCTACTCCGTGTGCGTCGACAATCTGCTCACCTACCAGGTCGACGCCGTCACCACCGACGACACCATCCTCATGGGCTACGCGGCCAAGGTCCCCGACGAACTCAAGATCGCCGGGAAGCCGTTCTCCAAGGAGCCGTACGGCATCGGCGTCCCGCGCGAGGACACCGCGCTGCGCTTCGCCCTCGACGACGCGCTCGCCGCCCACCAGAAGAACGGCGACTGGAAGAAGGCCTATGACGCGACCCTCGGCCTCTCCGGGGTTCCCGCCCCGAAGCCGCCCGCCATCGACCGCTACCCGGCCGGCTGAGGAAGGAGCACCGCCACCCCATGGACGTCCTGACACGGAACTTCTCCACCTACGGCGAGGGCTTCCTCGGCACCCTCGAACTCACCGTCTACGCCTCGCTCCTGGCCCTCGCGCTCGGCTTCCTCATGGCCTCGTTCCGCGTGGCGCCGGTGGGCTCGCTGCGGGTGCTGGGCACCGTGTGGGTCACGGTGCTGCGCAACACCCCGCTCACCCTGCTCTTCTTCGCGGTGATGCTGGGCCTGCCCCGCTTCGGCATCGTGCTGCCCTTCAAGCTGTTCGCGGTCCTCGCGCTCGGCTGCTACACGTCCGCCTTCATCTGCGAGGCGCTGCGCTCGGGCATCAACACCGTCCCGCTCGGGCAGGGCGAGGCCGCCCGCAGCCTCGGCATGACCTTCGGCCAGACCCTCGGCAACGTCATCCTGCCGCAGGCCTTCCGCTCGGTCATCCCGCCGGTCGGTTCCACCCTCATCGCCCTCGCCAAGAACTCGGCCATCGCCGGGGCGTTCAGCGTCACCGAACTCCTCGGCACCTACAAGACGTTGAGCGAGCTCGGCTACAACATCATCTGGACCTTCGTCTGGATCGCCGTCGGCTACCTCATCATCACCCTCGCGATCAGCGCGCTCTTCCACTTCCTGGAGAGCCGCTGGGGAGTCGCCCGATGACCACCGCCTCCACCGCGCTCTACGACATCCCGGGACCCCGCACCCGCCGCCGGCACCTGCTGTACGGCCTCGTCTCGACCCTCGTGATCCTGGGCATCGCCGCCTGGATCCTCTATCTCCTCTTCGACACCGGCCAGTTCACCGCCACCAAGTGGTCGCCCTTCGCGTACGAGGGCATCCAGGAACTCCTGCTGCGCGGCCTCGGCAACACCCTCAAGGCCTTCGCGTACGCCTCGGTGCTCTCCCTCGCGCTCGGCGCGGTCCTCGCGACCGGCCGGCTCTCCGAGCACCGGGTCTTCCGCTGGAGCGCCACCCTGTTCGTGGAGTTCTTCCGGGCCATGCCCGTCCTGGTGATGATCTTCTTCATCTTCGTGGCGCTCAAGGTCCAGCCGCTGCCCGCTCTGGTCGCCGGACTGACCCTGTACAACGGCTCGGTGCTCGCCGAGGTCTTCCGTACGGGCGTCAACGCCGTGGCGCGCGGCCAGCGCGAGGCGGCGTACGCGCTCGGCATGCGCAAGACGCAGGTGATGACCTACGTCCTGGTGCCGCAGGCGGTGCGGGCGATGCTGCCCGCCATCATCAGCCAGCTGGTGGTGGCGCTGAAGGACACCTCGCTCGGATTCCTCATCACCTACGAGGAGTTCCTGCACGCGGGCAAGCTGATCGCCTCCAACCTGGACTACGACCTGCCCTTCATCCCGGTCGTGATGGTGATCTCGCCGATCTACATCGGGATGTGCGTCCTGCTCTCCTGGTTCGCCACCTGGGTGGCGAAGCGGGAGCGGCGCAGCCCGAAGACGAGAGCCGCGGACATCGCTCCCGCCGAACCGGCCACGCTGCTGCCGGGCCGCGAGTAACCCCCGCACGGGACCCCCGCACGGGCCCTGCCCGCCCGGCAGCAGCCGGTGATCACTCCTCCCGCAGCGGTACCGACAGATGACTCGGGTCGCCCGCGGGGGAGGAGAAGGTCAGCTGCGCGCCGGTCGGGTTGTGCTCGATGTACAGCGGGTCGACCGTGTCCACGACCAGGGCGAGCCGGTGCCCGGCCGGCACGTCGTACGCCGTCGAGAACAGCTCCAGGTCGACGGCGAACGGCTTGCCGGGCGCCTTGCCATGGAAGGTGTACGGGGCGTTGCTGATCAGCTTGCCGGTGCCGAGGGGGCCCACGTCGTACAGGTAGGCGACGAAGGTGCCGCTGGACGCGGTGGGTGTGACCGTGGTGTGCAGCCGCGCCGTGCCGCGCACCCGCTGCGGGGTGTCGTAGCGCTCGGACTGCCAGACGGCGGCGAAGGCGCGGGGGAGCAGCGGGATGGAGGCGACGGGCGGGGCCTGGAAGAACTGGTCCAGGAGGTTGGAGAGCATCACGACGCCTCCGTTGGCGCCCGAGTCGACGTTCGCCCACAGGTGCTCGGAGTCGCCGAGCATGATCCTGCGCTGGTCGGCGCCCACCGACTTCCAGTCGGGGTAGCCCTCGTAGCCGGCGTCGGAGCGCGGCTTGAGGCGGACCGGCTGCTCGCGGTCGACGCCGTTGTCCTCGCCCTTGAGGTGGTGGTCGAACCAGCGCCGGGTGCTGGTCCAGGTGTCGTTGGGCAGTCCGAGCAGGCCGGTGGCCTCGGCGGTGGCGTGGTCGCCCGGCCGGAACTCCAGGCGCTTGGGAAGGTTGAGCTTCTCGTAGAAGCTCGCGAACTGGTTGGGCGGGAAGACGGTGTCGCCCCAGGCGTTGCCAAGCATGATCGCCGGGCGGTTGGTGTTGAGGGCGTCGACATAGGTCGCCGCGGAGCGCTTGCGGCCCCAGGCGATCATCTCGTCCTCCTTCTCCAGGTTGGAGGAGAGGAAGTCGCCCAGGATCTCGCGGAGTTCGGGGCCGGGCCGTCCGGTGAGGTAGCCGGCGCCGCCGAGCAGGGCGGCGGCCTGGAGGTGCTGGGTGCGGCCGCTGTAGATGGAGTCGATGAGGTCGGCCCAGCCGCTGAGCGCGGCGACCGCCCTGATCCGCTTGTCGTGCGCGGCGGCGAGCAGGCTGATCCCGGCGCCGTAGGAGACGCCGGCCATGCCGACCTTCGCCGGGTCGGCCGGGGTGTTCGCGAGGGCCCAGTCGATGACGTGGGAGGCGTCGGCGACGTCCTTGGGTCCCGCGGTCTCGATCTCGCCGCCGGACTGCCAGAAGCCGCGCGAGTTGTAACTCACCACGACGTAACCGGAGTCGGCGAGCTTCTTCGCCTGCGCCAGGTACTCGACCTGGGGCATGGCCCAGCTGGTGGGCAGGACGACCACGGGGTAGCGGGCGGAGCCGTCGGCGCCGGCCGGGGTGGCGACGTTGGCCTTGAGGATCGTGCCGCCGTCGCCGGCGATGTCGACGAAGCGGAGGGAGCTGCCCGAGTCGGCGGCCTGGGCGGCGGGGGCGAGCCCGAGCGCCGTACCGGCGACGAGGGCGGCCGATACGGCGAAGGGCAGGGCTGTGCGCACGGGTCACTCCTCACTGGTTCACTGAATGGGGGGCAGTGAAGTGACCCGACGGTAACCGCGGAGGCTTACCCGGGGTAACTGGTCGGTAAGTTACGCATGGGTAACGATTGGCGGAATCCCGTCCTCAGGATGACGTCAGCGGAGCGCGCTCTTCGCCCGCCACTCGGACCAGGACAGGTTCCACTCGCCGTAACCGTTGTTCAGCGCCTGCGTGCCCTTGGCGTCCGAACCGGTGATCTCGAACGGATCCCCGACCTGCACCGCCTCGTACACGGCCGCGGCGTTCGCGTCGCTCATGCCGATGCAGCCGGAGCTCCTGTTGGCGTTGCCGAAATAGGCGGCGTTCCACGGCGCCGCGTGCGCGTACATCCCCGACCAGGTCAGCCGCATCGAGGAGTCGACCATCTTGTCGTAGGCGTCGCCCAGACCGACGGTCTCGGAGCGCATGTTGATCGTGCCCTCCTTGGACATCAGGACGGTCGTGCCGCGCCAGGACGCCTTCTCGCCGCCGGGCGTGCCCGCCGACATGGGCACGTCCTTCACCACCCGCCCGTCCCGCAGCAGCTTCAGCCGGTGCCCGTCGAGGTCGACCTTGACGACCTGGTTCCGGCCGATCGTGAAGGTGGTGGAGTAGTCGCGCACGAACCAGCCGCCGGTCCCGGAGTCGACGCCGTTCAGCTCCGCGTCCAGGGTCACCTTCGTGCCCGGCTTCCAGTACTCCTTCGGCCGCCAGTCCACCCGGTCCTTGCCCGACCAGTCCCGCATCCAGCCCCAGGACCCCTCCGTGCCGTTGGAGGTGGTGACCTTCAGCCGCCGCTCCACCGCCGCCTTGTCCTTCACCGGGTGGTCGAACACGATCGACAGCGGCTGGGCGATGCCCACCGTGGTGTTCTTGCCGGGCGCCAGCGTCAGCTTGTTCACCTTGTCCGGCGCGACCGTGGCGAACTCCGCCTTCGCGCTGCCGCCGTCGGCGTCCCGCGCCTCCACCGCGTAGGCGGTGCCCGGCGCGGCCGGCCGATCGGAGGTCCAGGTCTTCCCGTCGGCGGACACCCGCCCGGCCAGGTTCGCGCCCTTGGAGTCCGTCACCGTCACCTGCCGAAGCCGCGGCCCCTCGGTGAGCGTGACCACCACCGGTACTCCCGCCTGCGCCCGCGGGCCGGTCAGGTTCACCGAGATCCGGGTGCTCGGCGCGTCCTCGGCACCCCCGCCCCCCGAGCCGCCCGGCCCGCCGGAACACGCCCCGAGCGTGAGGACCAGGGCGGTGGTGGCGAGCAGGGCGGGCACGGCGGGCACGGGTATGCGGTTCACGGGAACGACCTCCGGTGGTGATCTCTTACGCGAGGTGAGAGTCCCGCCGACCGGAGATGGTTCCGCACATGTGCCCTATTTCTGTGATGTCGGATGTGACATGGGCGATACGGGCGATACGGGTCAGGCGGAGCCGCCCTGGAGCGCGACGGCCTCCGCGAAGTCCTGCCGGGCGTCGGCGTACCGCTTCACGGCGAGCAGGAACAGGGCACGGTCGGTCAGGGCCCGGAAGAGTGCCGGACCGTCGTCCGGGAGGCGGCGGGCGAGGGCCACGCCCTCGTCGAAGACCGGCCGGAGGGTTTCCTCCGCCCGACGCCCGGAGGTCTCCCACCGCAGCGCCTGACGGAGCACCAGCCGACGGTGGACGCCCATCAGCCCCGCCAGGTCACCGGCCGCGCGCAGGGCGGCGGCCTCCCGTTCGAAGGCGGGGATCGAGGCGAGGTACGCCTCCCTGGTGTCCGGCGACCAGCCGTGGACCACATAGGCCCCGAACGGCGGCATCGGGGCGTCCGGAGTGGCCGCCGGCTCGTCCGGCCGCCCCGACAGGACGAAGAGCGTCACCCACCACGCCTGGATGTTGCTCCAGCTCACCGGCTCACCGTCCCGCGCGAGCCGCGTCAGCACCGCCAGCGCCTCCCGCCGGGCGGCCGCGGCCTCCGCCTCACGCCCGGCCGCCGCGAGCATCCGGGCCTGGTGGACGACCAGCCACACCAGCGAGGCCAGCGGCGTCCGGTCCTCCTCCGCCCGGCGCCGTTTGCCGTCCACGAGCCGCCCGAACACCGCCAGCGCCTCCTCGCGCAGCCCCGCGGCGTCGAGCTCGGCCGCCCACTCGACCAGACTCCAGTCGGACGCGTCCGCCCCCTCCCGCCCGAGGTGCCGGCCGTACAGTGCGGCCGCCTCCGCGTGCCGCCCCTCCTCCGCCAGGACCTTCGCGAGCCTCCCGTACGCGCCGGCCTCGGCCGCCTCCTCGCACAGCGCGCGCCCCTCCGCCCGCCGGCCGGCGGCGAACAGCGCCCGCTCGTACGAGCTCAGCGCACGGCCCAGCCGTTCCGGCCGCGCGTCGCCCTCGATCCGCCGGGCCTCGTCCGCCGCCTCGGCGAACAGCCGCACCCGCACCTCCGGATCGTCGAGCTCATAGCCCCGCTGCAGCAACGCGTCCACCAGCTTCGGCAGATAGGCCCGCGGGCTCACCCGCGCCAGCACCCGGTACGCACCGACGTACTCCCACGTGCCGAGCCGCCCCGACCCCAGCAGCAGCACCCGCGCCCGCAGTACCGCGTCCTGATCGATCTTCCCTGTGTCCGCCACGTTCCCCCAGCTCTCCGCGTTCTCCGCGTGCTTCACGAAGGGAGATTCTGGGAGTCGGGGCACAGGCCGGACAAGGCTCTCGAACTGTGCGTTCCGTCCTACGAAAAACGGCTCTGACCTGTCATGATGGTGACGTCTTCACTCCGAGGGGGAGTGCCGGTGGAGAACACGAGCGAGGCACCCGAGGCGGTCGGTGACGCCAAGGCCGTCCCCGATGTCTTCGACCCGCGGATCTACGCGGCCGGCATCCCGCACGACCGCTTCCGCACCCTGCGCGACCACCACCCCGTCGCGCGCCAGGACGAGTACGAGCTCCTCGGCTGGCCCGCCGGGCCCGGGTTCTGGGCCGTGACGCGGCACGCCGATGTCGTACGGGTGCTCAAGGACGCCGCCGGATTCTCCTCGTACCTCGGCGCCACCCAGATCCGCGACCCCGACCCCGCCGACCTCCCCTTCATCCGGCGGATGATGCTCAACCAGGACCCTCCCCACCACGGCCGGCTGCGGCGGCTCGTCAGCCGGGCCTTCACACCGGGCCGGATCGAGCGCTTCACCGGCACCGCGCGCCTCCGGGCCCGCCAACTCCTGGAAACGGCAAAGGAGTCCGGCCCGGAAGTGGACCTCGTGCGGGCCGTCACCGACGACTACGCCCTGCTCAACCTCACCGACCTGCTCGGCGTGCCCGCGAGCGACCGAGGGCTGCTGCACAAGTGGACCGAGCGGGTCATCGCCTATCAGGACCCCGACGAACCGCCCGTCCTCGACGCGGCGGGCCGCCCGGTCAACCCCCGCTCACCCGCCCAGCTCGCCGAGATGTTCGCCTACGCGCGGGAACTCGCCGCCCACAAGCGCGCCCATCCCGCCGACGACATCATGACGACCCTCGCCACCGGCGAACTCCGGGACGCCGAACTGGAGATGTTCTTCTTCCTGCTGACCGTCGCGGGCAACGACACCGTCCGCTCCGCAGCCCCCGGCGGACTGCTCGCCCTCGCCGAACACCCGGACCAGCGGCGCGCCTTGTGGTCCGGCGAGGTCGGAATGGACACGGCGGTCGACGAACTCCTGCGTGTCCACCCGCCGGTGCTCTCCTTCCGGCGCACCGCCACCCGGGACACCCGGCTGGCCGGCGTGCCGATCGCCGCCGGGGACAAGGTCGTCGTCTTCCACGCCTCCGCCAACCACGACGAACGGGTCTTCGCCGCCCCCCACCGGCTCGACCTCGCCCGCACCCCCAACCCGCACGTCTCCTTCGGCGACGGCCCCCACGTCTGCCTCGGCGCCCACTTCGCCCGGCTCCAGCTCCGCGTCCTCTACGAGGAGGTACGGGCGGCCTGCGCCGGCCTGGAGCTCGCCGGGCCGCCCCGGCGTCTGGTCTCCAACTTCATCAACGGCATCAAGTCGCTGCCGGTGCGGGTGGAGCCGTACGCGCCTCGCGGGTGATGTCGGCGACCACCTCCACCACATCGGGGCCGTACGCGTCGGAGTTGACGACCTTCAGCAGCAGCGCGAACGTGCCGTCGCGTCCGTGGGTGCGGGCCAGCTGCTCGTGGTGCCGGGACAGATGCCGGGCCGCCGCCTGATTGGCGACCGCGGCCTGGCCGCAGAGCAGGAACAGCGGCCGCTCGCCCTCACCGCCCGTCAGCCGGGCGAGGACGACGTACTCGACGGTGCCCCACTGGGCGCGGTAGCTCTGGCCGCCCACGGTGAACATACCCCGGTCCTCCCGTGGCTCCGGCTCCACGTTCATCGTCAGCCCCGGCAGCAGATTCACGAGGTGGGCGGCCATACGGTGATTCGAGTAGGGCCCGCCGATGCAGAACTCCGTCGTCTCGCCCAGTCCCCGGCGGGCCGTGTCGTGCTGGACGATCCGCAGCCGCGCACCACAGTCCTTGATCAGGGCGGAGAGTTCGAGCAGCGCCGACACGTCGGTGGCGTGCACGGCACGCTCGTTGCCCGCCTGCCGGTTCACCACGAGCAGGCACTCCGAGCCGGTCGGAAGCCCGAAGAAGGCCTGCTTCCTGCGGAGTCGGCGCCGCAGGGCGAAGGTGCGGGCCAGCCAGCCGAGGGAACCGCTGACCCCGGTGGCGAGGACACCGAGGACGACGTTCCACAGGTCTTCGTTCATGGGCGCGCATGCTAGCGGCGATCGGGTGACCGTTCGAGAGGCGGTCCTGACGGAAGGCGGCGGCCGAAGTTACGCTGCGCGGACGGTCATCGACTGGAGGTAAGGATGCGTCGTTCCGTCGTACGCGGTTCGGCCCCGCGCCGTTCCGCCCTGCGCAGCGCGTCGATCGTGGCCGTCGCGGCCACCGTGCTCTCGGTCGGGGCCGCCGCGCCACCGACGACCGCACCCCCGACGACTCCGCCCCAGGAGACGCCGGTCAAGGTACCCGTCGCCACCGGCTGGGGCGGAGCCGTCGCCAGCGTCGACGCCGACGCCTCCGCCGTCGGCGTCGAGGTGCTGCGCCAGGGCGGCAACGCCGTCGACGCCGCCGTCGCCGTGGCCGCCGCCCTCGGCGTCACGGAGCCGTACTCGGCCGGCATCGGCGGAGGCGGCTACTTCGTCCACTACGACGCCAAGACCCGTACCGTCCACACCATCGACGGCCGCGAGACCGCGCCCGCCTCCGCCGACGCGAACCTCTTCGTCGAGAACGGCAGGCCCATCCCCTTCGAGGAGGGCATGACCAGCGGCCGCGGCGTCGGCACCCCCGGCACCCCCGCCACCTGGGAGGCCGCCCTCGACGCCTGGGGCAGCAAACCGCTCCGCTCGCTGCTGCGCCCCGCCGAGCGGCTCGCCCGCGACGGCTTCACCGTGGACGCCACCTTCCGCGCCCAGACGGCCGCCAACGAGGCCCGCTTCCGCGACTTCCCGGCCAGCTCCGCGCTCTTCCTGCCCGGCGGCCGGCTGCCCGTGGTCGGCTCGACCTTCAAGAACCCCGACCTCGCCCGTACGTACGCGAAGCTGGGCCGGGAAGGCGTCGGCGCGCTCTACGAAGGGCCGCTCGCCCGCGACATCGTGAACACCGTCCAGCACCCGCCGGTCCGCCCGGGCGCCACCCGGGTCGTCCGCTCCGGCGACCTGACGGAAGCCGACCTCGCCGCGTACAAGACCATCGAGCGCCGCCCCACGAAGGTGTCCTACCGCGGCCTCGACGTCTACTCGATGGCGCCGTCCTCCTCCGGCGGCACCAGCGTCGGCGAGGCCCTCAACATCCTGGAGGGCACCGACCTCTCCCGCGCCCCCGAGGCCCGCTACCTCCACCGCTTCATCGAGGCGAGCCGGATCGCCTTCGCCGACCGGGGGCGCTGGGTGGGCGACCCCGCCTTCGAGGACGTGCCCGTGCGCGGACTGCTCTCCCAGCGGTACGCCGACTCCCGGGCCTGCCTGATCCGCGACGACGCCGTCCTGACCAGCCCCCTCGCGCCCGGCGACCCGCGCGACCCGGTGCCGTGCGAGAGCGGCGGCACGGCCGCCCCCACGACGTACGAGGGCGAGAACACCACCCACCTGACCGTCGCCGACAAGTGGGGCAACGTCGTCGCCTACACCCTCACCATCGAGTCGACCGGCGGCAGCGGCATCACCGTCCCCGGCCGCGGCTTCCTGCTCAACAACGAGCTGACCGACTTCTCCTTCGCCCCGGCGAACCCGGCCGTGCACGACCCCAACCTGCCCGGCCCGGGCAAACGGCCGCGCTCCTCGATGTCGCCGACGATCGTGCTCGACAAGGCGGGCCGGCCGGTGCTCGCGCTCGGCTCCCCGGGCGGCGCCACCATCATCACCACCGTGCTGCAGACCCTCACCGGAGTCGTGGACCGGGGCCTGCCGCTCGTCGACGCCATCGCCGCGCCCCGCGCCAGCCAGCGCAACCAGACCACCACCGAACTCGAACCGGCCCTGTGGAACAGCCCGCTCCGGGCGGAACTCGAAGCGCTCGGCCACGCCTTCCGGCAGAACCCCGAGATCGGCGCGGCGACCGGCGTCCAGCGGCTGCCCGACGGGCGCTGGCTGGCCGCCGCGGAGACGGTCCGCAGGGGCGGCGGCTCGGCGATGGTGGTCAGGCCGGCGCCATGACAGGCACCCGGAACTAGAGCGCGGTCAGGATGCGCGGACCGTCGTCCGTGACGGCGACGGTGTGCTCGGTGTGGGCCGCGCGCGAGCCGTCGATCGTACGGATCGTCCAGCCGTCCCTGTCCGTGTAGTGGTGGTCGGCACCGCTGCCGATCAGCATCGGCTCGATCGCGATCACCATCCCGTGCCGCAACGGCATGCCCCGGCCCGGGCGTCCCTCGTTGGGGATGTCCGGGCCCTCGTGCATCGTGCGGCCCACCCCGTGGCCGCCGAAGCCGTCCGCGATGCCGTAACCGGCGCGGCGGCAGACGCGGCCGATCGCGTGCGCGATGTCGCCGACGCGGTTGCCGACCCGTGCCGCCGCGATGCCCGCCTCCAGGGCCTCGTACGCGGTGTCGACGAGCCGGGCGTCCTCCGGGCGGGCCCGGCCGACCGTGAAACTGACCGCCGCGTCCCCGACCCAGCCGTCGAGCACCGCCCCGCAGTCGGCGCTCAGCAGGTCGCCGTCCGCGAGCCGGGTGTCGTCCGGGACGCCGTGCACGATGGCGTCGTTGACCGAGAGGCAGACCACCGCCGGGAAGGGCACCGGCGCCCAGTCGGGCCGGTAGCCCAGGAACGGCGAGCCGGCTCCCGCCGCCGCCAGGACCCCGCGCGCGACCTCGTCCAGCTCGGCGAGCGTCACCCCGGGCGCCGCCTTCTCCCGTACGGCCTCCAGGGCCTGTGCCACCACCCTGCCGGCCTCGCGCATGAGCAGCAGGTTCGCATTCGTCTTGATCTCCACCATGCCAATTACTATACCGGTATTAGAATGGGCGCCATGGTGCGCACACCCCTGACCCCCGAAGAGCGCGAGCGCGGCGAACGCCTCGGCCTGCTGCTGCGCGAGGCGCGCGGCGACCGGTCCATGGCGGAGATCGCCGCGGCCGCCGGCCTCTCCGCGGAGACCCTCCGCAAGATCGAGACCGGCCGGGCCCCGACCCCCGCCTTCTTCACCGTCGCCGCGCTCGCCGGCGTCCTCGGCCTGTCCATGGACGAACTGGTGACGCGCTGCGCCCTCGTCCCCCTCTAGCCGGGGCCGGACCGGTGTCCAGGGGGTCGGTGTCCAGGGGTTCGGTGTCCAAGGGCGGGTGTCCAGGGGTTCGGTTCCCCGGGCCCGCGCTCACGGCTCGGTGATCGCCGAGGCGCGGGCCGGCTACGACGCCGACGTCTGAGGGCCGCCCGCCGCTGCGTAGGCTCCCGGGCATGGAGCCCGAGATGAACCCCGACGCGATGCCCGATGCGAAGCCGGACGTGACGCCCCAGGTCACACCGGGCGCGATGCCGGAAGAACTGCGCCGCGGCCGCTACGTCAGCCTCACCACCTTCCGGAAGGACGGCACCGGCGTCGCCACCCCCGTCTGGTACGCGGTCGAGGGCGACGAGCTGTACGCCTGGACCCGCACCGACTCCTGGAAGGTGAAGCGGCTGCGCCGCGACCCTCGGGTCGTGGCCGCCGTCTGCGACGTGCGCGGGAACGTGGCGAAGGGCGCCGCGCGGGTGGAGGGCACGGCCCGGCTGGTCACCGGGGAGGAGCTGCGGCGGGTGCGCCGGCTCCTCTCCCGCAAGTACACCTGGCAGTTCTGGGCGGTGGACTGGCCCGCCACGATCGCCCGCCTGGGCAAGCGCCCGCACACCGGGATCGTCGTGAGGTTCACGGGTGCCTGACCGAAAACCCTGCGTAGCCGTCCCGTAACACGGCTGAGGTCCCATGCCGGTGGACCGAAAGGCAGTGGGGTATGGCGGTGCATCAACTCCCGGTGGAAGTCGCGGCGTTCACAGGATGGCTGGGCGAGCTGGCCGGCCGGCTCACCCCTGGCGAGGGCTGGTACGGCGTGTTTCGCGCCCGTGACCCGGACGGCATGCGCGCCTGCTTCGACGGTACGGACATCCTGCCCTGGGACGTCGTCGCGTCCCTGCTCCAGGACCTCGGCGAACCGCCCGACGGCCCCCTCGCCCTTCGGGGCCGCGCCCTGCACGCCGCCGCCGCGACCGCCCACGACCGCCTGCCCGGCGGTGCGGCGGCGCTCGCCGAACGCCGGCACCTGATGCGGCAGGCGGCCCACGACGCCCGGACCCGCATCGGAGACCTGACCGAGCACCCGGACCGCGACCCCGACGGCGCGTCGCTCGCCTGGGCGCACGACGACCTGACCCGCGCCCGCGCCAGGATCGCCGAACTCGCCGAGCGGATCGACCGGCTCGGCCGGGCGGGTGGGTTCGACACGCGGGCTCGGCGGGGCGGGCCGGGCAATCCCGGCCACCCGCACCCGCACCCGCACCCGCCACCGCGCCCGAGCGCGCCACCGCCACCACCACCGGCGGCCCCCCTCGCCTCCACCCCCACGCCCGCCCGCCGCCGCCCCCGGGGAGCCCGTTACGCCTGGCTGGACGGGGCGGATCCGCTGCCCCCGGTCGGGGTTCCGGTGACGGAGCCGCCCACCGCTCCGGCCGTCGCGCCGCGTGGGGCCCGGTTCGGTGCGGTGTCCGCCGAGCCCGTACGGGCGGCCGCGCCGCAGGCGACCGAGGACCCGGGGCAGGCCGTCCGGGCCGCGGGCAACGCCGTCCACGCCTTGCGGCGGCTGCGCGCCCAGGGGCGCAGCGGTGAGGCGCACGCGCTGTTGTGCGAGGCGCTCGCCAGGCCGCCCGCGTGGCTGCCGGTGCTCGCCGCCGAGCTGCACGCCGCCGGGCTGGCGGCGGACTGGGCCACACTGTTGTGGGAGGCCGCCACCCTGCCGCCCGGCCGGCTGGCCGCCGTGGCGGGGGCGCTCGCCGACGCGGGCCGCCCGGAGGACTGCGAGCGGCTGCTCCGGCAGGGCGTGGCCCGGCCGGTGGAGGAGCTGGCCGGAGCCTGCGCCGCCCTCTATGCCGAGTCCCGTCACGCGGAGGCCCAGGCGCTGCTCACCGCCTTCGTGCGTTGCCGTACGCCCGAGGACGCGGCCCGGCTCGCCGTCGCGGACCCCGACGCCGGTCCCGCCGCCCTCACCGCGCGGCTGCTGGCCGCCGCCCGCTCCGTCTCCCCGGCACGCGAGCGTGACGTGCTGCACGCGCTGCGCGTCGCCGGACTGGTGTGACGGGTGGGGGGCCCGAGCGGGGCGACGGCGGCCGACCGGCCGGCCGCCCCGCCGCGGACGACGGGCGGAGGCGATCGCCATGACCCAGGACGTGTCCGTACGTGTCGGTGCGTGTCCGACGTGGACCACTCGGGTATGAAACATGATCGACTCCGCCGCTTCACGGCAGTGGTCTTGCTCCGGGCTGTGACGGGGCTTACGTTCTCCTCCTACGCATCGCGTCTACGTGCGTAGAGGCTCTCTGACGCCGTGCCGAAGGAGCAGCTCATGACCGACGTCGTACGCGCCGCGCTCGTCCAGGCGACCTGGACCGGCGACACCGAATCCATGATCGCCAAGCATGAGGAGCACGCCCGCGAGGCGGCCCGGCAGGGGGCGAAGGTCATCGGGTTCCAGGAGGTGTTCAACGCCCCGTACTTCTGCCAGGTGCAGGAGCCCGAGCACTACCGGTGGGCCGAGCCGGTGCCCGACGGGCCCACCGTACGCCGGATGCGGGACCTCGCCCGGGAGACCGGGATGGTCGTCGTCGTGCCCGTCTTCGAGGTCGAGGGCGCCGGCTTCTACTACAACACCGCCGCCGTCATCGACGCCGACGGCACGTACCTCGGCAAGTACCGCAAGCACCACATCCCGCAGGTCAAGGGCTTCTGGGAGAAGTACTACTTCCGCCCCGGCAACGCCGGCTGGCCCGTCTTCGACACCGCCGTCGGCAAGGTCGGCGTCTACATCTGCTACGACCGCCACTTCCCCGAGGGCTGGCGCCAACTCGGCCTCAACGGAGCGCAGTTGGTCTACAACCCCTCGGCCACCCACCGCGGCCTGTCCTCCTACCTCTGGCAGCTGGAGCAGCCCGCCGCCGCCGTCGCCAACGAGTACTTCGTCGCCGCCATCAACCGCGTCGGCATCGAGGAGTACGGCGACAACGACTTCTACGGCACCAGCTACTTCGTCGACCCGCGCGGCCAGTTCGTCGGCGACGTCGCCTCCGACAAGGAGGAGGAACTCCTCGTCCGCGACCTCGACTTCGGCCTCATCGACCAGGTCCGGCAGCAATGGGCCTTCTACCGCGACCGCCGCCCCGACGCGTACGACGGGCTGGTGCGGCCGTGAGCAGCCTCTACGAACGCCACCGCGCCGTCGCCCCCGACTGGCTCGCCCTCTACTACAAGAACCCCATCGAGCTCACCCACGGCGAGGGCCGCCACGTCTGGGACGCCGACGGCAACCGCTACCTCGACTTCTTCGGCGGCATCCTCACCACCATGACCGCCCACGCCCTGCCGGAGGTCACCAAGGCGGTCGCCGAGCAGGCCGGGCGGATCATCCACTCCTCCACCCTCTACCTCAACCGCCCGATGGTGGAGCTCGCCGAACGCGTCGCCGCCCTCTCCGGCATCCCCGACGCCCGTGTCTTCTTCACCACCTCCGGCACCGAGGCCAACGACACCGCCCTCCTCCTCGCCACCGCGTACCGCCGCTCGAACCAGATCCTGGCGATGCGCAACAGCTACCACGGCCGCTCCTTCTCCACCGTCGGCATCACCGGAAACCGCTCCTGGTCGCCCACCGGCCTGTCCCCGCTCCAGACCCTGTACGTGCACGGCGGCGTCCGCACCCGCGGCCCGTACGCCCAGTACACCGACGAGCGGTTCATCGACGCCTGCGTCGCCGACCTGGAGGACCTGCTCGGCCACACCCGGGACGTCGCCGCCCTCATCGCCGAACCCATCCAGGGCGTCGGCGGCTTCACCTCCCCGCCCGACGGCCTCTACGCCGCCTTCCGCAGGGTCCTCGACCGGCACGGCATCCTGTGGATCGCCGACGAGGTGCAGACCGGCTGGGGCCGCACCGGTGAGCACTTCTGGGGCTGGCAGGCGCACGGCCAGGCCGGGCCGCCCGACATCCTCACCTTCGCCAAGGGCATCGGCAACGGCATGTCCATCGGCGGGGTCGTCGCCCGCGCCGAGATCATGAACTGCCTCGACGCCAACTCCATCTCCACCTTCGGCGGTTCACCCGTCACCATGGCCGCGGGACTCGCCAACCTCGCCTATCTCCTCGAACACGACCTCCAGGGCAACGCCCGCCGCGTCGGCGGCCTCCTCATCGAACGGCTGCGGGCCGCCGCGGCCGGCATCGACGCCGTACGCGAGGTACGCGGACGCGGCCTGATGATCGGCCTGGAACTCACCCGGCCCGGCACCGACCGGGCCGACCCCGACGCCGCGGCCGCCGTCCTGGAGGCCACCCGCGCGAACGGCCTGCTCATCGGCAAGGGCGGCGGCCACGACACCAGCGCCCTGCGCATCGCGCCCCCGCTCTCGCTGACCGTCGCCGAGGCCGAGGAAGGCGCGGCGATCCTCGAACAGGCCCTCCGTTCCCTCCCGTCCGCAGGGGAGTAGTCCCGTGAGCACCCGCACACTCATCAGGGGCGGGCTCGTCCTCACCGCCGCCGACGAGCTGCACGCCGACGTCCTCGTCGAGGACGGGCGGATCGCCGCCCTCGCCGCCCACGGCTCGGCGGCCGCCGCCGGCTGGACCGCCGAGCGCGTCATCGACGCCACCGACCGCTACGTCATCCCGGGCGGAGTCGACGCCCACACCCACATGGAGCTCCCCTTCGGCGGCACCTTCGCCTCCGACACCTTCGAGACCGGCACCCTCGCCGCCGCCTGGGGCGGCACCACCACCATCGTCGACTTCGCCGTCCAGACCGTCGGCCGCAGCCTGCGCGAGGGGCTCGACACCTGGTACGAGAAGGCCGACGGCAGGTGCGCCGTCGACTACGCCTTCCACATGATCCTCTCCGACGTCAACGAGCACACGCTCAAGGAGATGGACAAGCTGGTCGAGGAGGGCATCTCCTCGTTCAAGCTCTTCATGGCCTACCCCGGCGTCTTCTACAGCGACGACGGGCAGATCCTGCGGGCCATGCAGCGCGGTGCCGACAACGGCGGGCTGATCATGATGCACGCGGAGAACGGCATCGCGATCGACGTCCTCGTCGAACAGGCCCTGGCCCGAGGCGAGACCGACCCCCGCTACCACGGAGAGGTCCGCAAGGCCCTCCTGGAGGCCGAGGCGACCCACCGCGCGATCCAGCTGGCCCGGGTGGCCGGCTCCCCGCTGTACGTCGTCCACGTGTCGGCCGAGGAGGCCGTGGCCGAACTCGCGGCCGCCCGAGACAAGGGCCTGCCGGTCTTCGGCGAGACCTGCCCGCAGTATCTGTTCCTGTCGACGGACAACCTGGCCGAGCCGGGCTTCGAGGGCGCCAAGTACGTGTGCTCGACACCGCTGCGGCCGCGCGAGCACCAGGCCGCGCTGTGGCGGGGCCTGCGGACGAACGACCTCCAGGTGGTGTCGACCGACCACTGCCCGTTCTGCTTCAAGGGGCAGAAGGAGCTCGGGGTCGGCGACTTCTCGAAGATCCCCAACGGCCTGCCCGGCGTCGAGAACCGCATGGACCTGCTCCACCAGGCCGTCGTCGACGGCCACATCTCCCGGCGCCGCTGGATCGAGATCGCCTGCGCGACCCCCGCCCGGATGTTCGGCCTCTACCCGCAGAAGGGCACGATCGCCCCGGGCGCCGACGCGGACGTCGTCATCTACGACCCGCACACCACCCAGACCCTGTCCGCGGCCACCCACCACATGAACGTCGACTACTCCGCGTACGAGGGGAAGACGGTCACCGGCCAGGTCGAGACCGTCCTCTCGCGCGGCGAACTCGTCCTCGACCGGCGGACGTACGTGGGGCGCGCGGGGCACGGCAGCTTCATCCCCCGCTCCACCTGCCAGTACCTGAACTAGGAGGCCGCGCCTTGGACTTCGGACTCGTCCTGCAGACCGACCCGCCCGCCTCCCAGGTCGTCGGCCTGATGCGCCGGGCGGAACGCAACGGCTTCCGCTACGGCTGGACCTTCGACTCCGCCGTGCTGTGGCAGGAACCCTTCGTCATCTACAGCCAGATCCTGGAGCACACCACCAAGCTCCACGTCGGCCCGATGGTGACCAACCCGGGCACCCGTACGTGGGAGGTCACCGCCTCCACCTTCGCCACCCTCAACGACATGTTCGGCAACCGGACCGTGTGCGGCATCGGCCGCGGCGACTCCGCGATGCGCGTCGCCGGCCGCAAGCCGAACACCCTGGCCCGGCTCGGCGAGGCCATCGACGTCATCCGCGACCTCGCCGAGGGCCGCGAGGCGGTCGTGGACGGCAACCCGATCCGCATCCCGTGGGTGAAGGACGGCAGGCTGCCGGTGTGGATGGCCGCCTACGGGCCCAAGGCCCTGGCCCTCGCCGGACAGAAGGCGGACGGCTTCATCCTCCAGCTCGCCGACCCGTTCCTCACCGAGTGGATGGTCAAGGCGGTTCGTACCGCCGCCGAGGAAGCCGGCCGCGACCCGGCCTCCCTCACGATCTGCGTCGCCGCTCCCGCGTACGTGACGGCGGACGACTCGCCCGAGGCCCTGGCCCACGCCCGCGACCAGTGCCGCTGGTTCGGCGGCATGGTCGGCAACCACGTCGCCGACCTGGTCGCCCGCTACGGCGAGCACTCCGCCATGGTCCCCGACGCGCTCACCGCGTACATCAAGAACCGCCAGGGCTACGACTACAGCCACCACGGCCGCGCCGGAAACCCCGACACGGCCTTCGTCCCCGACGAGATCGTCGACCGCTTCTGCCTCCTCGGGCCCGCCGAGTCCCACATCGCCAAGCTCCGCCACCTCAAGGAGTTGGGCGTCGACCAGTTCGCCGTCTACGACATGCACGACAACCGCGAGGGCACCATCGACGCCTACGGCTCCGACATCATCCCGTCGTTCCGCTGAGCGGTGCCGGAGGGGGCTGCCGCAGCACGGCCCTCGAGAACCCCCGGTCGGCGACGTCCGACGGGTAGAACCGCCGGGCCCAGCGGCGGAACGGTCCGATCGGCCCGTCGCCGTGGGCCAGCCGGGGAGGCTGCTCGTACCTCTTGTGGTTCCAGATCGGGAAATCGGCGGCCGTGAACGCGCAGCTGGACCAGAACAGCGGGCGTTCCAGCAGGCGCGCGGCCGTGCGGCTGACCGCCCGTGCGAGGGGCCGCGGCAGCCGGGAGGGCTCCGCGAACACGATGCGGTTCGACTGCCGGAGCTGCATCCGGTTCGGGGCGATCGCGGTGGGCATGACCGCCGTGCACATCAGGAGCCCGAACCGCGGCACGCGGATGTCGGCGTGCAGGCAGCTGAGCCCGTACCCGTCGACCTCGACCTCGACGGCGAACTCGCCGAACACCGGGGCGCTCTCCCGTACCCGCATCGACACGTGGAACGCCGTCTCGCCATAGGAGACGGGGGCGCCCAGAGTGGCCTCGAGCCAGCCGTGCAGCGTGGCGAAATGCCCCATGTCCACCGAGTTCTCGATGACCTCCTGGGCATGGCCGGCCATTTCCCAGGCCGCGTGCCGCGCGGGCCGGTGGCCGACCGCATGCCAGTCGGGGATCTCCCAGTCCGGCTCCCGGCCGTCGTGGTGCCGCCAGACGAAGACGGCTCCGTTGGCCTCGCGCACCGGCAGCAGGGCCAGGGGCGTCTTCGGGGGCGGGGTGTCGTATCCCGTACGTACGCAGGAGCCGTCGGGGCCGAACGCGAACAGGTGGAAGGGGCACACGAGGTCGTCTCCGTCGACCTTCGCCAGGCCGAGGTGGGCACCGAGGTGCGGGCAGTAGGGCCGGACGGCCCGGAGCCCACCGGTGCGCAGGCGGTAGAGCACCACGTCCTCGCCCATGAGGGGCCGGGTGAGAACGCTTCCGCGTCTCACTTCGTCGGAGAAGGCCAGCGCGGACCAGCCGCTCGGGTAGGGCAGTCCCGGGACTCCCGCGACGTCGGCCGGAGTGGGACCCTCGCTGATCGTGCGTCCGTAGCGGCGTGTCAATTTCATGGGGTTCTCCTGAATCCGTACGACTGCCTTCAGTTCCTGAGCGTCGTGCCCCGGCCGAGCGGAACGCGTTCGCGCAGGTGGTGGGTCTGCGCGAGGCGACGCAGGGCGGCGAGGAGACGCTCGCCGAGGACGTTCCCGATGATCAGGGCCTCCTCCATCCCGGCGATGTCGGCGCAGCGGTCGAGGGCCTCCACGTCGCTCGCCGCCGCCGTGTCGGCGGCGCGCGCGTAGGCGTCCAGCCGCTCGGCGAAGTCGTGCCGGCCGAGCCGGCGCAGGGCGTCCAGGACCTCGGCGGCGGCCTCGATCGCGGGATCGTCGGGGGAGACGCGCCAGCCCTGCCGCTGGACCAGCGCGAGGACCTCGCTCGTGGCGGGGCCGTCCGCCTGCCCCGGGGTGGTGCCGAGGGCGGGTTGCCGGGCCGTCCGCAGCAGCCGGCCGGGGCCGGTGCCGCTCGCCGCCAGGGCCGCGAGGACGTCGCCGATCGCCGCCAGGGAGAGGCCGCCGATGTCGAGGAGAGCGCGGATGAGCCGAAGCCGGTGAAGGTGCCCCTGATCGTACTGGGCCTGGTTGGTGTGGGTGCGCAGTCCGGGGCTCAACAGGCCTTCCCGGAGGTAGAACTTGATGGTGGGCGTGGGGACGCCGCTGACGCGGCTGAGTTCCGAGAGGCGCATGGATCTCCTGATGCCGGGCTGCGCTCCAGTGCTCCGGCGGGATCGTGCTGTTCACACTGGACGGCAGGCGTGATGCGGAGTCTATTTGACTGACGAGCCATCAGGTGATCTTTCGGTGAGGACCCCCCGATCGTGTGGATCCGGCGTCGGCGCGGACGGCCTTTCCGGTGCCACCGGAGGAGGGGTCGCAGGGCTTCCCTCGCCCGCTGTCGGG
Source organism: Streptomyces sp. NPDC126499 (assembly GCF_040302485.1). Lineage (NCBI taxonomy): Bacteria > Bacillati > Actinomycetota > Actinomycetes > Kitasatosporales > Streptomycetaceae > Streptomyces > Streptomyces sp. NPDC126499. The sequence goes on along the minus strand of NZ_JBEOUO010000005.1, from coordinate 367,519 downwards.
CCGTGTGGCGGCGTTTCGGCGGGGTGCGGGCGGCCGGTCAACGTCGTAGGGGGCGCTGACCCTTTCGGCGCGTGCCCGCCGCGAGCGTGCTCCGGCTACATCCCGTGTGCAATACATTACCGAAAGCAATCAGTGGTGCCTTGCTCGGGATCGGAACGGCCCGTGACGAGGAAGGTTCACCCACGACGGCGAGTCCCATCCAGCGCCAGGAGTAGACGGCCATGCAGCGTGAGGTCCACGTCAGCACCGATCCGAACGCCCCTGGGGACGAGGCGCACGAGCGCCTCGGCAGTCTCTGATCTCGTCCGGGACACTCGGCCGCCCGCCGCCATCAGCGGGCGGTCCCGCTTGTCCGTCACGCCGCACCAGACCACGACCTCACGGATTCGACATGACAGACACGGGGAACGCCATCAGCCGCGACAAGATCGCAGTCATCGGGATGGGCTGCCGCTTTCCGGGCAGCGCGTCCAGCTACCGGGCGTTCTGGCAGAACCTGATCGAGGGCAGGGACTGCATCACCCCGACGCCGGCCGACCGGTACGACATCACCACGCTCGGCAGCCGGGACAAGGCCAAGGCCGGGCGGCTGGTCGGCGGTCGCGGCGGCTACATCGACGGCTTCGACGAGTTCGATCCGGCGTTCTTCGGCATCAGCCCGCGCGAGGCGGAGCTCATGGACCCGCAGCAGCGCAAGCTGCTGGAGGTGGCCTGGGAGGCCCTGGAGGACGGCGGACAGAAGCCCGCGGAACTGGCCGGACGGGACGTCGGCGTGTTCGTCGGCGCGTTCACCCTCGACTACAAGATCCTGCAGTTCGCCGACCTCCGCTTCGACACGATCGCCGCGCACACCGCCACCGGCACCATGATGACGATGGTGTCGAACCGCATCTCGCACTGCTTCGACTTCCGTGGCCCCAGCCTCTCGGTCGACACCGCGTGCAGCTCGTCCCTGGTCGCCGTGGACCTGGCGTGCCGGAGCCTGCTGCGCGGCGAGAGCAGCCTCGCCCTCGCCGGAGGCACGCTGCTGCACCTGGCGCCGCAGTACACCATCGCCGAGACCAAGGGCGGCTTCCTGTCACCGGACGGCCGGTCGTGCACCTTCGACGCGTCGGCCGACGGCTATGTGCGCGCCGAGGGCGTCGGCATGATCGCGCTCAAACGGCTGGCCGACGCCGAGCGCGACGGCGACCCCGTCCACGCGGTGATCATCGGCAGCGGCGTCAACCAGGACGGCCGTACCAACGGCATCACCGTGCCCAACCCGGACGCGCAGGTGGCGCTCATCGAGCAGGTCTGCGCCGAGGCCGGCATCACACCCGGCGACCTGCAGTACGTCGAGGCCCACGGCACCTCGACCCCGGTCGGCGACCCGATCGAGGCGGGCGCGCTCGCCCGCGCCCTGTCGATCGGGCGGAAGCCGGGCGCCAGGTGCTACGTCGGCTCCGTCAAAGCGAACATCGGGCACACCGAATCGGCCGCGGGCATCGCCGGACTGATCAAAACCGTTCTGTCCCTCCAGCACCGCACCGTCCCCCCGCACATCAACCTCACGCGGCTCAACCCCGCCATCGACCCGGCGTCCCTGCCGTACGAGATCCCGTCCGGGCCCGCCGACTGGCCCGAGCACGACGGGCCCGCGCGGGCCGGAGTGAACGCGTTCGGCTTCGGCGGCACCAACGCGCACGTGGTGCTGGAGGAGGCGCCGAAGACGGCGGTACGCCACGGGTCGGACCCGTCCGGCGCCGACCCGTCCGAGGCTTCCACGGCCCCGGCCCTGACCATCCTGCCGCTGACCGCGCGCGACCCGGCCGTCCTGCCCCGGCTGGCGGAGGGCATCCGGCAGCAGCTCACGGGCACCGGCGCCGAGGGGACGCCCGTCTCGCTGTCCGACCTCGGCCACACCCTGGCGCACCGCCGCCAGCACCTGGAGTCCCGGCTGTCCGTCGTGTACTCCTCGCGCGCGTCGCTGGTGGAAGCCCTGGAAGCGTACGGGCGAGGGGAGGACCATCCCCGCGTACTCGTGGACCACGAGCGTGACGCCCAGCGGCGCCGCCTGGTCTGGGTGTTCACCGGCATGGGCCCGCAGTGGTGGGCGATGGGGCGTGAGCTGTTCGAGCGCGAGCCGGTCTACCGGGAGGCGGTCGAGCGCTGCGACCACGAGATCGCCAAGCTCACCGGCTGGTCCCTGGTCGAGGAACTCGCCGCCGACGAGACACGGTCGAGGATGGCCGAGACCTGGCTCGCGCAGCCGGCCAACTTCGCCGTCCAGGTCGGCCTTTCGGCCCTTTGGCGCAGTTACGGTGTACGCCCCGACGCCGTCGTCGGGCACAGCACCGGCGAGGTCGCGGCCTTCCACGAAGCGGGCGTCTACAGCCTGGAGGACGCGGTCGCGGTCATCGTCCACCGCAGCCGCCTCCAGCAGCGGCTGACCGGCACCGGCACCATGCTCGCCGTGAACCTGTCCGCCGCGCAGGCGGAGCGCCGCGTGCGGCCCTACGGCGACCGGGTCTCGCTCGCCGCGGCCAACAGCCCTTCCTCGGTCACCCTCTCCGGCGACCGGGACGCGCTCCGGGAACTCGCCGACGAACTCCGCGCCGAGCAGGTGTTCGCCAAGTTCCTCACCGTGGACGTGCCGTACCACAGCGCGCGGATGGATCCGATCAAGGACGACCTGCTGACCTCGCTGGCCGACCTGAAGCCGCGCGCGGCCCAGCTGCCGCTCTACCTGACCGGCAGGGAAGGCACCGCCCACGGCACCGAACTGGACGCCGCCTACTGGTGGGAGAACGTCCGCGGCAGCGTCCGCTTCCGCCCGGCCGTCGACCGCCTGGCCGACGACGGCTACAGCGTGTTCCTGGAGATCGGCCCGCACCCCGTGCTCGGCCACGCGATCCAGGAGTGCCTCTCCGCCCGGAACGTCGAGGGCCGTACGCTGCCCTCGATCCGCCGCCGGGAGGACGAGCCGGAGCGTTTCATGAGGTCGCTCGCCGCACTCCACACCATGGGCGCCGACATCGCCTGGGACGTGCTGCAACCCACCGGACGACCGGTGACGCTGCCGCCCTACCCCTGGAAGAGGGACCGCTACTGGGCGGAGCCCGGCCCGGTGCGTGACATCCGGCTCGGCCGGCGGGACCACCCGCTCCTCGGCCGCCGCCTCGCCCACGCCGAACCCACATGGGAAGCGATGCTCGACGTCGAGACGACGCCGTACCTGAGCGACCACCGCATCCAGGGCAGTGTGGTCTTCCCCGCGGCCGGCTACGTGGAGATGGCCGCGCAAGCGGTACGGGCGATGACCGGCGGCACCGAGGCGGTCCTGGGCGACATCGAACTGCGCAAGGCCCTCTTCCTGGCCGACGACGAGGCCGCCACCGTGCAGCTGTCCTTCTCCTCCGAGGACGCCGGATTCACCATCGCGAGCGTGACCGGCGACGGCCGGGACCCGGCCGTCCACGCGACCGGGGTGGTACGCGCCGGTCAGCGCCGCCGCGACGGCGGGACGCTCGACGCCGACGCGATCCGCGCGCGCGGCACCCGCCACCTCGACGGCGACGGCTGCTACGCGGCGCTGGCCGACAGGGGCTACCACTACGGGCCCGCGTTCCAGGGCATCGACGAGGTGTGGATCGGCCCCGACGAGGCGCTGGCCCGGATCCGTCCCACCGCGCCCCTCGGCGACGACGCCGCGCACCACCACATCCATCCGGTCCTGCTCGACGCCTGCTTCCAGACCCTGCTGACCCCGGGGCTGCCGGCCGGCCCCGCGGACCCCCGGCGCACCGGTGTCCTGCTGCCGCTGTCCATCGAGGAGGTGCGCGTCGCGCCGGTCGGCGACCGGCCCCTGTGGGCGCACGCGACCGTCTCACGGCGCGGCGCCGACGAGCTGGTCGGCGACATCGCCCTCTACTCCGACAGCGGCGAGCCGCTCGGCCGGATCAGCGGCTTCCGCGCGGCCGACGTCGAGAAGGCGGCGACCACGGTCGGCCTGGGCACGATCGACGGCTGGCTGGCCGACGTGACGTGGGTCGACCGCCCGCTCGACCCGGCCACGACCGGGATCCAGGACGGTGCCGCGACCCGGGGCACGACCGTGACCGAGGACGGTGCCGCGCCCCGGACCACGGCCGGCACCGCGGACGGCGGCGCACACGACTGGCTGGTGTTCGCCGACGCACAGGGAGTCGCCGACGCGTTCGCGGCGGCGGTCGGCGTCACCGGCGGGCGCTGCCATCTGGTCCGCCCCGGCAGCGGATACCGCAGGGCGGCCGAGGGCCGCCCGTGGACCGTCGCACCGGACTCCGCCGAAGACCTGGCCCGCCTGTTCACGGACCTGCGCGACGACATCGGCGCGCCGCCCGGCAGCGTCGTGCACCTGTGGAGCCTGGACCGGCCGCCGCTCGACGCCGCCGACCGGCCCGCCCTCGACGGGCACACCGGCACCGGCGTCTACTCGCTGATCGCGCTCGCCCAGACCCTGCTGCGCGAAGTGCCCACGGCCAGGCTGCACATCGTCACCCGCGGCGCGCAGGCGGTGGCCGCCGGGGACGCGGTGGAGCCGCTGGGCGCGCCCGCCTGGGGCATCGGCCGCGTACTGCGCCACCAGGAACTCACCGACCACCGGGGCAAGCTGGTCGACCTCGACCCGAACCGGCCGGACGACACCGCTGCCCGCCGGTCCGAGGCCGAGGCGCTGCTGCGTGAGCTGACGACCGACGACGAGGACGAGATCGCCCTGCGCGCCGACGGCCGCCGCACCAGCCGGCTGACCCCGGCCGCCGGCCTCACCCGCCCCCTGCCGCTGCGGCTGCGCGCCGACGGCAGCTATCTGGTGACCGGCGCGTTCGGCGCCCTCGGCCGGCTGCTGTGCCGCACCCTCGTCCGGCGCGGCGCGCGCCGGCTGATCCTGATGAGCCGCACCGCCCTGCCCGAACGTGACCGGTGGCACGGCATCGACCCGGACACCCCGGCCGGACGCCAGGTGCGCTTCGTCCGGGAACTGGAAGCCCTCGGAGCCCACCCCGTCCTCGCGCCGCTGGACATCACCGACGAGACGGCCCTTGCCGCGTGGCTGGCCGGTCACCGGGCAGCCGGGTCGCCGCCGATCCGCGGCGTCTTCCACCTCGCCGGACAGGTACGCGACACGCTGGTGCCGGAGATGGACCGGCAGGTCTTCGACTCCGTGTACGGCCCCAAGGTCGTCGGCGGCTGGCTGCTGCACCGCCTGCTGCGCGACGAACCGCTCGAACACTTCGTGCTGTTCGCGTCGGTCGCCTCGCTGCTGACCACCGCCGGCCAGACCAACTACGCGGCCGGAAACGCCTTCCTCGACGCGCTCGCCCACCACCGACGCGCCCAGGGGCTGCCCGCGCTGAGCATCGACTGGGGCCCCTGGGCGACCGGGATGATCGAGGAACTCGGGCTCGTGGAGCACTACCGGGCGAGCCGGGGGATGAACTCGCTCTCGCCGGAGACCGGCATGGCCGTGCTGGAGCGGGTCATCGCCCAGGACCGCGCCCAGTTGCTCGTGGCCACGGTCGTCGACTGGCCGGTGTTCCTCGCCTGGTACCCCACACCACCGCGTCTGGTCTCCGAACTGGCCGCGGCGGGCGCCGCGGACGGTCACCGCGCCGACGGCGAGCTCGGCGGCTTCGTCGACACCTTCCGCGAGGCCGACGACGAGGAGCGCCGACGGCTGCTGACCGAGCGGTTCGCCACGCTGGTGGCGGGCGTCCTGCGGGTGAACGCCCAGGACGTCGGCCCGGCGGACACCCTCGGCGCGAGGGGACTGGACTCGCTGCTCGCGATGGAGCTGCGCGCCCGCATCCACGCCGAACTGGGGGTCGCCCTGCCGGTGGTGGCGCTGCTCGGCAACGCGCCGGTCGCCGAACTGGTCGAGCAGGTGCACGCCGCCCTGGTCGAGCTGCTCGCCGCGGACCCGGGCGGGGGCACCGGCGCCACGGCGGTCGAGCTGTTCGACGACGAGCTGCGGTATCCGCTGACCCAGAACCAGAAAGCGCTGTGGTTCCTCAAGCAGCTCAACCCGGACGGCCACGCCTACAACATCGGCGGCGCGGTGGAGGTGCGCGTCGCGCTCGATCCCGAGCTCATGCGCGCCGCCTTCACCGCCATGGTCGAGCGCCACCCCAGCCTGCGCGCCAACCTCGTCCTGGACGACGGGCGGCCGGTGCAGCGGATCTCCACCGAGGTCGAGCCGGACTTCGGCGTCTTCGACGTACGGGGCCGGGACTGGGACGACATCCGGCAGCTGATCATCCGCGAGTACCGCAAGCCGTACGACCTCGAACGCGATCCGCTGGTCCGCTTCCGGCTGTTCCAGCGGGACCCGGACCGCTGGGTGATCATGAAGGCCGTCCACCACGTCATCTCCGACGCCGTCTCGACCTTCACGTTCATCGAGGAACTGCTCGCGGTCTACGAGGGGCTGCGGCACGGCCGCCCTGTCGAACTGCCGCCGGTCCCGGCGCGCTACCTCGACTTCCTCAACCGGCAGAACACCTTCCTGGCCGGCCCCGAAGCGCGGAAGATGCTCGACTACTGGCGCGGGCACCTGCCCGACGAGGTGCCCGTCCTCAACCTGCCCACGGACAAGCCGCGACCGGCCGTCCAGACCCACAACGGCGCCTCCGAGTTCTTCGTACTGGACGAAGAGCTGAGCGCGCGGGTGCACGCCCTGGCGCGCGAGCACAACGTGACCGTGTTCACGGTCCTGCTGAGCGCCTACTACCTGCTGCTGCACCGCTACAGCGGCCAGGACGACATCATCGTGGGCAGCCCGGTCACGGGCCGTACGCACGAGGAGTTCGCCTCCGTCTACGGATACTTCGTCAACCCGCTGCCGCTCTACGTGAACCTGGCCGGCGAACCGACGACCGCCGAGCTGCTGTTCCGGGTACGCGACACCGTCCTCGGCGGCCTGGACAACCAGGAGTACCCGTTCGTCCTGCTGGTCGACGAGCTGGGCCTGCAGCACGACCCGAGCCGTTCCGCGGTGTTCCAGGCGATGTTCATCCTGCTCACCCACAAGGTCGCCACCGAGCAGTACGGCTACCGCCTGGAGTACATCGAACTTCCCGAGGAGGAAGGCCAGTTCGACCTCACGCTGTCCGCGTACGAGGACGAGGCCGAGCGGCGCTTCCACTGCGTCTTCAAGTACAACACCGACCTCTTCGAACCCGGGACGATGCGGCGGCTCGCCTCCCACTACGTCAACCTGCTCGACGGGCTCACCCGCGCACCGTCCACCCGCCCGGTGACCGGGCTGCCCATGCTCGCCCCTCGGGAGCGTGAGCGGATCCTCCGCGAGTGGAGCGGCGCCGGTCGCCGCGTGGCCCACGACGTTCCCGTGCACGAGCTGTTCCGCCGGGCCGCCACCGCACACCCCGAGACGGTCGCCGTGTCGGCCCCCTCCGAGTCGGGTGCCACCCGCCGGCTGACGTACGAGGAGGTCGAACACCGCTCCCGCGCCCTGGCCCACCGGCTGCGCGGACTGGGGGTCCGCGAGGGCACCGTGGTCGCCCTGTGCCTGGACAAGTCGCCCGAACTGATCGTCACCCTGCTGGCGGTGCTCCGGGCCGGCGGCGCGTACCTTCCGCTGGACCCCGCGTACCCCGCGGACCGCCTCGCCTACATGGTGCGCAACGCCGAGGCCTCCCTGGCCGTCGTCGCCGACGAGGACGGACGCGAGCGGCTGGCCACGGCAGCCGCCCAGGTGCTGACCCTGGACGAGCTGCACCGGACCGGGCCCTGCGGCGACGCACCGCTCGACGTCACGGTCGCCCCGGACGCTCCCGCCTACGTCATCCACACCTCCGGCTCCACCGGCCGGCCCAAGGCCGTCCGGGTCAGCCACCGCAACCTCGCCGCCGCCTACGGCGGATGGCGCGAGGAGTACCGCCTCGACCACGACGTGCGCGTCCACCTCCAGCTCGCCAACCCCTCCTTCGACGTCTTCACCGGCGACCTGGTCCGTGCGCTCTGCTCCGGCGGCACGCTCGTCCTGATCGGCCGTGAGCTGCTGTTCGACACGGCCCGTCTGTACGCGACGATGCGGACGGAACGGGTCGACTGCGGCGAGTTCGTGCCGGCGGTGGTGCGCGGCCTGATGAACCACTGCGAACGAGACGGGGTGCGGCTGGACTTCATGCGGCTGCTGATCGTCGGGTCCGACGCCTGGAAGGTCGAGGAGTACGAGCGCCTGCGCGCCCTGTGCGGCCCGCGGACCCGCGTGGTCAACTCCTACGGCGTCACCGAGGCGACCATCGACAGCAGCTTCTTCGAAGGTCCCGCGGACGGTCTCGAGCCGAGCCGGATGGTGCCCATCGGGCGGCCCTTCCCCCACAGCGACCTCTACATCCTCGACGCGTACGGCGAGCCCGTGCCGCCGGGTGTGCCGGGCGAACTGTGGATCGGCGGGGAGGGCGTCGCCCTCGGCTACGCGGGCGACCCGGACCAGACCGCCGAGCGCTTCACCACCTTGGCGCTGGGCGGCGAGTCCGGCACCGCGCCGGTCCGGGCGTACCGCACCGGCGACCTGGCGCGCTGGGACGCCGACGGTGGCGTCCAGCTCCTCAGCCGCGTCGACTCGCAGGTCAAGGTCCGCGGCCACCGCGTCGAGCTCGGCGAGATCGAGTCGCGGCTGGCGCTCTGTCCCGAAGTGGCGCAGTCGGTGGTGACGGTACGCGCCGACACGCAGGGCGAGGCCGTCCTGTGCGCCTACTGCGTACCGGCGGCCGGTGTGCGCCTCGACCAGCGCGAGCTGCGCCGGCGGCTCGCCGCCCATCTGCCGACCTTCATGATCCCGTCCTACTTCGTCGAGCTGCCCGCCCTGCCGCTGTCCGCGAACGGCAAGATCGACCAGGCCGCCCTGCCGGCGCCGCGCGCCGGCGGCGACGAGGTCCACGAACCTCCGGTGACCGACCACGAGGTGCGGATGGCCGAGCAGTGGAAGGCCGTCCTCGGACTGGAGCGAGTCGGCCTCCTGGACGACTTCTTCGAGGTCGGCGGCAGTTCCATCAAGCTGATCGAGCTGATCCACCGCCTCCAGGCCGAATTCGGCGTGCCCATCCCCGTCAGCCATCTCTTCAAGATCACCACTCTGCAGGGCATGGCCTGGACGGTGGAGCAGATCACCAAGGGCCGGATCACCGGCACACAGCCCTGGCTGCGGTTCAACGGCGGCGACGGGCCCCAGCTCTTCTGCTTCCCGCCCGCCGGAGGCCACGGCCTGGTCTACCGCCGGTTCGCCGCACACCTGCCCGAGTACCGGATCACCGCGTTCAACTACCTGCCGGGCGACGACAAGACCGAGCGGTACGCCGACCTGGTCGAGTCGCTCCAGCCCGAGGGTCCCTGCACCCTGCTCGGCTACTCGCTCGGCGGCAACGTCGCCTTCGAGGTGGCCCGGGAGCTGGAACGGCGCGGGCGCGAGGTGGCGCACGTGGTCATCGTGGACTCGTACCGCATCTCGGAGACCTTCGCGCTCGCCGACGAGCACCTCGAAGCCTTCGAGCGGGAGCTCGGTGAGCACCTGCGCAAGCACACCGGGTCGGAGATCGTCACGAAGGAGACGCTCGACCAGGCCAGGGAGTACATCGACTTCTGCGGCCGCAACCCGAACCTCGGAACGGTCACGGCTCCGGTCAGCGTGATCTCCGACGATCAGAAGGCGGAGTTCTACACCGCCGGCCACGAGGGCTCCTGGCACGCCGGCTCCACCACGCGCACGGCGGTCGTCCAGGGCTCCGGCGCGCACGCCGACATGCTCGACCCGGGCCATCTGGAGGTCAACACCCGCCTCGTGCGGGACATCCTGCGAGGGACCGGTCCCCATGGCTCATGACGCCTCCACGCTCCCGCCGCCGGACACCGGCCGACAGGAAGGGCTGACACCGACCATGCACACGCGCGGCGAGCCGCTCGCGTACCCCTTCGAGCGGGGCGCCGGACTCGACGTTCCCCCCGTCTACGCCAAGCTGCGCGACCAGCCGATGGCCCGGGTCCGGATGGCCTACGGCGAGGACGCCTGGCTGGCCACCCGGTACGCCGACGTCAAGACGGTGCTGTCGGACGCCCGCTTCACCCGCGCCGGGGCCGTGGGGCGCGACCAGCCGCGGATGGAGCCGATGGTCCGGGACTACGGCGGGCTGATCTCCCACGACCCGCCGGAGCACACGCGGCTGCGCGGCCTGATGGCCAGGGAGTTCAGCGCGCGCCGGATCGAGCGGCTGCGGGTCCGCGCGCACGAGGTCGCAGGCGAACTCCTCGACGGCATCGTCGCCTCGGGCCCGACCGTCGACCTGTTCGAGCGGTTCGCCACACCCCTGCCGACGACACTCAACTGCGAACTGCTCGGGGTACCCATCGAGTACAGCCGTTTCTGGGCCTGGGCGGAGGGCGAGGCGTCCGGGATCGCAGCGGACGCGGACCCCGGCGAGCTGGCGGCGGAGTTCTTCTCCCAGGTGGCCGCGCTGGTCGAACTGCGCCGTGGGCAACCGGGCGACGACGTGCTGAGCTCGCTCGTGCGGGCCCGTGACGAGGACGGCCGGATCACGGAGGACGAACTGCGCGTGCTGGTCGCCGACCTCCTCCTCGCGGGCTTCGCCACCATCGCCGGACAGATCGCGGCTTCCTTCTACCACCTGATGATCCGCCCCGCGGAACTGTCCCGGCTGCGTGAGCGGCCGGAGCTGATCCCGCAGGCGGCCGAGGAACTGCTGCGGTACGTGCACCTCGACGACTTCATCGCCCCGCGCTACGCCACCGAGGACGTCGAGCTGGGCGGGGTCCTCGTCCGCGCCGGTGACCCCGTACTGGTCTCGCCGGCCGCCGCCAACAGGGACCCGGCGGTCTTCCCCGACGCCGAAGACCTGGTCCTCGGCCGAACCGGCGCCCCCCACCTCGGCTTCGGGCACGGCGCCCACTTCTGCCTCGGGGCCCACCTGGCCCGGCTCGAACTCCAGGTGGCCCTGGAGACGGCACTGCGACGCCTGCCCGGACTGAGACTCGCCGTCCCCGAGAACGAACTCCGCTGGAAGACGGGGGGCATCGTCGGCAGCCTCGCCGACCTGCCCGTCACCTTCGACCGGCCGACCGGCGTGACGGGTGACGCGTGACACCGGACACCGAGCAGGACTGGGACACCCGCGAGCGCGCTCCCGGCGCCAAGCCCCGGGTCCTCATCATCGGCGCGGGCATCGCGGGACTGTCGACCGGCTGCTACGCGCAGATGAGCGGGGCGCGGACCCGTATCCTCGAGAAGCACGTCCTGCCCGGAGGCTGCTGCACGGCCTGGGCGCGGGACGACTACGTCTTCGACTACTGCATCGAGTGGCTGATCGGTACGGGCGCGGACAACGAGGCCGCCACGATCTGGCGTGAACTCGGCGCGCTCGACGGCAAGACGATCACCAACTTCGACACGTTCAACACCGTGGTCGACGAGGACGGCCGGTCGGTCACCTTCTACAACGATCCCGACCGTCTGGAGCGTCACCTGCTGGAGATCTCTCCGGCAGACGCACGGCTGATCCGCTCCTTCTGCCGGGACCTGAGGCGCTTCGTCGACATCAACCTGTACCCGTTCCTGACCGCGCCGCCGCTGCGGACGGTACGGGAGAGGCTGCGACTGCTCCGTACCGTCCTGCCGGCCTTCCGGCTGTTCTGGCGCACCGCCGCCACCCCGATGGAGACCTTCTGCGGCAAGTTCCAGGACCCGCTGCTGCGCCGGGCGTTCCCGTACATCTTCTTCCAGGACCACGAGGTGTTCCCGCTGCTGCCGTACCTGTTCAACATGGCGGGCGCGTACCTCGGCAACGCCGGTTTTCCCCAGGGCGGGTCGCTGGGCCTGTCCCGCTCCGTCGAGGAGCGGTACACCTCGCTCGGCGGCCGGATCGACTACCGCGCGCGGGTGCGGCGGATCCTCGTCGAGGACGGTCGCGCGGTGGGCGTGGAGCTCAAGAACGGGCGGCGGTTCTACGCCGACCACGTCGTCTCGGCGTGCGACGGCCACACCACGATCTACGGCCTGCTCGACGGGAAGTACACCAACCCCACCATCGACACGCTCTACACCGAGCTGCTGCACGAGCCGGAACTGGTGTACCCGGGTGTGGTCTCGGCGTTCGTCGGCCTGACGGGCGACGTGGACCCCGCCACCCCGCACAGCACCACCTATCTGCTGTCACCGCAGGACAGCGCCGACCTCCCGGCCGTACGGCAGAACAGCCTGGTGGTGCAGGTGCGTTCGCGCTACTGCGACTCCTTCGCACCGCCCGGCAAGGCGGTCGTCCACTGCACGTACTTCAGCGACTTCGCCTACTGGAAGACGCTGCGCGGCACCGACCGCGTGGCGTACCGGGCACGCAAGCGCGAGGTCGCCGACTTCGTCCAGGGCTTCCTGGAACGGCACCATCCCGGCATCACGGAGCGCATCGAGACGATCGACGTGGCCTCGCCCGCCACGATGCTGCGCTACACCGGCAACCACAACGGCAGCATCCTCGCCTGGAAGTCCTTCACCAAGGCCGAGGACCTGGCCAACAAACTGGTCAACAAGGACCGCATGCGGCTGCCGGGCCTGCGCGGCTTCTCCATGACCGGCCAGTGGGTCGGCGGCGGCGGTCTGATCCGTACCGCGTCAGCGGGCCGCTTCGCCGTCCAGTACCTGTGCGAGGAGCTCGGGCTGGACTTCACGGCCTGGGAGAGCCCCGGCGCGGAGCCCTGGCACCGCGGGAAGCTGGGCCGGCTGCCCCAACTGGACACCAGGCACCGGGGCCGGCCGGCCCGCGGACGGACGTGAGGAGGGCGCCGGCGATGCCACGGTCGCCGCAGGACAGAGAGTCGATGATCATCATCGGTGGCGGTCTCGGTGGCCTGTCCACCGGCTGCTACGCGCAGATGAACGGGTACCGGACCCGGATCTTCGAGATGCACGAGATCCCCGGCGGCTGCTGCACCGCCTGGGACCGGGGCGAGTTCACCCTGGACGGCTGCGTCAGCTGGCTGCTCGGCAACGGGCCCGGCAACGAGATGCACCAGATCTGGCTCGAACTCGGCGCGCTGCAGGGCAAGGAGATGCGGCACTTCGACGTCTTCAACATCGTCCGCGGCCGGGACGGCAGAGCCGTGTACTTCTACTCCGACCCCGACCGGCTCGAAGAGCACCTGCTCTCCCTCTCCCCGGCCGACGCCAGACTGATCCGGGACTTCTGCGCCGGTCTGCGCAGCTTCCGCAAGTGCCTGGCCGTCTACCCCTTCCTCAAGCCGGTCGGTCTGATGGGGCGCCTCGAGCGCTGGCGCATGCTGGCGTCGTTCATCCCGTACTTCAACGTCATCCGCAAGTCGATCACGGTGTTGATGACGGAGTACTCGGCGAGGTTCAAGGACCCGCTGCTGCGCGAGGCGTTCAACTTCATCCTCTACGAGAAGCACCCCGCCTTCCCCGTCCTGCCGTTCTACTTCCAGCTGGCCTCGCACGCGAACATGTCCGCCGGAGTGCCCGAGGGCGGCTCCCTCGGCCTGGCGCGCTCGATCGAGCAGCGCTACCGGCGGCTCGGCGGTGAGGTGACGTACGACGCCAAGGTCGAGGAGGTGCTCGTCGAGGACGACCGCGCGGTGGGAGTACGGCTCGCCGACGGACGCGAGTTCCGCTCGGACATCGTGGTCTCGGCCTGTGACGGCCATACGACGGTGATGAAGCTCCTCGGGGGCCGCTACCTCGACGAGACGTACCGGAAGCTGTACACGCACACCATCGACGAGCCGGGGATGGTGTTCCCCGGCTACGTCATGCTGTTCCTCGGCCTCAGCCGGCCCTTCCCGCAGGGGGAGCCGTGCACCACCTACCTGCTGGACGAGTCCGTGGCGTCGAAGCTGACGGGCATCCGCCACCCCAGCGTCAACGTGCAGTTCCGCAGCACGCACTACCCCGAGCTGTCCCCGGAGGGGACGACGGTCGTCTACGCCACCTACTTCGCGGACGCCGCCCCCTGGCGTGCCCTGAACGCCGGAGAGCCCGAGCAGCGCACGCGCCGGCACCAGGGCAAGACCGTGCACACCGGTCCGCTGCGGCACGGACGCGGGTACTACGCGGCCAAGCACCAGGTGCGCGACGCGCTGGTGACGTTCCTGGACGAGCGGTTCCCCGGCCTGCGGGACGCGATCGCCGTGCGCGACCTGTCGACCCCGCTCACCCAGGTCCGTTACACCGGCAACTACGACGGGACGGTGCTCGGCTGGCAGCCCTTCGTGGAGAGCGGCGAGACCCTGGAGGAACAGATCAAGAAGAACGGTCCCGCCCTCCCCGGCCTGGAGAACTTCTACCTCTCCGGTGTGTGGGCCACCACCGGCGGCCTCATCCGCGCCGCCGCCGCGGGCCGCCACGTCACGCAGTTCATCTGCCGCGACGACGGCAAGGAATTCACCGCCGCCATCGACACCAGCGCACCCCCGCCGACGCACGTCGTCATCCCCGTGGGTGAGCGGCCACCGGCCGTGACCGCCCCCGCGGAACTCTCAGCCCTCACGCACCTCGATCCCTCGCACACAGACAAGGCACGCACATGAAGCTTGAGAAATGGGTGGTACGGGAGCACGCCGCGGGCGTACCCGACGTCGACAAGGTCTACGAGAAGGTGGTCGAGGATCTCGACGTCACGCTCAAGGACGACGAGATGCTGCTCAAGACCCGGTACGTCTCGGTCGACCCCTTCCTGAACGGCCTCACCCAGGTCACCCCCCTGGGCCACCACGCGCCCGGCATGTCGATCATGGAGGTGCTCGAAGCCGGACCTGACGCCGCCTTCCGGCCCGGCGACCTGGTGGAGGGGTTCGGCGGCTGGCGCACCCACCTCGTCAGCGACGGCCGCCCCTACGTGTGGGACACGGGCTCCTTCGACTTCGACGTCTCGCCCTTCCGCAAGCTCCATCCGGAGCGCTACGACCACGAGCTGCCGCTCACGACGGCGCTCGGCGTCATGGGCATTCCCGGGCTCACCGCCTGGGGGACGATGACGAAGTTCTTCACGGTCGAGCCCGGCGACACGGTCGTGGTCAGCGGTGCGACGGGCGCCATCGGAAGCCTCGTCGGCCAGCTGGCCAAGCGCGCCGGCGCCCGGGTGGTCGGCACCACCGGCACCCCGGAGAAGGCCGCGTACCTCACCGGGCTCGGCTTCGACGAGGTGATCGTCTACCGGCAGGGCGACGACGCCGACACGGTGTACCCGGCCCTGCGCAAGGCCGCGCCGGACGGCGTCGACAAGTACTTCGACAACATGGGCGGCACCTTCACCGACGCGGTGTTCACCATGCTCAACCGGTACAGCCAGGTCGCGGTGTCCTGGCAGTGGGAGACCACGGTCGGGGGAGACCGCACGGGCCCGCGCCTGCTGGAGCACATCATGCGCCCGCGCACCACGATCCGCGGCATCTACGCGCAGGACTGGTACAACGACGAGGACTTCGCCGCCCTTCACGAGGAACTAGGCGGCATGGTCCGGCGCGGCGAGGTCCGGTACGACCAGACCGTCCGTCACGGTTTCGACAGCATCCCGAAGGCCTACGAGGGCCTCTACACGAACCGGACGGCGAACCGCGGAAAGCTGCTCGTCGAGGTGTGACCCTCACCCGCTCCGGCCGGTGGACACCACGCATTCGAAGAGGTGGTGCCCACCGGCCAGCCGCTCCACGAGGACGGGCTCGAAGCCCGACCGCCGAAGGAGCCCGCGTACGTCACTCTCCGAGAAACCCCCGAGGTCCTTCCCGCACATCACCATCTGGAAGAGCACATGGGGGGCGTCGGACTCCTGGTCCAGCAGCGGCTCCACCACGAGCAGCCGGGGCGGGGCGATGCCGGGATCACGCGCTTCGGCGGTGCGGCGCATCGCCCGGCCGATCGCGGTCAGGAGACGCTCGCACTCCTCCGCCGGCCAGTCGTGCAGGACGTTCTTCAGCAGGTACCGGTCGCCGCCCTCCGGCACCTCCTCGAAGATGTCGGCGGGGTGGAAGGTGATGCGCTCGCCGGTCCGGTCACCGGCGGGGCCCCGCGCGTTCTCCGCCCGTGCGCACACGCTCGGGCGGTCGATGCACACCCCGGTCAGGTGCGGGTGGCCGGCGAGGACGCCGGCGAGCGTCGTGCCGTCGCCGCCACCGACGTCCACCACCCGCTCCACCGACGAGAAGTCATGGCGCCGCGCGAGCGCCGCCACCACCGGCCGGGCCAGCTCGGACATCGCGCCGTCGAAGATCCGCCCGGTCTCCGGATCGCGCTCCAGGTGCTCGTAGAGCGGCACACCGAAGACCTTCTGGAACCCGGACTCCCCGGTCCGGAGGGTGTGCGCCAGCGCGCCGAAGGCGTCGTCGTACGTCTCGGCCATCAGGACGCAGAAGTTCCGCAGCGACCCGGGATGATCGCTGCGCAGCGCCGCGAACGGCTCGGTCATCCCATAACCGCCGACGTCGTCCCGCTCGACGACACCGCCGATGGCGAGCACCTGGAGCAGCCGCAGCATGACGTCCGGATCCGAGCCGGTGCGCTTGGCGAGGTCGTGATGACCCAGCCGGCCCTCCTCCAGGACGTCCGCGAGACCCAGCCTCGCGGCCGCCCCGAGCGCCCTCGCGAAGCAACCGCCCGCGGCGAGCCGCGCGATCTGCATCTGGTCCGGCAGAGCTTCCATGGGTCGCCGTTTCGCCTTTCGTCGAGAACCGAACGCGACCGGTGACAGGCCGGTCGGCCCCATTACCACCGGACGCACTCCACCCAACGAGCGGCGTCACCAGGAGAAACGGGAGGGGATGGATCCGGTGCCGCGCCGGCGGTCAGGATCGAGCAGGCGTCCGCGACGGGGAGGACGACGAGGTCGACGGGGGTGCGAGGAGTTCCGCCAGGCCCCGGCGGGTGGCCGCGATCACGACGCGGTCCTGCGGGTGCAGGACATGGCCGGGGTGGAGGTCCCAGAGGAGGGACTGGTGATCGCCGTCGTGGGCCGTGTTGGCGAGGTCGGGGGAGCGGGAATCGGGGCCGGCGGTGTCGAGGGCGAGGACGCGCCAGGCGCCGGGGCGGAAGGATTCGGCGACGGTGCGGCCTTCGAGCTGGGGGTGTCCGGCCACGAGGAGGGCGGCGAAGAGGAGGACCTTGCGTTCGACGGAGATGGCGCCGAGGATCTGGCGGCCCATCATGGCGCCCGCGAAGGCGGGGGCGGCGAGGTGGGTGACGCTGCGGCTGCGGGTGACGGCGTCCGGGTGCGCGGAACGCAGGGTGCGGTAGACGGCGGTCGCGAAGTCGTCGTCGTAGAGCCGCAGCGCGACGCGCAGGTCGTTCTTGAGGGTCCGGGCGGCGAGGGTGGCCTCCAGGTTGGTGGTGTCGGAGCTGGTGAGGGCGAGCAGGGCGTCGGCCCGGTGCACGCGGGCCGCGGCGAGGACGCCGTCCTCGGTGACGTCGCCGAGGACGACCGGGACGCCGAGGTCGCGGGCGAGGGGAATCCCGCGGGCGTCCGGGTCCTGTTCGACGCAGACCACGGGGATGTCGAGTTCCCGGAGCCGGGCGAGGACCCGTGCGCCGATCTTGCCGAGGCCGAGCAGCACGATGTGCCCGGAGAGGCCGCGCGGCGGGCGCCGCAGCGCACCGGTCGTGCGGAAGGTGCCCAGTGCCTCCAGGGCGCCCGCGACCAGCAACGGCAGCAGGGCGAGACCGACCAGGCCGGAGAGGAGCTGGAGGACCTGCCGGGCGGGCGACTCCTCCAGGGCCGGGTCGTTGATCGAGAACAGGTCGAGCAGCGTCAGATAGGCCGCGTGGACGGGGTCCGCGTCGGTCAGCGCGGCCGTGGTGGCGGTGAGCGCCAGCACCGCGGCGACGATGCCGGCGAGCGACCAGCGCAGACGGGCGGAGAACACCTCCCCGAGCGGCACGCCGCGCCGGGCGAGCCGACGGGGCGGCAACACGGGGCCGGCCCGGCGGAGCGCTTCGAGGACGACGGTACCGCGGCCCGCGGAGCCCCGTACCGCCCGGTCGTCGGGCAGGAGCTCCGGGCCCTGGGCGCCGCTCGCGTCGGAACCCTCGCTGCCGGCCGGGTCGGCGGTCGTCGAGGACAGCAGCGCCAGGGTGCACAGGCCGGGATCCGGCACTTCGCCCCGGCCGGACGCAGGACGTTCGGCGGCGCGCAGGAGCAGCCCGTCGGCCTGGACGACCTTGTTGGTGTCGGTGAGTGCGGTGGCCACCAGCGCCGGGGCGGCGGTGTCCGCGTCGGAGAGCACGGTCGTGGACGCCTCCAGGGCCGCCCGGTCCGCGCCCGGCATCGCCACGAGGGCCGCCTGGTCGAGGAGTTCCTCCAGGTGGTGGCCGAGCTTGCGGTTGTACATGCGGACGACCAGCCGCAGCCGCGGGTTGAGCCGGCGCGCGGCGAGCGCGGCCCGCAGGTTCGTCTCGTCGTCCTCGTAGAGCAGCGCCAGCGCCGCCGCCCGGTCGGCGCCCGCACGGAGCAGCGCCTCCCGGGTGGGCGCCGGCGCCACCGTCTCGCGCGCGGGCTGTACGTCGCCCGGCTCCGCCACCTGGTCGTCGGCCTCGACGGCGGGCACCAGGAGGACGACGCGCTGGCGGTAGACCTCGCGCAACTCGGCCGCGAGCCGGCGCGCCAGCCCGTCGTCGCCGCAGACCACCATGTGCCC
Organism: Streptomyces sp. NPDC126499; assembly: GCF_040302485.1. NCBI lineage: Bacteria > Bacillati > Actinomycetota > Actinomycetes > Kitasatosporales > Streptomycetaceae > Streptomyces > Streptomyces sp. NPDC126499. The sequence continues at coordinate 348,835 of NZ_JBEOUO010000005.1, read as the reverse complement.
ACCGTCCCGTGGGCCTTCCTGGCGCGGCAGTGCCGTCACGTTTCCCCCCGTACGTATTGCCTCGGACCGTATGACGACCCCGCGCGCCGTCCGTCCGTACGACCCCGCCCCGCGCGCAGGGGGCCGTCGTCACGGTCATGGTTCCACGGAAGGGCGCGCATGTCCTACGGCCAGGCCGGCCTCGTCCCGCAGCAGGTGGAGCGGGCCCTGATCGGGAGGTTCGGCGACCGGCACATCCTGCTCACGACCGCCTCGCCTTTCGTCCCGCGCGAAGGTTGTCCGCACGGAGCCCGATCCCGTTGAATGGGGGACGAAGTCCAACGGGAGACAGGGGGGCGTCGTGGGGCGCGTCACGAGGAAGCAGCGGTGGGCCGCGGTGGTCGTCGCGGGCGTGGTGGTGGCGGTGGCGGGACTGCTGTGGTTCAAGCCCTGGGCGCTGTGGGTGGACGAGACGGTGAACGAGGCGCTGCCCTCCGCGCCCACCACGTCGCCGAAGCCGACGACGGACGCGCCGCCCTCCGCGCCGGCCACGCCCTCACCGTCCGGCCCGGTCACCGTCGCCCAGGGCAGCTTCATCAGCCACGAGCACACCACGAAGGGCGTGGTGAAGGTCGTCCGGCTCGCGGACGGCACCCACACGCTCCGCCTCGAGGGCCTGGACACGAGCAACGGCCCCGACCTGCGCGTCTGGTTGAGCGACGCGCCGGTGAAGGAGGGCAAGGCCGGCTGGGGCGTCTTCGACGACGGGAAGTACGTCGACCTCGCCAAGCTGAAGGGCAACAAGGGCGACCAGAACTACGCCCTCCCCGCTGACGTCGACTGGTCGGCGTACCCGAGCGTCAGCATCTGGTGCGACCGCTTCGACGTCTCCTTCGGCGCGGCGGCGCTCGCCCGCGCCTGACCCCGAGAAGACAGGGGGCGAGGCCCCGCACGTGGCCGGCGGCGGCAGTCCGGCACGGACGGCACCCGGTGCCCCGCGGGCCGCGCTCCGGTACGGACGGCGAACCCGCGCCCCGCGGCCTGCGGCCGGTGGCCGGCCGCCCGGCGTGGACGGCGCTCCCGGTCAGCCGAGGCGCGGCCCCGCCTCTCCCTCCCGTACGCGCACCACGAACCCGCCGTGGCCGTCGAACCGCACCTCTCGCACCGCGTCGAAGCCGTCCGACGTCGAGGGCATGCGAAGGCGCCGCGCCGTGGCCAGGACGCCCACGTCCGGGACGCGTTCGCGGCCCTCGCGGGCGGCGTTGCGGCGCAGGGAGCCGGCGACGTCCGGAGGGAACCAGTACGCCGTCACCGTCGCCCCGTGGGCGTGGGCGAGTTCCACCAGCGGACGCCACTCCTCCGGCGACGGATTGGTGTTGTCGACCGCCACCGACGCGCCCGCCTCCAGCGCCTCCGTCACGAGCCGCAGCTGACGGCCCTGCTTGTCCCGGGCGCCTCGCGGGAACAGGTCCTTGCTGACCAGCTCGTACCGCCCGGCGAGACGCCGGCGGTAGAAGGTCGACTTGCCGGACGCCTGGATCCCCACCAGTACGGCCACATCCACCGCGGACTCCATGCGGTCCACCATGGCACGACCCCGCTGTCCGGAGGGCGACCGCGGGCCTGGGCGACCGCCGGTCCGCCGGGTGCGGGCCGCGACCCGCGCCCGTAAGGTGCCGCTCAGGAGCACCCCGTACGCATCCCGGCCCCGCGCGCGGCGCCCGCCCCGCTCCGAAGGCGCCCTGCGAGTACCGGAGGACCCCGTGCTCGACCAGGCCGACAGCCGCCTCACCGTCGTCGTGATCACCCACAACCGCCGCGACCAGCTGCTCGGGACCCTGGACCGGCTGAGCCGGCTGCCCGAGCGGCCGCAGGTGATCGTCGTCGACAACGCGTCGGCGGACGGCACGCCCGAGGCCGTCGCCCGGCGCCACCCCGACGTCGTCCTGCTCACCCCGGGCCGCAACCTCGGCGCGCCCGGCCGCACCCTCGGCGTGCGCCGGGCCCGCACCCCGTACGTGGCGTTCAGCGACGACGACTCCTGGTGGGAGCCGGGTTCCCTGGCGCGGGCCGCCGACCTGCTGGACCGGCACGAACGGGTCGGCCTGATCGCCGCCGGCGTACGGACCGGGCCCGACGGCGCGGGCGACCCGCTCAACGACGTCCTGGCCGGCTCGCCGCTGGGCCGCGACGACGGGCTGCCCGGGCCGCGCGTGCTCGGCTACCTGGCCTGCGCCGCGGTCGCCCGCAGGGACGCCTACCTCGCGGCCGGGGGCTACCACCCGCTGCTGTTCATCGGCGGCGAGGAGACCCTCCTCGCGTACGACATCACCGCCCGGGGCTGGGACGTGTGCCACTGCCCCGACGTGGTGGCCGTGCACCACCCCGTCGGCGGCGTCCGCCCCGGCCGCCCCGCGGCCCAGCGCCGCAACGGCGTCGTCACCGCCTGGCTCCGCCGCCCGCTCCCCGTCGCCCTGCGCCGCACCGGAGAGCTCGCCGTCGACGCCTGGAACGACCCGGAGGCACGACAGGCGCTGCGCGGGGTGCTGGCCCGGCTGCCGGCCGCGCTGCGTGAACGGCGACCGCTGCCCGCCCGCGTGGAGGCCGCGGCGCGCCGCGTGGACCGTGCTGCGTGACCGGCGCCCGCTGCCCGTTCGTGTGGACCGGGCTGCGTGACCGGCTGCCGCTGCCCGCTCGCGTGGGCCGCGCCGCGTGAACGGCTGCCGCTGCCGCCGCGTCGACCGCGCCGCGTGAACGGCTGCCGCTGCCCCCAAGTCGCGGCCGTGCTGCGTGACCGGCTGCCGCTGCCCGCCCCCGTGGCGCCCCCTCCCCGCCCCCGTACCGGCCGCACCCCGCGCCCCGTCGACCGGAGCCCACCCGCCAGGTGACCGCTCCCTCCGGTGCGGCGCGGCCTCGGCTCACGGCCAGCTCTGCCCCGTCGCCGGCGCACCCCCGGCCAGCACCAGGAGCGCGGCGTCGAGCCCGGACATGACCAGGACGGCGACGAAGGGCACGCGGCCCCGCACGAGCGCGGGCGGGCCGGCCGCCGCCACGAGGCAGAGCGCGAGCGTCACGCCGATCAGACCGGCTCCGGCCGGTGACACCCGGCCCGTCGGACCGGCCGTCAGGAGCACGCAGGCGGCGAGGGCCAGGACGGCGGCCGACGCCACGGACCCGCGCCGGCCCATCCTGTGCGGGAGCCCCCGCACCCCGCCCGCGAGGTCGTCGTCGAGGTCCGGCAGGACGTTGGCGAAGTGCGCACCGGTGCCGAGGAGCGCCGCCGCGACGGTCAGCCACAGGGGCGGCCACGGCCGGCCCGGGAGCGTCAGGGTCAGGAAGGCGGGCAGCAGCCCGAAGGCGAGGGCGTACGGCAGCCAGGACAGGACCGTCCGCTTGAGCCACAGGTTGTACGCCCAGCCGGCGGCGACGCAGCCGAGGTGCACCACGCCGGCCAGGAGCCCGCAGGCCAGCGACAGCGGGACGCAGGCCAGCAGCGCCAGACAGGCCGCCGTGCCGACCGTGCCCGGCCGGGCGGCGCCCGTGGCCAGCGGCTTGTCACGGCGTCCGGCGGCCCGGTCGCGCCGCAGGTCGAGCCGGTCGTTGCACCAGCCGATCGACAGCTGACCCGCGGCGACCGCAGCCACCGTCCCGGCCGCGGAGCCGAGGCCGAGGCCGAAGGCCGCGGCCAGCAGCGTCGCGAGGCCGGTCACCGTCGCCGACGGCAGCGGATGACACGCCTTCAGGAGGCCGACGGCCGCCCGGCGCTGCGCCGACCGGGCGGCCGCGGGGGCGGCGAGGGGGCGAGGTCCTTCGTCCGTGATGGGGCGCACCGCTCCACGCTAGGCGACGGCGCGCCCACGACCGCCGGGTTGAGGGCGTCGGCGCCCTACCGTCCCTATGTTGGAGCAATGACCCGCGTCCTCGCGGTGAGCACGGCCTTCCCGCCGCACCGCTCCATGCAACACGAGATCACCGAAGACCTCGTCTTCGGTCTGCCGCCCGGACCGGGCAGGGATCTCGCGCGCCGGCCGCAGGCGGCGACCGGTGGGGAGCGCCGCCGGCTCGCCCTGCCCCTCGACCGTTACCGCGACCTCGGCACCTTCGGCGAGGCCAGCCTCCGCCGGCGAGCTCGGCCCGCCGGACGCGGCCCTCGCGGCGAGCCGCCGCACCTTGGGCGCCCACGGCGACCTGTCGTCCGCGTCGGTGCCGAAGATCCTGAAGGGCGCCCAGACCGACCGGCCGCCGCCGGGCACCATCGGCCTGATGCTCGCCTTCGGGCCCGGTTTCTCGTCCGAACTCGTCCTCCTGGCCCGGTGAGGCTGCCATGACCCTGACCCTGACCCTGACGGCGTACACCGTCCTCGTCCTGCTGGTCGTCGCCGAGCGCTTCGCCGAACTCGCCGTGGCGCGCCGCAACGGTGCCTGGAGCCGGGCCCGGGGCGCCCGCGAGTACGGTGCGGGGCACTACCCGGTCATGGTCGTGCTGCACGCCGCGCTCCTCCTGGGCTGCCTCGTCGAGCCCTGGGCGGCCGACCGGCCCTTCCTGCCGCTGCTCGGCTGGCCCGCGCTCGCCCTCACGCTGGCCGCGCAGGCCCTGCGCTGGTGGTGCGTCGGCACGCTCGGGCCCCGTTGGCACACGCGGGTGCTGATCGTGCCCGACCTTCCGCTCGTCGCCTCCGGCCCGTACCGCTACCTCCGGCACCCCAACTACGTCGCGGTGGTCGTCGAGGGCGCCGCGCTGCCCTTGGTTCACAGCGCCTGGCTGACCGCCCTGGCCTTCTCGCTCCTGAACGCGGCCCTCATCACCGTCCGCATCCGCTGCGAGAACACCGCCCTCGCGCCCTCACGCGCGCTGTCCACCACCGGTGCCGCCCCGTGATCGACCTCCTCGTCGTCGGCGGCGGCCCGGCGGGCCTGGCCACCGCGATCCACGGAGCGCGGCGCGGCTTCGACGTCCTGGTCGCCGAGCCCCGGCCCGCGCCCATCGACAAGGCGTGCGGCGAGGGCCTGATGCCCGCGGCGGTACGCGCCCTGGGCGCCCTCGACGTGCGGGTGCCGGGCCCCCAGCTCCGGGGCATCCGCTATGTCGACGCCGCCGGCGACCGGCGCGCCGAAGCCCGCTTCCGCGCCGGGCCCGGTCTCGGGGTGCGCCGGACCGTGCTGCACCAGGCGCTCGCCGCCCGGGCCGCCCAGCTCGGGATCCCGGTCGTCCCGCACCGCGTCCGCCGGGTGACCCAGTCCGACACGTACGTGACCGCCGACGGGATCACCGCCCGCTATCTCGTGGCGGCCGACGGACTGCACTCGCCCATCCGGCGCGCGCTCGGCCTGACCGTACGCCCGGCCGCCGGCCGGCGCCCCGCGCTCCGCTACGGTCTGCGGCGCCACTACACCGTCGAGCCGTGGACCGACCTGGTCGAGGTGCACTGGTCCGCCGACTGCGAGGCGTACGTCACCCCGCTCGGACCCCGGCAGCTCGGTGTCGCCATCCTCACCTCGCACCACCTGCCCTTCGACGAGCAGCTGACCCGCTTCCCCGTCCTGGCCGCCCGTCTGCGCGACTCCGACAGGACACCGGTCAGGGGCGCCGGGCCGCTGCGCCAGCAGGCCCGCACCCGGGTGGCCGGCCGGGTCCTGTTCGTCGGCGACGCCGCCGGGTACGTCGACGCGCTGACCGGTGAGGGCCTCACCCTCGCCCTGACGGCGGCGGACACCCTCGTCCGCTGCCTCGGCGAGGGCCGCCCGCAGGCATACGAACCGGCCTGGTGCCGCATGTCCCGCAGCTACCGCCTCCTGACGAGGTCCCTCCTGTGGGTCCGCAACCAGCCCCCACTGGCCCCGCTGATCACACCGGCCGCGGCCCGCTTCCCCGGCCTGTTCCGGAGCGCCGTGAACCTGCTCGCCTGAGCGTCGCGTCCTGCCCCGGCCCGTCTCCTTCCGGGTGGGGGAGGGCTGATCACCAGGTCGGTCATCGTCGTGGCCGCGGCGAGGAGCGCACCGGACTCCGGCCGGCGACGGCGATCAGGGGTCACCGTCCTCCGCACCGGCGGGGCACCCGCGCGGAGGGGGCACCGCGGCCGCGGCCACGATGCCCCCTGAGCGGAGTCCCGCCGGTCAGCGCGGTGCGCTCACCGGCCCTGCCGGATCCGGATCCGGGTCACGGTCCTGAAGAGGATCACGGTCCCGAACCGGGTCACGGTCCCGAACCGGGTCACGGTCCTGAACGGAGTCGTCGTCAGGGCCGCCGTCCCGAAGTCCCGGCCCGTTCCCGCCGTGCCGTTCCGCCCAGGCCTCCAGGGCCGAACGGCAGGCGTGGTCCAGGTGGTGCGCCCCGGAGAGGTCGAGCACGATCCGGCGGTCCTGGGGCAGGGCCTCCAGGGTGTCGAGTATCTGCGGCAGCTTCAGGAAGGTGACGGTCCCGAGGATCCTCACCCGCACCGTCCCCGCACCGTCGTCGCTGTGCTCCACCCGGAGGTGGGAGGCCTCCCAGGCGGCCTTCGCCACCGAAAGGACGAGACCGACCAGCACTCCTTCGAACATGCCGATCGCGACGATCGCGACCGCCGTCGAGACGAGGACCAGTGCCTCGCCGCGGTGGGCGCGCCACAGGGTCGCCACCCTCTTGAACGGGATCAGCTTCCAGCCGGCGTGGACGAGGATCCCGGCGAGGGCCGCGAGCGGGATGTACGCGAGGACGGCGGGCAGCAGGGCGGCGAAGAGCAGCAGCCACAGCCCGTGGAGCACGCGGGACGCCTTGGTGCGGGCGCCCGCCTCGACGTTCGCGGAGCTGCGCACGATCACCGCGGTCAGCGGCAGGGCGCCGAGCAGTCCGCTCAGGGCGTTGCCCGCCCCCTGGGAGACGAGCTCCTTGTCGTAGTCGGTACGCGGCCCGGGGTGCATCTGGTCGACGGCCGCCGCGCAGAACAGCGACTCGGCGGAGGCGATCAGCGCGAACGCGAGGACCGTGCCGAGCACGGCCGGGTTCGCGAGCGAGGAGAAGGCGTCCGCGCCCGGCAGCTGCACGGCGTCGAAGACCCCGCTCACCCGGATGGTCGCCACCGGCAGGTCCGCCAGCGCGGTGACCAGGGCGGCCAGGACGACCGCCGCCAGCGCCCCGGGAACCGCCCGCGCCCGGCGGGGCAGCCGGCGCCAGAGCACCACGACGAGGATGGTGCCGGCGGCGACGGCGAGGGAGGCGAGGGCCGTCGTGTTGCCGACGGCCTCCACCAGAGCGGCCGGCAGGCCGACCAGCTTGTCGACTCCGGAGGCGGGAGCCGGGACGCCGGCCGCCGCGTAGAGCTGTCCGGCGATGATGACGAGACCGATGCCGGCGAGCATTCCCTCGACGACGGAGAGGGAGATGGCCCGGAACCAGCGTCCCCAGCGCAGGAGGCCCACGGCGATCTGGAGGAGACCGGAGAGCAGCACGATCACGCCCAGGGCGGGCAGCCCGAAGGCGCGGACCGCTTCCAGGACGAGGACCGTGAGGCCGGCGGCGGGACCCGAGACCTGCAGGCTGCTGCCGCGCATCATGCCGGTGACCACACCGCCGACGATGCCGGTGATCAGGCCGAGCTCGGCGGGCACGCCGGAGGCGACGGCCACGCCGATGCACAGCGGAAGGGCGACGAGGAAGACGACGAGCGAGGCGGCGAAGTCCTGCCGCAGGTGCGGGAAGCGGCGGACGGAGGCGGGAAGCGACATACGGATCCGCCCCCTCACAGGGTCTCGAAGGAGTCGGTCTCGGGGCGGTACTCGTGCACGGCCCCGGTGTGCACCTCGTAGTACCAGCCGCGCAGCCGCAGCCGGTCGTCCGCCAGGCGCCGCTCGACGCAGGGGTAGGAGCGCAGGCGGAGCAGCTGGGTGAGGACGTGGCCGCGTACGGCGTCGGCGACGGCCGGGTCGTCGGGGCGCCCGTCGGCGCCCTCCGGCGCGGCGTGGGCGAGCCAGTCCCGTACGGCGGGTACGGCGTCGAGGTCGTCGCCCCGGACGAGGGCGCCGACGGCGCCGCAGTGGGAGTGGCCGCAGACGACGACGTCCTGGACGCCGAGGACCTCGACCGCGTACTCGATGGTGGCGGCTTCCCCGGTGGGGCTGCCGTTGTCGTACGGGGGCACGATGTTGCCCGCCGTGCGCAGCTCGAAGAGCTGCCCGGGCCGGGCTCCGGTGATGAGGGCGGGGACGACCCGGGAGTCGGAGCAGGTGATGAACAGGACGGCCGGGGACTGACCCGCGGCCAGCGGGGCGAACTCCTCAGGGCGCTGTCCGAATCGGCGGGCGTTGTCGATGAGGGGCTGCATGGATGTTTCCTCCTGGCGCGCCGTGGGGGCGCGTCGGGCTGACAGGTCGGCGCATGGACGTTTCTCCTGTCAGCACAGGAACACCTGGAGCACGGCGGGCCCGGCCGCGGTGGTGGGTCTCGGCCGGCTGTCCGGGACGCCCCGGCGCCCGGCCGGGGGATCGGTGCGGACCGCCACGTGGGCGGCGTCCGCGGGCGGCCCCGGCGGACCGGCCGGTGCGAGCGCGGTACGGCGTCGGTCACGGTGGGCGGTGCCGCTCGGGACGTCGAGCTCGCCGTCCGCGTGGAGTCGGATCTCGTACGCGGTGCCCGGCCCGCCCCCGAGCTGCTGGACGCGCGGCGGCGGGGGCGAGCCACCCCTGCCGGTGTCGGCCGGCGCCGAGACGGCGCAGGCGCCGCAGAGCAGGGCGAGAGTGAGCGCGAGGAGGAGGGCCGCGGTCGCGCGCAGGGCCGAGGACACGCGGACGAGGGCTGTCGCCGGCATGGGCCCTCCCTCCGTCACCGTCACCGATGCCCCAAGACACGTTCAAGGGCAGGTCAATGGAGAGTAATGGGGTCATGTGAACGACAGCCCACAACACCCGTCAGTGCGAGGGCTTTTCGAATGGAATCAGCCGCAAATTGACGCGAACGGGTGCCCGGACCGGAGCCCGCGCACCCGTTCGCGTGGAGCGTCCCCCCGGGAACCGCTCCGCCTCACTTCCGCCAGAAGAGGTGGTGCGTCACCCCGCTCGGGCTCGGCACGACCTCCAGACGGAACCGGTCGAGCAGTTCCTCGGGGGACTCCCACAACCGCAGCCCCGACCCGAGCTTCACCGGCGAGACCGCCACGTGCAGGGTGTCGACGAGGTCGGCGTCGAGGAACTGCCGGATGGTCGTCACCCCGCCGCCGAGCCGGACGTCCTTGCCCCCGGCCGCCTCCCGCGCCCGCTCCAGGACCGTGGCCGGGGCGCCGTCCACGAAGTGGAAGGTCGTGTCGGAGAGCGTGAACGAAGGGCGCGGGTGATGGGTCATGACGAACACCGGCGTACGGAACGGGGGCTCGTCACCCCACCAGCCGCGCCACGCGTGGTCCTGCCAGGGGCCGCGCTGCGGCCCGAACTTGTTGCGGCCCATGATCTCGGCACCGATGTTCCGCGCGAAGTCCCGGGTGAAGTAGTCGTCCAGCCCCCTGCTTCCCCCGCCGTCCGCGCGCATGGGCCAGCTCGCCGTGGCCCCCGCCCACGAGAACAGCCGCTCGGGAGCGACGTGACCGAACGGCCGCTCCAGGCTCTGGTCCTCTCCGGCGGCGATCCCGTCACTCGAGACGCAGAAGTTCTGGACCCTCAGCAGCTGACCCATGTGTTCCTCCAGGGTGTCGACGACGAGGGGTGGACCGTCCGGCAGGGCAGAACTCATCGCTCCTCGGCCGCCGCCTCCCGGCCGGCGGTACGGCCCGGGATCTCGGTACGGCCGAGGCCCGCGCGCCGCGGCAGGGCCGGCTGTGGCTCGCCCCGGCGGCCGCCGTGCTGATCATGGGCGGTGCCGCCCTGGCGGCCGCCGTGCTGATCGCGGGCGGTGCCCTGGCCCCGTACACATGCGTCACCCCGCTCCTGAGCGGCCGCCGAGGAGGGTTCTCGGCCGCGTCGTAGGGTGAGAGAACGCGGCCGATCTTTACCGGCTCGACGCGATGGCATAGCCTTCCACGACGCGGATCAACTCACGGCAGGTCACGCGATCATGGCTCACGCGATCACGGCCGGCCGGAGCGCAGCGCCATGTTCGGATCACCACGTTCACAGCAGCACGGCTCAGAGCACAACAGAAGGCGGTCGTCGATGTCCGGCACGGAATCCTCCGACTACACCCAGCGGCTGGCGCGGCTGGAGAGCTCGGGGATCAAGAGGCTGCTGCCGACCCAGGCGCCGTACCGCTGGAACCTGAAGCGGCTCGCCCTCGGCCGGGTGCTGGACGTGGGCTGCGGCATCGGCCGCAATCTGCTGAACTGCGGCCCCAACAGCGTCGGCGTCGACCACAACGCCACCTCCGTCGCCACCTGCCGTGAGCGCGGCCTCACCGCCTACACGCCCGACGAGCTCGCCCAGGCCGCCGACTGCGGCCCCGGGTCCTTCGACAGCCTGCTGTGCGCGCACGTCCTGGAGCACATGGACGAGGAGCTCGGGAACTCGATCCTGGAGCAGTACCTGCCGCTGGTGAAACCGGGCGGTTCGGTCGTCCTGATCTGTCCGCAGGAGGCCGGATACAAGACGGATGCCACGCATGTGCGGTTCGTCGACTTCGACGGCCTTCGCGCCCACGCCGAGAAGGCCGGCCTGACGGTGGAGCGCACCTACTCGTTCCCGTTCGCCCGGTCGGTCGGCAAGGCCTTCCCGTACAACGAGTTCATCCTCGTCGCCCGGACCCCCGCCGCCTGAGCCTCAGGGGAGGGGCAGCGGGCCCCAGCCGGGCACATGGGCCGCCACGGAACGCTCCCAGGCGCCCACGCCCCCGGCGACCGGCCACGCCCGCGTGATCTCCGGGGCCCGCTCGATCGTCCGCAGGGCGTCCGCGAGCCGACGGCTCGCCGCGGCGGCCTTCACACCGGCCAGCGGATCGCCGGCGTCGAGCGCCGCCGTCCGGGACTCGTACTCCTCGACCGGCCGGGCCGAGCACATCGCCACACAGGCGGCGTCGACCCGTCGCGACAGCATGAGGATCTCCGGCCGGCCGTCCTCCGCGAGGGCCGCGACCAGCCGGTCGTGTCCGTCGAGGACGACCGGTGAATTCAGCCCGCTGACCCACCACAGCAGGACCGGCGGCAGCACGCCCTCCCGGTACTGGCGGCGGTACGCCTTCACCCGGGCGCTGTCCGGGGCGGACAGCGCCCGCAGCGGCAGCAGATCGCGGGCGTCCTCGTCCGGGTCGCCGTACCCGAACCAGGTGAGGTGCCCCCGGTCGGGATCGTGCGCGAGCAGCTTGGCCCAGTTGCGGTCCACGAACCAGCCCGGCGTCATCGGGCCCAGATTCCACTCGCCCTCGTGCAGCGGCCCCTCGTCCGCCCGGCGCAGCCGCGCCGCCGCGTGGGCCGCCCAGCGCTCGGTCCAGGCGTCCGAACCGGCCGGGGCGGACGCTGCGACCGCTCGGGCCGTGTCCGCGCGCCCCGGCGCCAGCGGCGAGCGGTACGCGCCGGTGCGCGCGTAGTGCACCCCGCGATGGCCGGCGCGCTGGCGCGCGAACAGCACGGGCCGGCCACCCTGCACCAGCACCAGCCGCCCGCCGTCGGCACACTCCACCCGCAGCCCCGGCCGCACCGGGTGATCGATCCGCATACGCGGAGCGTAGGGGGTGCCCGTCGCAGGCGGCCAGGGGGCATCCGCCCGCGAGCGCTACGGCACCCGCGCCGTCCACTCCCTGGTCGCGAACTTGCTCTCCGCCAGCCCCTTCGCCAGTGCCAGCTCCTCCTCCGTGACCCGGCCCTCCGTCAGGCCGTACCGGCCCCGGAAGGAGGCGATCATGCGGTCGATGACGGCCTCGCGCGGCAGACCGGTCTGGCGGCGCAGCGGGTCCACGCGCTTCTTGGCGCTCCTGGTGCCCTTGTCGGACAGCTTCTCGCGGCCGATCCGCAGCACGTCCGTCATCTTGTCGGCGTCGATGTCGTACGCCATGGTCACGTGGTGCAGCACCGCGCCCTCGCCCGCGACCATGCGCTTCTGTGCGGCGCCCGCGATCTTGCCTGCCTCGGTGGCGATGTCGTTCAGCGGCTGGTACCAGGCTCTGATCCCCAGGTCGCCGAGCGCGCCGAGCACCCAGTCGTCGAGGTACGCGTAGCTGTCGGTGAAGGAGAGACCCTGCACCAGGGCGTCGGGGACCGACAGGGAGTACGTGATGGTGTTGCCCGGCTCGATGAACATGGCGCCGCCCCCGCTGATCCGGCGGACCACCTCGATGCCGTGCCGCCCGGCCGCCTCCGCGTCCACCTCGTTGCGCAGCGACTGGAAGCTGCCGATCACCACGGCGGGGGAGGCCCACTCCCAGATGCGCAGCGTCGGCGGCCGGCGACCGGCCGCCACCTCCGCCGTGAGGACCTCGTCGAGCGCCATGTGCAGGGCCGGCGGCTGCGGCGGCTCGTGGATCAGCTGCCAGTCGTAGTCGGTCCAGTCCGTGGCGTGGGCGAGGGCCCGGCGGACCGCGACGCCGATGCCCTCCGTCGTCAGACCGAACATCTCCGTGCCCGGCGGCAGCGCCTGGTCGATGCGGGCCGCCAGGCCCGCGGCGTCGGTGTCGGCGGGAGCGCCCTCCAGCGCCCGGTCGATCGCCTCGATCGCCTCGTCCGGCTCCAGGAAGAAGTCGCCCGCGACCCGGACCCGGCGCAGCACGCCGTCCTCCACGTCGAGGTCGACGACGACCAGCTTGCCGCCCGGGACCTTGTACTCGCCGTGCACGGACCCTCCCTGGGATACAACCCCCTCGGGCACCCGGGACACCCCGGACACCCCCGGCGCCCCGGATACAAGGGGCGAACTCGATCAAAGAGTACTCGCGGGCCCGGGGTCGTCCGCCGGTTGTCCACAGGTCGCCGCACGGCCGCCGGAATGTCAGCCGGGTGTGCTTGGCTGGTCACATGAGCGGACACACCGACGTCACCGACTTCCTTGACCACGTCCTCGCCGGCGGCACGACCGAGGTGGAGGAGGCGGTCCGCAAGGCCGCCGCCACCGAGATCATGCCGCGCTTCCGCCAGCTCGGCGCGGACGACATCGTCGAGAAGAACGGGCCCCACGACCTCGTCACCGTCGCCGACCGGGCCGCCGAGGCACACCTGACGACCTCCCTGACCGCCCTGCTGCCCGGCTCCGTGGTCGTCGGCGAGGAGGCCGTGCACGCCGACCCGGCGGTCTACGAGGCGATCAAGGGCGACGCGCCGGTGTGGATCGTCGACCCCGTCGACGGCACCCGCCAGTTCGTCCGCGGCGAGCCCGGCTTCTGCACGCTCGTCGCCCTCGCCCGCCGCGGCGAGGTCCTCGCCTCCTGGACCTACGCCCCCGCCCTGGAGGAGCTCGCCGTCGCCGTGCGCGGCCACGGCGCCACGCTGAACGGGGCGGCGATACGGTCCGGGGCGCCCGCTCCCGGGGCGGTCCTGGAGGTCGCCACCTCCCACCCCGACTACACCACCCCGGACCAGAAGCGCGCCCTGCTCGGACTGCGCGCCGAAGGCGTCCGCCCCCGCCCCTGCGGCTCGGCCGGCCTGGAGTACCTGGCGGTCGCCCGGGGCCTGCTCGACGGAGTCGCCTTCAGCTGGGAGTACGCGTGGGATCACGCCGCCGGACTGCTCCTGGTCGCGGAGGCGGGCGGTGCCGACCTGACCCTCACCGGTGAGCCGTTCCGCATCACCGGAGGCAACACCCTGCCGTTCGTCGCGGCCCGCGACGCCGCGACCGCCGCCAGGATCCGGTCACTGCTCGGGGGCCGGTAAGTCCCGTACGGGGCCGGGAATATGCTGGGATCCTTGGCCTGTGGCCGATGGATGACGAAGGAGTCCGAAGGTGCCGTCGATGCTCGATGCCGTCGTCGTGGGGGCGGGACCCAACGGACTGACCGCAGCCGTGGAGCTCGCCCGCCGCGGCTTCTCCGTCGCCGTGTTCGAGGCGAAGCCGACCGTCGGCGGCGGTGCCCGCACCGAGGAACTCACGCTGCCCGGCTTCCGGCACGACCCCTGCTCCGCCGTGCACCCGCTGGGCGTCACCTCGCCCGTCTTCCGGACCATGCCGCTGGACCGCCACGGCCTGGAGTGGCTGCACCCGGACCTGCCCATGGCGCACCCGTGGGACGACGGCACGGCCGCCGTCCTCTCCCGCTCCGTCGCCGAGACCGCCGCCTCCTTCGGGCCGCGAGACGCCGGCACCTACCGGCGTCTCGTCGAGCCGTTCCTGCCCCGGTGGGAGTCCCTCTTCCGGGACTTCATGCAGCTGCCGCTCACCGCGCTGCCGCGCGACCCGGTCACCCTCGCCCGCTTCGGCCTGACCGGACTGCCGCCGTCCACCTGGCTGATGCGCCGCTTCCGCGACGAGAAGGCGCAGGCCCTGTTCGCCGGGCTCGTCGGCCATGTCATCGCCCCGCTCGGCGGCCTCGCCACCGGCGCCGTCGGCCTGGTCTTCGCGCTCGCCGCCCACGCGGCCGGCTGGCCGCTGCCCCGGGGCGGCTCCCAGGCGATCTCCGACGCCCTCACCGCGTATCTGAAGGAGCTCGGCGGCACCGTCCACACCGACTTCGAGGTCAAGCGCCTCGACGACCTGCCGCCGGCCCGCGCCTACGTCTTCGACACCTCGCCCACCGCCCTCGCCCGGATCGCGGGCCTCGGGTCCTTCTACGACGGCTACCGCTACGGCGCCAGCGCCTTCAAGATCGACTACGCCCTGTCGGGCCCCGTGCCCTGGACCGCCGAGGCCGCCCGCCGGGCCGGCACCGTCCAGGTCGGCCCCACCCGGGGCGAGATCGGCACCGCCCTGCGCCAGGCCTCCTCCGGCACCGCCCCCGACACCCCGTTCCTCATCACCGCCCAGCCCAGCCTCGTCGACCCCGGCCGCGCCCCCGAGGGCAAGCACGTCTTCTGGGCCTACGGCCACGTCCCCAACGGCTGGCGCGGCGACCTCACCGAGGCGATCGAGCGTCAGATCGAGCGCTTCGCCCCCGGCTTCCGCGACCTGATCCTCGCCCGCGCCACCGCCGGCCCGCCCGAACTCGCCGCCCGCAACGCCAACTACATCGGCGGCGACATCGCCTGCGGCGCCGCCCGCGGCCTCCAGCTGCTCCTGCGCCCCAAGCTGTCCCTCTTCCCCTACGGCACCCCGCACCCGGCGGTCTTCCTCTGCTCCTCCGCCACCCCGCCCGGCCCCGGCGTCCACGGCATGTCCGGCCACAACGCGGCCAAGGCCGTCTGGCGGCGACTGCGCGCCCCGGGCGGCGGTGCGAGACTGGGCGCATGACCATCCGACCCGAGATCATCCTGGTCCGCGGCGACATCACCGAGCAGGACACCGACGTCATCGTCAACGCCGCCAACTCCTCGCTCCTCGGCGGCGGTGGGGTCGACGGGGCCATCCACCGCCGGGGCGGCCCCGCCATCCTCGACGCCTGCCGCACACTCCGCGCCGGCCACTACGGCCGCGGCCTCTCCACCGGCCAGGCCGTCGCCACCACCGCCGGCGACCTCGCCGCCCGCTGGGTCGTCCACACCGTCGGCCCGGTCCACAGCCCCGACGAGGACCGCTCCGACCTGCTCGCCTCCTGTTACCGGGAGTCCCTGCGCCTGGCCGCCGAACTGGGCGCCGAGACCGTCGCCTTCCCCGCGATCTCCACCGGCGTCTACGGCTGGCCGATGGACGACGGGGCCCGCATCGCGATCCGTACGGTACGAGAGGCGACCGCCGCCCCGGTGCGGGAGGTGCGGTTCGTGCTCTTCGACCGGGCCGCGTACGAGACGTTCGAGGCGGCGCTGGGCTGAGCGGAGGGCGGCGGGTGCCCGGAGCATCCGCAGCGGGGCCGCGCAGGCCGGCCGGGACGGTGGCGCTGTGGCACGCGGGCCCCCGGGGGCCGCGGTGGCGGAGCGGGAGGGGAGCGTGGGGACCGCGACCTGCGGGTGCGGCGTGGGCTATCTGGCGCAGTCGGGGGGATTCGCCCGTACCTCGGTGAGGTGACCTCGGGAGCGTCGGCCGCCGCCAGGGCCGGGGATGGTGAAAGGTCGTTGCCCGACCGGCCGTATGCCCTGACGGACCGCGGTACGGCCGAGGTCGCAGCGACGTGCAGGAGGAGATGGATGGCTGAGGCCGCCGCGGAGGCGGCGCGTGTGCTGCGGGAGCTGGAGCCGTCGGTGGAGCGCCTGTTGGAACGGCATCTGGACGCCGCGCGGGACTGGTTCCCGCACCAGTACGTGCCGTGGGGCGCCGGCCGCGATTACGACGGGCCGCTGGGCGGTACGGCCTGGGAGCCGGAGCAGTCGGAACTGCCCCGTGCCGTTCAGGACGCGCTGGTCGTCAACCTGCTGACCGAGGACAACCTGCCCAGCTACCACTTCGAGATCGCCACCCGGTTCGGACGGGACGGCGCGTGGGGTGCCTGGGTGCACCGGTGGACGGCGGAGGAGGACCGGCACGCGGCGGTGCTGCGCGCCTACGTCCACGCCCGCCGAGCCGTGGATCCCGTGGCCCTCGAAGAGCTGCGGATGCGGCAGGTGGGGACCGGTTTCCGGTCCGGCCTGCCGACCTGTCTGCACTCGTTGGCGTACGTCACGGTCCAGGAGCTGGCCACCCGCCAGGCGCACCGCAACACCGGTGCGGTGTGCGGGGACGCCGCCGGGCAGAAGCTGATGGCGCGGATCGCCGCCGACGAGAACCTGCACATGATCTTCTACCGGGATCTCTTCGCCGACGCGCTCGCCCTGTTCCCCGACGCGGCCGTCACCGCCCTGACGGACGTGCTGGTCGACTTCGAGATGCCCGGCGCGACGATTCCCGGCTTCCGGGCAAGGGCCGCGCGCATCGCGGCCTTCGGCATCTACCACCTGGATGTCCACCTCGAGTACGTCGTGGCCCCCCTGCTGCGGGCGCTGAAGGTGGCGTCCCTGACCGGGCTTGGGCCTGCCGGCGAGCGGGCGAGGGAGCGGCTGGAGCTCCACGTCGGACGGCTGAGCGCTCAGGCCGCCCGTGCCCGGGAGCTCTTCGAGCGCATGAACAGCGACAGGAACACCGGCGGACATGTCGCAGTCTCTGCGGCATGCGAACAGGAGGCACAGGGATGAGCCAGGCGGTCGAAAGCACCCTTCCCGAAGAGCTTGTCACGCTGTTGACCGACCACTTGGGCGTGAAGGCCGCCCCCGAAAGTCTCACGCCGTCGGCCAGCTTCGAGAGTCTCGACGTGGACTCCTTGGCCCTGATGGAGCTGGTCGTGTCGGCCGAGGAGGAGTTCGGGATCGTCCTGCCCGAGGAGACCCTGGACCTCTCTCCCGCGTCGACGCTCGCCGAGGCGGCCCGCGCCTTCGACGAGGCGCGCCGTGCCCGCTGAGATCGCGGTCACCGGCCTGGGGCTGGTGACTCCGGCGGGCCACACACCCGAGGAGAACTGGACGGCGTTGTGCCAGGGCCGCTCCTTGGCCGCCCGCGACGCCGAACTGGCCGGACTGCCCGTCGACTTCTCCTGTCAGGTGACCGGGTTCGACGCCACCGGTGAACTGGGGCGGCCCCTGGCCCGGCGTACGGACCGGTTCATCCAGTTCGCCCTCGTCGCCGCCCGCCGGGCCGTCGCCGACGCAGGCCTCGGCGGCGACCTCGGGCCGGGCGGTGGCGGGGGCGTGGGCGCCGGCGGTCGCGAGGAGCTGGGCGAGCGGGTCGGTGTCGTCCTCGGGGTCGGGTCCAACTCCCTGAGCACGTACGTGCCCGAGTTCGGGCACCTCGGCGCCGGCCGCCCGGACCGGGTCTCGCCCCTGGCGCTGCCGCGCAGCGTTCCCAGCATGGCGGCGGGCGAGGTCGCCATCGACGTGGGGGCGCGCGGGCCGAACTTCACGACCGCGAGCGCTTGCGCCTCCGGTACCACCGCCCTGGGCGTGGCGCGTGATCTGCTGCGGTCGGGCACGTGCGACATCGTCCTTGCGGGCGGCAGCGAGTCGGCCCGTTCGAGGATGACGGCCACCTGTTTCACCCGGATGCGCGCGCTGTCCCGCCGTCGTGACGAGCCCTCGCTGGCCTGCCGTCCGTTCGACGCGCGGCGGGACGGTTTCGTCCTCGGTGAGGGCGCCGCCGTTCTCGTCCTGGAACGGGCCGCAGACGCGCGCGCCCGCCGTGCCCGGGTGCTCGCCGTGCTCCGTGGATTCGGGGCCGGTGCCGACGCCCATCACCCCGTCGCCCCGCATCCTCAGGGTGACGGTGCCGTGCGCGCCATCACGGCAGCCCTGCGGGACGCGGACTGCGGCCCGGGGGACGTCGGTCACGTCCAGGCGCACGGGACCGGTACTCCCCTCAACGACGCGGCGGAGGCGGCCGCCCTCACCCGCGTGTTCGGGGACGCCGTGCCTCCGGTGACCGCGGCCAAGGGGGTCGTCGGCCACGCGCTCGGCGCGGCCGGGGCGATTCAGGCGGCCTGCACCGTGCTCGCCCTGCGCAACGGCACGGTGCCGCCCGTCGCCAACTTCGAAGGGCAGGACGGCGAGCACAAGCTCGACATCGTGGCGGGTGTGCCCCGGCCGGCCGTCGGCGCGGGCATCAGCTGCTCCTTCGGCTTCGGCGGTCAGAACGCCGTGGTGCTGCTCACCGCGGACTAGCCGTCTCTTCCCGATCTCGCCGGCCGCGGCACTCCGCCGCCGACGCCGCCCGGACGACGCAGAACCCCGAGGAAAGGCCACATCCCCATGCCGACGAGCCGGACGACGACCATGCCGACGCCCACGCGCCGCGAGGGCTGGGGCCCGAGCACTCCGGGGCCTCGCGTGACGGCGATCCGCACCGCCGTGCCGCCGCACCGCTTCCCCCAGGAAGAGGTCATGGAGGCGCTGGCCAGTACGACGCTGGGGCGGTCGGCGACCGGCCGGCTGATGCTCCGTAAGATCCAGTCCAACGCCGGCGTGAACACCCGCCACTTCGCCCGACCACTGGCGGAGCTGCGCGACCTGACCGACTTCACGGACGCCAATCGCGTGTGGCTCGACACCGCTCTGGAACTCGGCGAGCGGGTCGTCACCGAAGCGCTGGAGACGGCGGGCGTACGGCCCGGGGACGTGGACGCCGTGATCAGTACGACCGTCACCGGACTGACCGTGCCGTCCCTCGAGGCGCGGCTCGCGCACCGGATCGGTCTGCGCCCCGACGTACGGCGCATTCCGCTGTTCGGCAACGGATGCGCGGGCGGCGCCGCCGGACTCGGCCGGCTGCGCGACTACCTCCTGGCGCACCCCGGCCACATCGCCGTCCTGCTGTCCGTCGAACTGTGCTCCCTCGCGTACCAGACGCAGGACACCTCGATGGCGAACATCGTCGCCGGCAGTCTCTTCGGGGACGGCGCGGCGGCCGTCGTGGCCACCGGTGCGCGGCGGCACCGCGAGAGCGGAGGCGACAGCGGCAGCGGTGGCGGTGGTCAGGGTACCCCCGAGCTCGTGGACAGCCACAGTCATCTGGTGCCCGATTCGGAGGACGTGCTGGGTTGGGAGATCGGTTCGCACGGTCTGCGGATCCTGCTGTCCCCCGAGGTACCGGCCCTCACCGCGGAGCACCTGCCCGCAGCCGTCCGCCGGCTTCTGGGTACGCACGCCCTCGCCCCCGAGCAGGTCGCGGCCTGGATCGTCCACGGCGGCGGGCCGAAGGTGCTCACCGCCGTCGAGCGGGTTCTCGACCTTCCGCCGCACGCGCTCGCACCGACGCGGCGGTCGCTGGCCGACAAGGGCAACCTCTCCTCCGCCTCCGTCCTGCACGTCCTGGAGACGTACATGCGGACGCCTCCGCCCGCGGGCGCCCCCGGTGTCATCGCCGCCATGGGCCCCGGGTTCTCCATCGAACTGGTCCTCACCCGGTGGTGAACACGACAGACGAGGAGGCTGCCCGCCCATGACGTCCCCACCCCACGTTCGGGCCGCCGCCACCGTCGTGCTCGACCCGGCCGCACGCCGACGCGTGCTGACCTGCATGTGCCTGGCCCTGATGCTCGTCGTGGCCTTCATGCCGGCCCTGAACCTGGCGCTGCCCGACATCGCCCTCGACCTGTCGGCCTCCTTCACCGCGCTCACCTGGATCGTCGACAGCTACACGGTGGCCCTGGCCGGTCTGGTGCTTCCCCTGGGCGCCCTGGGCGACCGTGTGGGGCGCCGCGCCGTGCTGGTCGCCGGGACGGTCGTCTTCGGCGGCGCCGCGTTCGCCGCAGTGGCGTCGTCCGGCACGACCGCCCTGATCGTGTGGCGCTCGGTGATGGGACTGGGCGCGGCGATGATCATGCCGGGGACCCTCTCGACCGTCACGGCGGTCTTCCCGCAGGACCGGCGCGGCAGAGCGGTGGCGATCTGGTCCGCCTGCGCGGGTGTCGGCTCCATCCTCGGCATGCTCGCCTCCGGAGCCCTGCTGGAGTGGTTCTCCTGGAGGTCCATTTTCCTTGCCGGCGGCTGCGCGGCTGCCGTCATGGCTCTGGCGAGCGTCCTGTGGGCCCCCGAGACGAAGGACCCCTCACCCGGCCGCTTCGACACCGCGGGCGCCGTCTGCACCGCTGTTGCCCCCGGAGCCCTGGCGTACGCCCTCATCGCGGGCAACGAAGAGGGCTGGAGCACCCCTGACGTCGTGGCCGCCCTGACCGTCGCGGTGGTCACCGGCGTCGCCTACGCCGTCCTCGGCAGGCGTGCCGAGAACCCTCTGCTGGATCCGCGTCTGTTCCGCGTGCCGGACTTCTCCGCCGGCAGCATCGCGCTCACCGTGCAGTTCATGGTGCTGTTCGGTTTCTACTTCGTCGGGCTGCAGTACCTGCGGCTGATCCTGGAGTACGGGCCGCTGACGTCGGCCGTCGCCCTGGTTCCCGTAGCGCTCGTCGTCGTGCCCGTCTCGCTCGTCGCGCCCGCCCTGGCGCAGCGGTACGGCACGCGTGCGGTGCTGGCCTGCGGTCTGGTGCTGCTGGGTGCCAGCCTGGTCGCGCTGTCCCTTCTCACGGCCGCCTCCGGTTACTTCCCCTTCCTCGCCGCCCTCCTGCTCGCCGGTCTCGGCCTCGGTCTCACCGGGCCCGTCGGCACCACCGCCATCACCGCTTCGCTGCCCGCCGACCAGCAGGGGGTGGCGTCCGCCGCCAACGACGCCACCCGCGAGATCGGGGCGGCCCTCGGCGTCGCCCTCATGGGCTCCGTCTTCGGCAACCGCTACCGCTCCTCGCTCACCCTGGACCCCGGGGGGCTCCCGGAAGCCGCGACCGACGCCGTGCGCCGTTCCCCGGTCGGCGGGCTGTACGTCGCCGACCGCCTCGGCCCCCGGGGTGCGGCGCTCGCCGAAGACGTACGGAACGCGTTCATGAGCGGTATGTCCGCGTCGGTCCTCGCGGTCGCCGTCGTCACCGCCGCCGCGGTCTGCGCGCTGGCGGGGAGCGGGAGGCGGCGGAAACCCGGTGGGGATCGTACGGGCCAGGGCGCCCGGTCGGCAGGGCGGAAGGGTGTCGGCGCGATGATGCGGGACTGAGGATGCGGGACTGCGGTGCCCGACTTCCGATGCGGGACTTCCGAGCATGCGAGTCGGAGGCAGACAGACATGCATCCCCGGGCCGGTGACGGTTCCGCTCGAGCTTCTGGTGCTCGTCGCCGTCGTCTGCTGCGTGCGTCTGGGCGAACTGTCGCTGTCGCGGCGCCACACCCGATGGGCCGCCGCGCGTGGCGCGACGCCCACGCGTTTGGTTCCGATGGGTCGCCTCGCCAGAGCTTCGGCCGACGCCCCGCGGATCACCCCGCCGCCACGACCGTCGTCCCCCGCGCGGGGCCGGCCGCCGCGAGCCCCGCTGCGACCGCCGAGGCGGCCGAGGCCGTCGCGGTCACGACCGGGGCGAGGTTTCCGCCCGCCGGAGTCAGTGCGGCGAGCGAGGCGATCACGCGACCCCCGGGCCCCCGTACCGGCAGGGCGACGCAGTCGACCCCGACCACCACCGCCGCTCCCACGAGGTCGGGGATCCGGGTGTCCCGGTCCACGAACGGACCGCGTTCACGGCCCTCCAGGGCTCGGCCCACCGCCGTGCCGACGGGGAAGGCCGTCCCCTCGCGGACCGTCACGGCTCCCTCCGGCCGCCCGGGGACGCACGCGACGGCGAGCGCGCGGCCGCCGTGCGGCACCGCGAGGACCACAGCGGCCCCCGTCGCGGCCCGCAGCCGGTGCAGCGGAAGCCGGGCCGCGTCCCTCAGCCCCGGATACGGCTGCCAGGACTCGCCGAGCCGGAACAGCTGAGGCCCCAGCACATACCTGCGCCCGCGCCGCTCGACCGCGCCCACCGGCCCCAGCTGGTCGAGCAGGCGGTGTGCCGTCCCCTTGGGAACCCCGCACGCCGCCGCGAGCTCCGTCAGACCCGCCTCCCCGCCTCGCCGCCGCAGCGCGTCGAGCAGCGCGAACGCCCCTTCGAGGACGCCTCTGCCCGGCGCCGCAGTCTCCGTTCCCGCCCGTCTCGTCTTCGTTCTCGTCGTCGCCATGCGGCGCAGTCTGCGGACGGCGCCGCCCGTCGCGGTATCCCAGGAATCTGGGGAAGGGCCAGTCGTTTATCAGACGTTCAGCGGACCGGAGGACGCTGGGACGACCACCTCGGACGGGACGGGGCGGGGGACACCGGGAGGCTCCATGGACCGACTTGTCGCGGACCGGCGAAGAGACCACGCCCGTGGCCGGGGGCACGGCCACGGGCGTGTCGGGACACGCGCCCTCGGACGCGCCCTCGCGGGAGCGCGGGCGACCGGGGGCGGTCCCGTCGCCGTCCTGGAGGCCGCCGCCGCGGCCCTGGCCGACGTCGTCCCGTACGAGCTCTGGGCCGGCGTGCTGCTCGACCCGGTGACCCTCCTCAACGTCGGCGGCTGCTACCGCCACGGCCTCGGTGCCGAGTGGATGCCGCGGCTCCTCGACATCGAGTACCGCGAGGGAGACGCCCTGCTGATGCCGGCCCTGGCCCGGCAGCCCTGCCCCGTCGGCACGCTGACCACGGCCCTCGACGGCCGCCTCGACCGCAGCGCCCGCTACCGGGACATCTACCGCCCCCTCGGCCTCGCCGACGAGATGCGGGTGCTGCTGCGCGACGCCGGCCGGGTGTGGGGCGCCCTGGTGCTCGTACGGTCCGAGGACCGGCCGCCGTTCTCCGCCGCCGAGACGGCCGCCGCCGCCCGGCTCTCCGGCCCGCTGGGGCGCGCCCTGCGGGATTCGCTGACCGAGCGGCCCGCCGCCCCCGGCCTCGACGCCCGCGCCCTGGTGGTGCTCACCTCGGAGTACGAGATCGTCACGGCGTCCACGACCGCCGCCGCCTGGTACGCCGAACTGGCCGAGACCCCCGCGCGCGGCACGGGCCTGCCGGCCGCCGCGTACGGTGCCGCCGCCGCGGCCCTGAGCAGCCCGACGGGCGGCAGCCGCGTGTGCGTCCCGACCCGCTCCGGCGGCTGGGCCGCCATCGAGGGCTGGCGCCTCGAGACGGGCGACGGCGCCCGGATCGCCCTGTCCCTGGGGCCGGCGTCCCCACCCGACCGGGTCGCCGCGCTCATGGAGGCGTACGCGCTCAGCCCCCGCGAGTGCCAGGTCCTCGCCCAGGTCGTGAGCGGCGCGCCCACGACCGAGATCGCGGCGCGGCTCGCGCTCTCGCCGTTCACCGTGCAGGACCACCTCAAGTCGGTGTTCGCGAAGACCGGGGTCCGGTCACGCCGTGAGCTGGTGGCCCGGATCTTCTTCTCGCACTACCTGCCGGACATGCCGCTCGCGGGAACGGCGGCCGGGACGGGCGGGGCGACAGGACAAGGTGGCGGGGGATGAACGCGAGGTAGGCGGAGGGGTCGGGCGGGGGTGGCGCCGGTGGGCGGTCGCGCCACCCCGGCGGGTCGGGGTGGCGGCGCCGAGAAGCCGGCGCCGCGTCCGGCATGAAGGGGCGATGGACCGTGGGGAGGCGTGCCGCCCCCGCCAGGGCAGGGCGGGGGGCCCTGTGGAAGCGTGCTGCCCCGCCTGGACAGGGTCGCGGCGCCGAGAAGCCGGGGCCGCGCCCGCGCCCGGCAGCACCGGCCACGGGGCAAGGTCCATGTCGTTTTCTCGCCAGCCCGCCCCCCTCCCACCCCCCATCCTTGAGACATGCACACCGACACCGAGCGCTGCGTGCGGGCCGTCCGTTCGAAGGACGCCCGGTTCGACGGCGTCTTCTTCACCGCCGTCCGCACCACCCGGATCTACTGCCGGCCGAGCTGCCCGGTCGTACCGCCCAAGCCCGAGAACATGGAGTTCCACCCCACCGCCGCCTCCTGCCAGCGGGCCGGCTTCCGCGCCTGCAAGCGCTGCCGGCCCGACACCAGCCCCGGATCGCCGCACTGGAACGTGCGGGCCGACACCGTCGCCCGCGCCATGCGGCTGATCCAGGACGGCGTCGTCGACCGGGAGGGCGTCCCCGGTCTCGCCGCCCGGCTCGGCTACTCCGCCCGCCAGATCGAGCGCCAGCTCCTCGCCGAACTCGGCGCCGGGCCGCTCGCCCTGGCCCGCGCCCAGCGGGCCCAGACCGCCCGGCTGCTCATCGAGACCACTCCCATGCCGATGGCCGAGATCGCCTTCGCGGCCGGCTTCGCCTCCATCCGCACCTTCAACGACACCGTCCGCGAGGTCTTCGCCCTCACCCCCGGCGAACTCCGCACCCGCGCTGCCGGGCGTCGCGCCACCGGAATCGGCGATGCCACCCGGGTGTCACCCGCACCGCCCGGCGTGATCACCCTCCGGCTGCCGGTCCGCGCCCCCCTCAACCCCTCCAACCTCTTCGGCCACCTCGCCGCCACCGCCGTCCCCGGCGTGGAGGAGTGGCGCGACGGCGCCTACCGGCGGACCCTGAGCCTCCCCTACGGGCACGGCATCGTCGCCCTCGCGCCCCGCCCCGACCACGTCCTGTGCCGCCTCTCCCTCACCGACCCGCGCGACCTCACCCACGCCATCAGCCGCTGCCGCCGGCTCCTCGACCTGGACGCCGACCCCGTCGCCGTGGACGAACAGCTGCGCACCGACCCACTGCTCGCGCCGCTGGTCGACGCGGCGCCCGGGCGGCGGGTGCCGCGCACCGTCGACGCCGCCGAGTTCGCCGTACGGGCCGTGCTCGGCCAGCAGGTGTCCACGGCCGCCGCCCGCACCCACGCGGCCCGCCTGGTCAGCGCGCACGGCGTCCCGGTCGAGGACCCCGAGGGCGGCCTCACCCACCTCTTCCCGAGCCCCGCCGCGCTCGCCGGCCTGGACCCGGACGCCCTGGCCCTGCCGCGCAGCCGCCGTACGACCCTGCTCACCCTGGTCGGCGCGCTCGCCGACGGCAGCCTGGCCCTCGGCCCGGAGAGCGACTGGACCGAGGCCCGCGAACGGCTCCTCGCCCTGCCCGGGTTCGGACCGTGGACCACCGAGGTCATCGCCATGCGGGCGCTCGGCGACCCCGACGCCTTCCTCCCCGGCGACCTCGGCGTCCGCCGCGCCGCCCAGGGCCTCGGCCTGCCCGCCACCCCCGGCGCGCTCACCGCCCGCGCCGCGCACTGGCGGCCCTGGCGGGCGTACGCGGTCCAGTACCTCTGGGCCACCGACGCCCACCCGATCAACCACCTCCCCGCGTAAGGAAGTCGAACCCCGTGCCCACCGTCCAGCACACGATCGTGGACAGCCCCTACGACGCGCTGACCCTCGTCGCCGTCGACGGCGTCCTCAGTCGCATCCACATGACCGACCAGCGCCACCGCCCGCCCGAGGAGACCTTCGGCGAGCGGGACCCGCGCCCCTTCACGGAGGCCGTGCGCCAGCTCGACGCCTACTTCGCGGGCGAACTCACCGTCTTCGACCTGCCGTTGAAGCTCATCGGCACGCCCTTCCAGCTGCGCGTGTGGGAGCTGCTGCGGCTCATCCCGTACGGGGAGACCCGGACCTACGGCGAACTCGCCGAGGCCCTCGGCAGCCCCGGCGCCTCGCGCGCGGTCGGCCTCGCCAACGGCAGGAACCCGGTCAGCATCGTCGTCCCCTGCCACCGGGTGATCGGGACGAGCGGAAGCCTCACGGGCTACGGCGGCGGCCTCGACCGCAAGAAGCGCCTGCTCGCCTTCGAGTCGGGGGCGGCCCCCGACGCCCTGTTCTAGGAGGCGAGTGCTAGCGCAGCTTCTCCAGGAGCGCGGGCAGCGCCGTCCCGATCGGCTCGCGTACGACCTCGTCCGCGAGCGGGTCGTACGGGGTGGGCTCGGCGTTCACGATGACGAGACGGGCGCCGTGTTCGGCGGCGATGCCCGTGAGCGAGGCGGCCGGCTGCACCTGGAGGCTGGAGCCGACGGCGACGAAGACCTCCGCTGCCTTCGCGATCGACATGGCCTGGCCGAGTACCACCGGGTCGAGCCGCTGCCCGAACATGACGGTCGCCGGCTTCAGGATCCCGCCACAGGCCCGGCAGGCCGGATCGTCCTCGCCGGCCCGTACCCGCTCCAGGGCCTCGGCCATCGCCGACCGGGCGTGGCAGGCCGTGCACACCACCGACCGCGCCGAGCCGTGCAGTTCGAGCACCTTGCGCTCCGGCACGCCGGCGGCCTGGTGCAGTCCGTCCACGTTCTGGGTGATCACCCGCAGCGCGTTGCCGGTCTTCTCGTACGCGGCGACGGCGTGGTGCGCCGCGTTCGGCCCGGCGTTCAGGGCGTCGCCGTCGAGCCGCATCCGCCACGAGCGGCGGCGGACCTCGGGGTCGGCCATGTACGGCCCGTAGGTGACGAGTCGCTCGGCCTCGGGGTCACGACGCCACAGCCCGTTCGGGCCCCGGTAGTCGGGGATGCCCGAGTCCGTGGAGATGCCGGCACCGGTGAAGATCGCGACCATGGTCATACGGCGAGCGTAGGTGGCCCCCGAGCCCTCCCGCGAGCCGATTACCGGCTGCTAGGTTGCCCGCATGGCCAAGGTCAACGTCTCCCTCGACGCCGAACTCGTCGTCGAGGTCATGGTGCTCGCCGGCATCGGCAACCCCCAGGACGCCGTCGAGGCGGTCGTCCGCGACTACATCGCCCGCGGCCACCGCACCGAGGCCCGCACCGCCTCCCGCGACGAGCCGGTACGCGGAGGTCTCGTCCCGCAGGAGCCGCAGCAGGGCTGAACGCCCGGCGCACCCCGCAGCAGCCGCCCCCGGCGCGCCCACGGCGCGGTGACGAGCCCGCACCGCCGCCGGTTCACCGTGCGGCGCGGCCGTTCTCCAGCTCCACCGGGCCGCGGCCGTGCTCCAGGACGTCGAGGGCGGCCAGCACACGGGGGCCGAGGGAGCCGGGCAGGTGGGCGAGGACCTCGTCGGGGTGCACCAGCTTCCAGGAGATCAGCTCCTCCTCCTGGAGCCGGATCGACGCCAGCTGCTCGTCCGACAGGACCCCGCCGTCGTACAGGTACGCCACCAGCGGCGGGCGGTCCGGGCCGTGCGACCAGTCCACCGCGAGCAGCGGGCCCAGCTCGACGTCCAGGCCGATCTCCTCGGCCGTCTCGCGGCGGGCGCCCTGGCGGGGCGTCTCGCCCTCGTCGGACTCGATCGTGCCGCCCGGCAGCGCCCAGCCCTCCCGGTAGTTCGGCTCGACGATGAGCACCCGGCCGGCCGCGTCCCGGAAGAGGGCGGCCGCACCGGCCAGGACCCGGGGCAGGCCCGCCAGGTAGGTCGCGAAGTCAGAGGTCGTCATCCCGTCAGCGTAGCCAGCCGGACCGTCCGCTCGGCCAGGTCGCTGATCCGCGCGTGGTCGAAGCCCGCGACCGTGCTGCGCACCCGGTCCCGCAGCGGCTTGGACCACTGCGGCGGGATC
Source organism: Streptomyces sp. NPDC126499 (assembly GCF_040302485.1). NCBI lineage: Bacteria > Bacillati > Actinomycetota > Actinomycetes > Kitasatosporales > Streptomycetaceae > Streptomyces > Streptomyces sp. NPDC126499. The sequence continues at coordinate 321,089 of NZ_JBEOUO010000005.1, read as the reverse complement.
GCCCCGGCCCCGCACAGCACCCCGGCGACCGAACCGGCCGTCGCCCCGTTGGAGTCGGTGTCCAGGCCGCCGCGCACGGTCAGCGTCACCGTGCGGGTGAAGTCGCCGTCCCCGTACAGGAGTCCGGCGGTCAGTACCGCCGCGTTCGGCACCGTGTGGATCCAGCCGAGGGAGCCGTTCTCCTTCGCCAGTTCGGCGAGCGCGTCCGACCACTCGACGCCCGCCTCGTGCAGCGCCATCGTGTGCCGTACGGTCCGGGCCAGCCGGCTGCTCGCCGGGATCCGCTCCAGGGCGGCCCGCAGCGCGGAGCGCACGTCGGGGGCGGTGAACGCGGCGGCGATCAGCGCCGCCGCCCACATCGCCCCGTACACCCCGTTGCCCGTGTGCGACAGCGCCGCGTCCCGGCGGGCGAGCGAGGCCGCCCGGCGCGGGTCGCCCGGCGAGGTCCAGCCGTAGACGTCCGCCCTGATCAGCGCGCCGATCCACTCCTGGTACGGATTGTCGTACGTGGCGGTCAGCGGCGGCTTGAGGCCGTTGGCCAGATTGCGGTAGGCCACCCGCTCCGCCGTGAAGGTCTGCAGGTAGGGCAGCCGCAGCAGCCAGTGCTCGCCCACCTGCTCGGTGGTGAAGGCGAAGCCGCGGGTCTCCAGCAGGTGCAGCCCCAGGATCGTGTAGTCGATGTCGTCGTCCCGGCAGCTGCCGTTGATCCGGCCGCGCACGCACTGCGGCCACTCCGGCCGCAGCTCGAAGCCGTCGGCTCCGGCGGCCGGCGGCGGAGGAAGGTAGTCGGTGAGCGGCAGGGCGTCGGTCAGCCGCAGATAGGCGTCGATCCGCTCGGACGTCCAGTGGTCGCCGCTCTCGACCGGCTTGCCGAGCATGTTCCCGGCGATCCGCCCCGTCCAGCCGCCGAGGATCCGGTCGGCGAGTTCGCTGTGCTTGAGCAGGCCCATGCCTCCGGTGTACCGAATGCGGGGCGCGGGCGCGCGGCGACGCACCCGCCCGGCAGCGCGTGACCGGCCCCGTCAGCGGTCCTCGCCGTCCCGGCTCCCGTCCCCGGCCTCCGCGCCGCCGCCCGCACCTCCGGTCTCCCCTCCGCTGTCTCCTCCGAGACGGGATCGCGCCGCCCGGCGCAGCCGGTGGTGGCGCGAGGCGCCCTGCTCGGTGATCGCGTCGCCCACCATCGCCCGCACCGCGTCCCGTACGCCGTGCAGCGCGTGGTGCCGGGCCGGGCCCGCGCCCGGGTCCTCGCGGAGCTCCTTCACCAGCGCCCAGCACAGCCCCAGCATCACGAGGACGAAGGGCAGTGCGACCAGGATCGTCGCCGTCTGGAGCGAGTTCAGGCCGCCCGCGAGCAGCAGCACGGCGGCGACGGCGGCCATCAGGACGCCCCAGGCGACCACCAGCCAGGTCGGCGGGTGCAGCGCGCCCCGGCTGGTCAGCGAGCCCATCACCAGCGAGGCCGAGTCGGCGCTGGTCACGAAGTACGTCATGACCAGGAGCATCGCCACGTACGAGGTGACCGTCCCGATCGGCAGCGCCTCCAGCATCGCGAAGAGCGAGGCCTCCGCCCCGTCCTTCACCGCGCCCGCCAGGTCGGCGGCGCCGGTCGAGTCCAGCCGGATGGCGGTCCCGCCCATCACGCAGAACCAGACGACCGTGGCGCCGGAGGGCACGAGCAGCACCCCGATGAGGAACTCGCGTACGGTCCGGCCGCGCGAGATCCGGGCGATGAACGTGCCGACGAACGGAGCCCAGGACAGCCACCACGCCCAGTAGAAGATCGTCCAGGTGCCGAGCCAGGCCCGGTCCGAGAACGCGCCCGTGCGGCTCGCCATCGGCAGCAGCTGGTGGAGATAGCCGCCGACCGAGGCCGGGATGGTGTCGAGGACGTACACGGTCGGACCGAGCAGGAACACGAAGAGCATGAGAGCGGCGGCGAGCACGATGTTCAGCGTCGACAGCCACTTCACGCCCTTGTGCAGCCCGGAGAAGGCGGAGAGGACGAAGGCCGCCGACAGCGACACGATGATGATCAGTTCGGTGGTGGTAGTCGGGTCCACGCCCATGGTGAGGTTCAGGCCCTCCGCCACCTGGAGCGCGCCCAGGCCCAGGCTGGTCGCGGTGCCGAAGACGGTCGCGAACACCGCCAGCAGGTCGATCGCCCTGCCCGGCCAGGACCGCGCCCTGCGCTCGCCCATCAGCGGCACGAAGGCGGCGCTCAGCGTGTTGCCGCGCCCCTTGCGGAAGCCCGCGTAGGCGAGGGCGAGACCGGCGATGCCGTAGATCGCCCACGGGGTGAGCGTCCAGTGGAAGAAGGAGTACTCCATGGCGGTACGGGCCGCGGCGCCGGACCGGGGCGGCACGCCGCTCGCCGGCGGCGGGTCGAGATAGTGCTGGAGCGGCTCCCCGACCCCGTAGAACATCAGACCGATGCCCATCCCGGCGCTGAACATCATCGCGATCCACGCCAGGTTGGTGAACTCCGGCTCCGAGTCGTCCGCGCCGAGCCGGATCCGCCCGAAGCGGCTGAGCGCGATCACCACGCACAGCACCAGGAAGACGTCGGCGGCCGTCACGAACAGCCAGGCGAAATCGGACAGGACCCAGTCCAGTGCGGTGGAGGAGGCGTCGTCGAAGGAGTCCCTGCCGAGCGCCGCCCATCCCACCACCGCGACGACGGCCACCATCCCGATGCCGATGACCTTCGTGTCGGGACGGCTTTCGGCCGGTCGGGCGCCCGGTCCGGGGAGGTGATCGATCGGTTCCGTGCTCATGCCGCCCCACTATGGTGCGGAATATCGCGTTATCCGGGGGTGGCACGCCGTCTTGCGGTACGGATAGGGTCGGCCTCGGCGCGACTGCCTGTTCGAAAGCAAGGGATGCAAGGTGACGGACGGAGCAGTAACTGAGGTCGCACGCGTGCTCGTCGCGGCCGACAAGTTCAAGGGTTCGCTCACGGCCGTACAGGTCGCGGAGCGGGTCACAGCAGGACTGCGACGGGTCGTCCCGGAGCTCGAGGTGGAGACGCTGCCCGTCGCGGACGGCGGCGACGGCACCGTCGCGGCGGCCGTCGCGGCAGGCTTCGAACGGCGTGAGGTCACCGTCACGGGGCCGGTCGGCGAGCCCGTCACGGCGGCGTTCGCGCTGCGCGGGACCACGGCGGTCGTGGAGATGGCGGAGGCGTCCGGCCTCCAGCTCCTGCCGCCCGGGGAGTTCGCCCCGCTCACCGCGACCACCTACGGCTCCGGCGAGCTGCTGCGCGCGGCCCTCGACGCCGGGGCCACCACGATCGTCTTCGGCGTCGGCGGCAGCGCCACCACCGACGGCGGCGCCGGCATGCTCGCCGCGCTCGGCGCCCGTTTCCTCGACGCCGCGGGCGAGCCCGTCGGCCCCGGCGGCGCGGCTCTCGCGGAGCTGGCCTCCGCCGATCTGTCGGGCGTCGACCCGCGCTTCGCCGACGTCGACCTCGTCCTCGCCAGCGACGTGGACAACCCGCTCACCGGCCCGAAGGGCTGTGCGGCGGTGTACGGCCCGCAGAAGGGCGCCTCGCCCGAGGACGTGGAGATCCTGGACGCGGCCCTCGGGCACTACGCCCGGATCCTGGAGGAGTCGATCGGCCCCAAGGCCGCCGAGCTCGCCGCCTCCCCGGGCGCGGGCGGCGCCGGCGGCATCGGCTACGGCGCCCTGCTGATCGGCGCGAGCTTCCGCCCCGGCATCGAGCTGATGCTGGAGGTCCTCGGCTTCGCTCCGGCCCTGGAGCGCGCCACCCTGGTCATCACCGGCGAGGGCTCCCTCGACGAGCAGACCCTCCACGGCAAGGCCCCGGCGGGTGTCGCCGCGGCCGCCCGCGCGGCCGGCAAGGAGGTCGTCGCCGTCTGCGGCCGCCTCGCCCTCCCCCCGGAAACCCTCGGCGCCGCCGGCATCCGCCGCGCCTACCCGCTGAGCGACCTGGAGCCGGACCCCGCCAAGTCCATCCCGAACGCCGGCCCCCTCCTGGAACAGGTCTCGGCGAACATCGCCCGCGACTTCCTGAGCTGACGGGGCGCGGGCCTGGGCCTTGGCCGGGCCGGGCCTTGGCCGGCTCCGGGCCTCGTCGCGGGCCGGCCATGGCCCTGACCCTCGTGGCGGGCCGGCCATGGCCCTGACCCTCGTGCGGGTCATCGACAGTTCCGGGCTTCGTCGCGTCCCCGACGGTCCGGAGCCCCGGCCGGCCGGGGCCTCGCAGCGGCCCTGGCTCCGGTCCCGGGCGCGGCCCGTGCAGGCGGGGTGTGCGCCGTGTTGCCCGCGCGGCGTTACGGCCGGGAGGCCTCCCGCTCCAGCCGGGACCGTGCCTGTTACGGCCAGGAGACCTTCCGCTCCGCCCGGGGCCCAGCCGGGGCCGTGCACGTCACGGCGGGGGTCTCCCTCTCCGGTCAGGGCCCAGCCTGGGGGGCCCTCCGCGCAGGCCCGGGTGTCTGCCGCGCTGCCCGCGTCGCGCTACGGCCGTGAGACCTCCCGCTCCGGCCTGCCCGTGTCGCGGTCGAGGCGGACGGTCGTCACCGTGCCGTCGCCGGTGGTGAAGCTCAGCGTGTCCGGGTCCGACCAGGTGACGTCGAGGAGCTCGTCGGCGGGGTCGTCGCCGTTGAAGGAGCCGGCGGGCCAGTGGTGGGCGGTGAGGGGCGGGCCGTCGACGACCGAGACGCGCCACAGGGGGTCGATCATCGCGGAGCCGCGCTCCACCACGAGATGGCGTTGCGCGTGGTGCGGGGCGGCCCGCCGGTCGGTCTCCTCCCAGTCGCCGCCGAGGATCGGGAACAGCAGCAGGCGGAAGGCCAGGACCCCGGCCGCCGCCACCCCGCACAGGACGGCCGCCGGCACCCGTATCGCGTTCCGGCGGGTCGCCAGCCAGGCGCCGGCGCCCAGCAGCAGCGAGGCCGTGAGGGCCCACGGCCAGCGGTACTCGAACGCGGAGACCAGAACCAGGAGCCGGGTCGAGTCGGCCGCCCGGGAACCGAGCGGGTGGGCCGCCACCGCCAGCAGGCCCGCCACCAGGAGCAGCCCGCCGAGGAGGCGACCGCCCCGGCCCGTACGGGTGTTCGTCATCGTCGTCACCCGGGCATCCTCCCAGCCGCGGCCACCCCGGCGCTCACCCCGCCGACGTCAGGCGGAAGGCGTCCAGGGCCAGCGTCATCTCCGTGAGGTCCCGGGGCCGGGACAGCGACCTCGACGTCAGCTGCTCCAGGCGGCGCAGGCGGTTGAAGACCGTGTTGCGGTGGCAGTAGAGACGCCCCGCCGCCCGGCCCGCCGAGCCCTCGCAGTCCAGCCACACGTCCAGCGTCTCCAGGAGCACCGCCCGGTCCGCCGGATCCAGTTCGAGCAGGCCGCCGAGGACGTCGTGGACGAGCAGGCCCGCCATCTCCGGCTGGCTCACCACCAGCGCGCCCGGCATCCGCCGGTCCAGACGGACGATCTCGTGCGAGTCCGGCGGGCAGGTGCGCAGGGCCAGTTCCGCCAGCCGCCGCGCCCGCCCCAGCTCCGCGAGTCCCGTCACCACCGGGCTGATCCCGCCCGGACCGGGGCAGCGGCCCTGCAGCAGATCGGACAGCGCGTCCAGGTCGGTGCCGTCGGCCAGCGCGACGACCCCGATCTCGCAGTGCGCCCGCATCCGCCACAGGAACCGCACCCCCGCCCCCCGCACCCGCCGGTGGAACGGCTCCGGCACCTCGCGCCGGTCCTGCCGCAGCACGACCACCGCGTACCGGCCGTGCTCCGGCAGGTCCAGGCCCGCCGCGGCCCGCGCCACCACCTCCGCGGTCTGCGGGCGGTCGCCGAGCAGCTCGTCGAGGAGCGCCGCCAGTTGCTCGTCGGTCCGCCGCCGCAGCTCCAGCTCCGTCGCCCGGTACGCCTCCGAGGCCGTGTCCGCCTGCGTGTCCACCGCCTGCCACACCATCGTGGCCGCCTGCATCAGCGCCTTCAGCTCCCCGGGCCGCGCCGCCGCGCCCTCGATCAGCGCGTCCCACACCAGGTGCCCGGCGTGCCGGTACGCGTGCACGACGAGCTCCAGCGGCATGCCCTGCTCGGCCCGCCGCCGGCCCATCTCGTCCGCGTGCTCCAGGTCCCGCCGGGGCGAGTCGCGCGGCGCCGAGATCATCTCGATCCCGATCCGCATCGCCTCGTGCGCCTCCTGCCAGTGCTGGTCGTACGGCACGATCCGGCCGTACGCCGGCTCGTACTCGTGCAGCTCCCTCAGATGCTCGTCCACCAGCTCCGGCAGCCGTTCGAGGAGCGCCGTGCACGCCTGTGCCAGCAGCTTCCAGTCATCGCCGGTCCGCGGTCTGCGCCGTCCCATGTCCGGAGGATGCCATCCCTCCGCCGCTTCCCACAGGCCCCTGACACGCACCGTTGTGCGCGTGCACAACCCGCCGTCGGGCCCGCTGGTCAACGGCAGCGTTTCGGCCGCCGAACGTGGACGGGCGGCCCGGCCCGGTGCTGGGGTGAGCGCCACGCACCACGGAAGGGGAACCATGGGAGGTACCGCACTCGCCCTGGAGGTCACGGACCTGACGGCGGGATACGGGCCGGTACGCGCCTTGCGCGAGGTGTCGGTCGAGGTGCCCGAGGGCGCGGTCGTCACCGTCCTCGGCGGCAACGGCGCCGGCAAGTCCACCCTGTTGCGGGCGATCTCCCGCACACTGCCGTTCCACGGCGGCGCGGTCACGGGCGGCACCGTCCGCTTCGGCGGCCGGCCGCTCGACGGGCTCGCGACGGACCGGGTGGTGGCCGCCGGGGTGTCCCAGGTCCCGGAGGGCCGCCAGGTCTTCGCCCGGATGACGGTGGAGGACAACCTGCGCGCCGGTGCCCTCGGCGCCCGCGGCGACCGGGCCGCGAAGGCGGCGGCCCTGAAGCGGGTCCACGAGCTGTTCCCCGTCCTCGCCGAGCGCGCCCGCCAGCAGGCGGGCCTGCTGTCCGGCGGGGAACAGCAGATGCTGGCCGTCGGCCGGGCCCTGATGGCGTCCCCGCGGCTGCTCCTGCTGGACGAGCCCTCCCTCGGTCTCGCGCCGCTGATGGCCGCCCGGATCGCCGACACCATCCGGGAGATCAACGCGCAGGGCACGGCGGTGCTGCTCGTCGAGCAGAACGCGGCCCTCGCGCTGCGGCTCGCCTCCCGCGCGTACGTCCTGGAGGTCGGCCGGGTCACCCTCTCCGGCCCGGCCGCCGAACTCGCCGCCTCCGACGAGATCCGCCGCCGCTACCTCGGCGTCGCCGACGAGGACGAGCCCGCCGGGGGCCCGGACGGCACCGCGGCGGGTCCGGCCCGCCGTCCGGTGCTCGCCCGCTGGGAGGAGTCCCGATGAGCCGTACCCCGCTCCCGCGTCCGGACGGCGGCACGACCGGTCCGGCCCGCCGTCCGGCGCTCGCCCGCTGGGAGGAGTCCCGATGAGCCGCACCCCGCTCCCGCCCCCGGGCCGGGACCCGGAGCCCGCTCCCGCCGGGGCCGCCGCCGGTGCCACCCCCGGCAAGGCCCCCGCCCCCACCGGGACCGCCGGCTCCGCCAAAGCCACCGCCCCCACCGACGTCCCCGCCCTCCACGTCCGCGACGTCACCGTCCGCTTCGCCGGGCTCACCGCCCTCGACGGCGTCTCCTTCACCGTCCGACCCGGCACCGTGCACGCCGTCATCGGGCCCAACGGCGCCGGCAAGTCCACCTGCTTCAACGTGCTCTCCGGCGTCTACCGGGCCACCTCCGGCTCCGTCCGCTTCGGCGACCACGAACTGACCGGGCTGCCCCCGCACCGGATCGCCGACCTCGGCATCGCCCGGATCTTTCAGAACCTCGCCCTGCCGCCCCGCGCCACCGTCGAGGACAGTCTGATGCTCGGCCGGCACCGGCTCACCCGGACCGGCTTCCTCGCCGCCGGGCTCCGGCTGCCCTCCGCCGCCCGCGAGGAGGCCCGGCACCGGGCCAGGGTGCGGGAGATCGCCGCCTTCGTCGGCCTGGAGGAGGACCTGGCGCGACCCGCCGGCTCCCTCCCGTACGGCAGGCAGAAGCTCGCCGAACTCGCCCGCGCCCTGTGCATGGAGCCCAGGCTGCTCCTCCTCGACGAGCCCGTCGCCGGGATGACCGCCGACGAACGCCGCCGCACCGCCGCCGTCATCGCGGGTGTCCGCGACAGCCTCGGCATCTCCATCGTCCTGGTCGAACACGACATGGGGGTGGTGATGCGGCTCGCCGACGCCGTCACCGTCCTCGACTTCGGCCGCCGCATCGCCGACGGCACCCCCGCCGACGTCCAGAACGACCCGGCCGTCGTCCGCGCCTATCTCGGAGAGGAGGACGCCGAGTGAGCACCTTCGCCGAACTCCTCGTCAACGGCGTCTCACTGGGCTCGATCTACGCCCTCATCGCCCTCGGGTTCGTCGTCATCTTCCGCGCCACGGAAGTCGTCAACTTCGCCCACGCCTCGCTGCTGCTCGCCGGCGGCTACCTCACCGCCGTCCTCCACGAGGACCTCGGCTTCTGGCCCGCGCTCGCCGTCGGCGTCGCCGGCGCGGCCCTGGTCGGCGCGGCCGTCGAGTTCCTGGTGATGCGCCGCTACCGGGGCTCCGACCACAGCGTCCTCGCCATCGTCACCATCGGCGTCGACATCCTGCTGACCACCGAGCTCACCCGCCGGATCGGCACCGACGTGCTCGCCCTGGGCGACCCGTGGGGCGACACCGTCGTCACGATCGGGCCGGTGACGATCGCGCAGACCCGGATCGCCGCGTTCCTCGCCGCCGGACTGCTCATCACCGCCTTCCTGCTGGCCTTCCGCTACACGTCCTGGGGCGTGGCCATGCGGGCCGCCGCCGAGAACCGGGAGACGGCCGCCCTGATGGGCATCCGCCTCGGCCGGGTCTCCCTCGGCGCCTGGGCGGTCGCGGGCGCGCTCGCCGCCGTCGCCGCCCTGTTCCTCACCGTCTTCCCGACCCCCGGTCTGGAGCGCTCCACCTCGCTGGCCGCGCTCAAGGCCTTCCCCGCGGCCATCCTCGGCGGCCTGGACTCCACCACCGGCGCCCTCGTCGGCGGCCTGCTCGTCGGCGTCACCGAGTCCCTGGCCACCGGCTACCAGGGCGACCTGACCTTCCTGGGCCGCGGGATCGGCGACCTCGCCCCGTACCTCGTCATGGTCGCGGTGCTGCTCGTCCGCCCGGCCGGGCTCTTCGGCACCAAGGAGCTGGCCCGTGTCTGAGACGACGCCCACCGCCCGCCGTACCGCCGTCCTCGCCCGGCCCCGGCCCTGGGCCTGGGCCGCCGCAGGTCTCGTGCTGCTCGCCCTCCCCTTCTATCTGGACCGCTTCTGGCTGCAGGCCGGGCTCTTCGCCATGGCCGCCGCCATCGGCGCCATCGGGATCAACCTGCTCACCGGCGCCACCGGGCAGCTCTCCATGGGCCACGCCTTCTTCCTCGCCGTCGGCGCGTACGGCTACTGCGCCTTCGCGGGCGACGGCTCCGACGGGCTGACCGGCCTCGGGCTGCCCGGCTGGCTCGCCGCCGTGCTCGCCGTCGCCCTCGCGGGCCTCGCGGGCGGGGTGTTCTCGCCGATCGCGGGCCGGCTGCGCGGCGCGTACCTCGGTATCGCCACCCTCGCGCTGATCTTCATCGGCCAGCACGTGCTGTTCAACGCGCACGACCTGACCGGCGGCTACAACGGCCGGGCCGTGCCGCCGCTGAGCCTGTTCGGCCTCACCTTCGACGACAGCGAGCTGCTGGTCGCGGCGGTGCCGTTCGGCTCGGCCGAGAAGCTCTGGTACCTCGGCCTGGTGCTGCTCCTCGCGGGCGCCCTGTTCGCCCGGGGCGTGCTGCGCGGCCGGCCGGGACGGGCCATGAACGCCATCCGGGACCACCGGATCGCGGCCGGGGTGATGGGCATCCCGGTGGCCCGCTACCGGGCCGCCGTGTTCGTCCTGTCGTCCATGTACGCGGGCCTGGCGGGCGTGGTGCTCGCCCTGGTCTTCCAGCGCACCGTGCCGGAGTACTTCGGCATGATGCTCTCCCTCGAATACCTGGCCATGATCGTCATCGGCGGTCTCGGTTCGGTCGCCGGAGCGGTCGTCGGAGGCGTCTTCGTCTCCCTGCTGCCGCAGCTCCTCAACCGGTACAGCGACGTCCTCCCCCTGGTCTCCGCCCCCGGGACGGGCGGGATCGCACCGGGGGAGGCCGCGCGCTACCTCTACGGCGCCGCCGTCGTCGCGGTGGTGCTCTTCCTGCCCGGTGGCCTGGTCCGGCCGGCCGCCCGGCGCACACCGTCCACCTCTGGGGAGGAACGATGAACCACAGACGACAGGCCGTGCGGGGCCTGGCCGCCGCCCTCGCGACCCTGGTCGCGCTGACCGCCGCCGGCTGCAGCTCCAAGGCGAAGGGCGGCGACGGCGAGGGCACCGGCGCGGGCGGGGTGAACGCCGGCAAGGGCGTCACCGACAAGGCGATCACCCTCGGCGCGCTCACCGACATGACCGGCGTGTACGCCACCCTCGGCAAGAGCGTCACGCAGGCCCAGCAGCTGTACGTGAAGCAGGTCAACGCGGCCGGCGGGATCTGCGGCCGGCAGCTGGAGCTGACGGTCCGCGACCACGGCTACGACCCGCAGAAGGCGCTCGCCGCCTACACCGAGCTGGAGCCGAAGGTCGTCGGCTACCCGCAGTTCATCGGCTCGCCCTTCGTCGCCGCCGTCAAGGGGCGCGTCGACGGCCTGGACAAGGGCCTGGTCCTGCCGCAGGCCTGGTCCGCCTCGCTGCTCGGCTCACCGTCCATCCGCGTCCTCGGCTCGACGTACGACGTGGAGACCATCAACGCCGTCGACTTCCTGGTGAAGGAGAAGGGCCTGAAGGCGGGGGACCGGATCGGCCACGTCTACTTCGAGGGCGACTACGGCGAGAACGCGCTCGCGGGCGCCGAGCACGCCGCCGGGAAGGCGGGCCTGAAGGTCGTCGAGCAGAAGATCAAGCCCACCGACAACGACATGTCGGCGCAGGTCGCGGCCCTGAAGCAGGCCGGGGTCAAGGCCGTCGTCCTCAGCGCGGGCCCGCGCCAGGCCGCCTCCCTCGTCGGCGTCGCGGCCGCCACGGGCCTCAAGGTGCCGGTCGTCGGAAACAACTCGGCGTTCTCGCCGCAGCTGCTCGGCACCCAGGCCGGACCGGCCCTGCAGAAGATGTACTGGGTGGCCTCCCCGAGCCTCCCGATCGGGGCGGACACCCCGGCCGCGAAGAAGCTGGTCGCCGACTACAAGGCCGCCTACCCGGGCGACAGCCTGGACAACGGCATCGTGGCCGGCTGGACCGCCGCGAGCGTCTTCGGCGAGGCCCTGAAGAAGGCCTGCGCCGAGAAGGACCTGACCCGCGAGGGCATCGGCAAGGCGCTGCTGACGATGACCTCGTACGACGCGGGCTTCGGCATGACCCACGACTTCGGCGACCCGAAGGCGCCCTCGTCGCGCGAGTCGGTCATCCTCCAGCCGGACGCCTCCGTGCCCGGTGGCATGCGGACGGTCCGGCAGCCGTTCACCGCCGAGGCGGTGGCGTCCTACACGCCCTGACCCTCCACCGACCGCCCCGGGGCGTGCCGTCACCCACCGGAAACAACGGAATGTGAAGCTCGGGCCATGAACGATCTCTTCAGGGTCCGCCCCGCCGCCCCCGACGATCCCCGCGTCCCGGCCCTCCTGGCCGCGTACCACCTCGGCACCGAGGCCGAGAAGGGACAGCCCGTCGACACCGTCGACGGGCTGCCGGCCGTCTACCGCGCCGAGGTGCTCGATCCCGGGGCCGCCTTCGCCGACGACACCCTGCTCCTGGCCGAGGCGCCGGGAGAGCCGGCGGCCGGCCTGGTCGTGCTCACCGCCCGGGGCGAGCTCAAGCGGCTGTGGGTGGAGCCCGGCGCCCGGGGGAGGGGCGCCGGACGGGCCCTGACGGCCGAGGCCCTGCGCCGCGCCGAGGCCGGCGGCGCCCTCTCCGTACGCCTGTCGGTGTGGGCCTGGCGGGAGCGCGCCCTCGCCCTGTACCGGCGGCTCGGCTTCCGGACGGCCCGCCCCTGGGACGACCGGCCCGGCCTGGTGTGCCTGGAGAAGCCCCTCGACCGCGTCCTGCGGCTCTCCGCCGACGACATCCGCTCCCGGGCCGCCGACGGCCTCGCCGCGCTCCTGTGCGACGCCGTGGACGGCGGGGCCTCCGTCGGCTTCCTTGCGCCCCTGGACCCCGCCGAGGCGGCCGCCTGGTGGCACGGGGCCGCCGAGGACGCCGAGCGGGGCGTACGGGAGGTCTGGGCGGCCCTCGGGCCCGCGGACGAGGTCCTGGGCGCCGTCACCCTGGTCCGCGACGGCAAGGCGAACGGGCGGCACCGAGGGGAGATCGCCCGGCTGGTGGTCCACCGCTCCGCCCGCGGCCGGGGACTCGGCGCCCGGCTCCTCGCCACGGCGGAGGCCCACGCGGCCGCCCACGGCCTCACCCTGCTCGTCCTCGACACCGAGACCGACAGTCCCGCCGAGCGGCTGTACCGAGCGGCCGGCTGGACCGCCGCCGGGGTGGTCCCGGACTTCGCCGCCGCCCCGGACGGCACCCTGCGCCCCACCACCCTGTACTACAAGCGCCTCGCCCGCTGAGCACGCGCGCGGCCCGCCCCAGGCGCGCGGGCGCACGGCAAGGGCCCCGGACGCGATCCGCGTCCGGGGCCCTTCCCGTATGTCTCTCCGGCGCTGCCGCTACGGCAGCTGCGCCGCCTGCGCCTGCCGCGCCTCCCGGCTCTCGCGCCGGTTGTCACGGAAGGTGTTCACGCGCCGGGCCGTCGCGAAGAGGGGGATCACGGCGCCCAGCACCACCTGCAGCGCGCAGCCGGTCTGGAGCAGCAGCTGACCGCCGGGGGCGTCGAACGCCCAGGCCGCCAGCATGGCCATCGCTCCCACGATCCAGCTGAGCATCGCCACCGCGAGGACACCCCGCGGCTTCGGGTACTCCACCCGGCTCACCATCAGCCACGCCGTGCCGATGATCGCCAGCAGGGTCGGGATGAACGGCAGCTCCAGCAGGACGATCGAGACGACCGTCAGCGCGCCGAACGGGCTCGGCATGCCCTGGAACATGCCGTCCTTCATCGTCACGCAGGAGAACCGCGCGAGTCTGAGCACCACCGCGAGCAGCACCACGATCGCGGCCACCGCCGAGACCTTCTGGTGCGCGTCGTCCGCGACCATGCCGTACACGAGCACGAAGTACGCCGGGGCCAGACCGAAGCTGATCAGGTCCGACAGGTTGTCGAGCTCGGCACCCATCGGCGAGCTGCGGAGCTTGCGCGCCACGATGCCGTCGAACAGGTCGAAGATCGCCGCGCCCAGCATCAGGATCACGGCGGTCGCGGCCGAGTGGCGCGCCATGCCGGTCTCCACACCGCTGCCGGTGAGGTGCGGGATGAGGATGCCGGTGGTGGTGAAGTACACCGCCATGAATCCGCAGGTGGCGTTGCCGAGCGTGAGGGCGTCCGCTATGGACAGCCTCAGCGACAGCGGCATCTCCTCGGCATCCTCGGCCGCCTCGGCCTCCGCGTCGGCGACCCAGTCGGCCGCCCGTGTGTCGGGATCAATCACGGTCAATGCGAGTCACCCCCGCGGTCGTGGGCTGTCCCACCTCGACGGCGACCTCGACACCCTCCGGGAGGTAGATGTCGACCCGCGACCCGAAGCGGATCAGACCGATCCGGTCACCCTGCTCGACCTTCGTCCCCTGCGGGACGTACGGCACGATCCGCCGGGCGACGGCGCCCGCGATCTGCACCATCTCGATGTCACCGAGCTCGGTGTCGAAGTGCCAGACAACGCGCTCGTTGTTCTCGCTCTCCTTGTTGAACGCCGGCACGAACCCACCGGGCACGTGCTCCACGGACGTCACCGTGCCGGCCAGCGGCGCGCGGTTGACGTGGACGTTCAGCGGGCTCATGAAGATGGCGACACGGGTGCGCCCGTCCTTCCACGGCATGATGCTCTGCACCACACCGTCGGCGGGCGAGATGACCCGGCCCCGAGCGATCTCGCGCTCGGGGTCGCGGAAGAACCACAGCATGCCGGCCGCGAGAGCGGTGGCCGGCACGGCGATCGCCGCGGCGCGCTTCGACTTCCGGGCGCGCGCGAGGCTGAGCGCCGCGGTGGCGACGGTCGGCAGAAGCCACGGCGATGCTCCGCGTGCGATGCTGACGCCCTTGAGGCTGTCGCGGTGTGCAGAGGTTTGGCTGTGGGGCATGGATGACCTTCGTAGCGGATGATGCCGCACTGGCGGGGGACGGCGGCTTTCCGGCGATGCTATCGGTTGCGGGCCGCAACTGGGCAAGCCAGAAGCCGAGTCGGCGGCCGGAAGACGAACACAGGGTGTGATCTTCTTCGCGGCCGAACCGACCCAAATGCGACAATCAACCCTGGAATCGGTACTCCTCGAGCAGCCGACGACCAATGATCATTTTCTGGATCTCGGCGGTACCTTCGCCGATGAGCAGCATCGGTGCCTCGCGGTAGAGGCGCTCGATCTCGTACTCCTTGGAGAACCCGTAACCGCCGTGGATGCGGAACGCGTCCTCCACGACCTCCTTGCAGTACTCGGAGGCGAGGTACTTCGCCATCCCTGCTTCAAGGTCGTTTCGTTCCCCGGAGTCCTTTTTGCGCGCTGCGTTCACCATCATGGCATGAGCGGCCTCGACCTTGGTAGCCATCTCGGCCAGCTTGAACTGAATCGCCTGGTGCTGGGCGATCGGCTTGCCGAAGGTGTGACGCTGCTGGGCGTACTGGACGCCCAGCTCGAAGGCACGCTGAGCGACACCGCAGCCACGCGCCGCGACGTTGACGCGGCCGACCTCCACGCCGTCCATCATCTGGTAAAAACCGCGGCCGGTGACCCCGCCGAGCACCCGATCGGCCGGAATGCGCAGGCCGTCCATGATGAGCTCGGTCGTGTCGACGCCCTTGTAGCCCATCTTCTCGATCTTGCCGGGAATGGTCAGGCCCGGACGGACCTCACCGAAACCGGGCTCCTTCTCGACGAGGAAGGTCGTCATCGACTTGTGCGGGGCGGTCCCCTCGGGGTGTCCTTCGTCACTTCGGACGAGAACGGCCACCAGCGTTGACGTACCACCGTTCGTCAGCCACATCTTCTGGCCGTTCAGGACGTACTCGTCGCCGTCCTTCACCGCCTTGGACGTGATCGCCGACACGTCCGAGCCGAGCCCCGGCTCCGACATCGAGAACGCGCCACGCACCTCGCCGGCCGCCATCCGCGGAAGGAAGTGGTCCTTCTGCTCCTGGGTGCCGTGCTGCTTCAGCATGTACGCCACGATGAAGTGCGTGTTGATGATGCCGGACACCGACATCCAGCCGCGCGCGATCTCCTCCACGCACAGCGCGTAGGTGAGCAGCGACTCACCCAGGCCCCCGTACTCCTCGGGGATCATCAGGCCGAAGACGCCGAGCTCCTTGAGCCCGTCCACGATCTGCTGCGGGTACTCGTCACGGTGCTCCAGCTCCGTGGCGACCGGGATGATCTCCTTGTCCACGAAGTCACGGACGGTGGAGAGGATCTCCTGCTGGACGTCGGTCAGACCGTGCGTCTGGGCGAGTCGCGCCATGACTTACTTCCCCTGCTCGTTGAGGACCGGGCGGCCGGGCTGCTCGCCGCCGCGCGCTTCGATGTACTCGGCCGTCGGGACCATCACCTTGCGGCGGAAGACGCACACCAGGGTGCCGTCCTGCTTGTAGCCCTTGGTCTCGACGTAGACGATGCCGCGGTCGCTCTTCGACTTCGACGGAGTCTTGTCGAGCACGGTCGTCTCGCCGTAGATGGTGTCGCCGTGGAAGGTCGGCGCCACGTGCCGCAGCGACTCGATCTCCAGGTTGGCGATCGCCTTTCCGGAGACGTCCGGCACGGACATGCCGAGCAGCAGCGAGTAGATGTAGTTGCCGACGACGACGTTCTTCTTGAAGTCCGTCGTGTTCTCCGCGTAATTCACGTCCATGTGCAGCGGATGGTGGTTCATCGTCAGCAGACAGAAGAGGTGGTCGTCGTACTCGGTGACCGTCTTCCCGGGCCAGTGCTTGTAGACAGCACCGATCTCGAACTCTTCGTACGTGCGGCCGAACTGCATGGGTCTTACGCCTCCGGGATCTCGAACTTCGACGTGCGCTGCATGCCGGCGGCACGGCCCTTGCCCGAGATGACCAGCGCCATCTTGCGGGAGGCCTCGTCGATCATCTCGTCGCCGAGCATCGCCGAGCCCTTCTTCCCGCCGGCCTCGGACGTGTAGTAGTCGTACGCGTCGAGGATCAGCTCGGCGTGGTCGAAGTCCTCCTGCGACGGCGAGAAGATCTCGTTCGCGGCGGCGACCTGGTCCGGGTGCAGCACCCACTTGCCGTCGAAGCCGAGGGCCGCGGCCCGCTGCGCGACCGCGCGGTAGCCCTCCTGGTTGCGGATCTGCAGGTACGGGCCGTCGATCGCCTGGAGGTTGTTGGCGCGGGCGGCCATCAGGATGCTCATCAGGATGTGGTGGTACGCGTCCGCCGGGTAGCCGGGCGGCTGCTCACCGACGACCAGGGACTTCATGTTGATGGAGGCCATGAAGTCGGCCGGGCCGAAGATGATCGTCTCCACGCGCTGCGAGGCCTGGGCGATCGCGTTCACGTTGACGAGACCCTGGGCGTTCTCGATCTGCGCCTCGATGCCGATCTTGCCGACCTCGAAGCCCATCGTCTTCTCGATCTGCGTCAGCAGCAGGTCGAGCGCGACGATCTGCTCCGCGTTCTGCACCTTCGGCAGCATGATGCAGTCGAGGTTCTGGCCGGCGCCCTCGACGACCGTGACGACGTCACGGTACGTCCAGTGGGTCGTCCAGTCGTTGACCCGGACGACCCGGGTCTTGCCCGTCCAGTCGCCCTCGTTCAGGAACTTCACGATGGTGTGCCGGGCCTCCGGCTTGGCCAGCGGCGCGCAGGCGTCCTCCAGGTCGAGGAAGACCTGGTCCGCGGCGAGACCCTGGGCCTTCTCCAGGAAGCGCGGGTTGGAGCCGGGGACCGCCAGGCACGAGCGGCGGGGGCGCAGGCGGTTCACGGGGCTGGTCATGCGGGGACCTCCGTACTTTCAAGGGGGCTGAGCTTGTTGGCGTTGCGGATCTCGTCGACGATACGGCCGATGATCCCCGTGATGCCGAAGTCCTTCGGCGTGAAGACGGCGGCCACACCCGCCGCCCGCAGCTCCTCGGCGTCGGCGTTCGGGATGATCCCGCCGACGACGACCGGGATGTCGGCCGCGCCCGCCTCCTTCAGGCGGTCGAGGACGTCCGGCACCAGCTGGGCGTGCGAGCCGGACAGGATCGACAGGCCGACCGCGTGCACGTCCTCCTCCAGGGCGGCGTCCACGATCTGCTCGGGCGTCAGCCGGATGCCCTGGTAGACCACCTCGAACCCGGCGTCGCGGGCCCGTACGGCGATCTGCTCGGCACCGTTGGAGTGCCCGTCAAGACCCGGCTTGCCGACCAGGAAGCGGAGCTTGCCGACCCCCATGTCCTGGGCGGTGCGGTCCACCTTGCGGCGCACCTCGGCCAGCGGGGAACCCGCCTCGGCCGGCACCGCCACCGGGGCGGAGGAGACACCGGTCGGGGCGCGGAACTCGCCGAAGACCTCGCGCAGCGCCCCGGCCCACTCGCCGGTCGTGACACCCGCGCGGGCGCACTCCAGGGTGGCCTCCATGAGGTTCCCGGTGCCCTTGGCGGCCTCCTTGAGGCGCTCCAGGGCCTTGCAGGGACGGGGGTGGTTGAACGGCGGCTGGTAGCGGGTGTCCCGCCACTCCCTGAGGGCGGCCACCACCCGCGCCTCCACGGCCGGGTCGACCGTCTGGATCGCGGTGTCGAGGTCCGCGGTCAGCGGGTTCGGCTCGGTCGTCTCGAAGATGTTGACGCCGACGATCTTCTCCTCGCCCGACTCGATGCGGGCGCGCCGCTCGGCGTGCGAGGAGACCAGCTGCGCCTTGAGGTAGCCGGACTCGACGGCGGCCATGGCGCCGCCCATCTCCTGGATCCGCTCGATCTCGGCCATGCTCTCGGTGACGAGGGCGTCCACCTTGGCCTCGATGACGTGCGAGCCGGCGAAGATGTCCTCGTACTCCAGGAGGTCCGACTCGTGGGCGAGGACCTGCTGGATGCGCAGCGACCACTGCTGGTCCCAGGGCCGCGGCAGACCGAGCGCCTCGTTCCAGGCCGGGAGCTGGACGGCACGCGCGCGTGCGTCCTTGGAGAGCGTGACGGCCAGCATCTCCAGGACGATCCGCTGGACGTTGTTCTCCGGCTGGGCCTCCGTCAGGCCGAGCGAGTTGACCTGCACGCCGTAGCGGAAACGGCGCTGCTTGGGGTCCTCGATGCCGTAGCGGTCGCGGGTGAGGGTGTCCCAGATGCGGCCGAAGGCGCGCATCTTGCACATCTCCTCGATGAAGCGGACGCCGGCGTTCACGAAGAACGAGATCCGGGCGACGACCTCGCCGAACCGCTCCTCGGGGACCTGCCCCGAGTCGCGGACGGCGTCGAGGACGGCGATGGCCGTGGACATCGCGTACGCGATCTCCTGGACCGGAGTGGCTCCCGCCTCCTGCAGGTGGTAGCTGCAGATGTTGATCGGGTTCCACTTCGGCATGTGGTTCACCGTGTAGGCGATCATGTCCGTCGTCAGGCGCAGCGACGGCCCCGGCGGGAAGACGTGCGTCCCCCGCGACAGGTACTCCTTCACGATGTCGTTCTGGGTGGTGCCCTGGAGCTTGGTGATGTCCGCGCCCTGCTCCTCGGCGACCACCTGGTAGAGCGCCAGCAGCCACATCGCGGTGGCGTTGATGGTCATCGAGGTGTTCATCTGCTCCAGGGGGATGTCCTGGAACAGCCGCCGCATGTCACCGAGGTGCGAGACGGGCACCCCGACCCGGCCGACCTCGCCGCGGGCGAGGATGTGGTCGGGGTCGTAGCCGGTCTGCGTGGGCAGGTCGAACGCGACCGAGAGGCCGGTCTGGCCCTTGGCGAGGTTCCGCCGGTAGAGCTCGTTCGACGCCTCGGCGGTCGAGTGACCGGCGTACGTCCGCATGAGCCACGGCCGGTCCTTTTCCTTTCGCACCTGCGCGGTCTGACGCTCTGTCATCTGTGGTCCCGGGGGTCAGACGTTACGGAAGCGGTTGATGGCGTCGATGTGCTTCGCGCGCATCTCCGGGTCGCGGACTCCGAGGCCCTCCTGCGGGGCGAGGGCGAGCACGCCGACCTTGCCCTGGTGCAGGTTGCGGTGGACGTCGTAGGCGGCCTGGCCGGTCTCCTCCAGGGAGTAGACCTTGGAGAGGGTGGGGTGGATCTTGCCCTTGGCGATCAGGCGGTTGGCCTCCCACGCCTCGCGGTAGTTGGCGAAGTGCGAGCCGATGATGCGCTTCAGGGACATCCACAGGTAGCGGTTGTCGTACTGGTGCATGTAGCCGGAGGTCGAGGCGCAGGTGGTGATGGTGCCGCCCTTGCGGGTGACGTAGACCGAGGCGCCGAAGGTCTCGCGGCCGGGGTGCTCGAAGACGATGTCGATGTCCTCGCCGCCGGTCAGCTCGCGGATCTTCGACCCGAAGCGCTTCCACTCCTTCGGGTCCTGGGTCTGCTCGTCCTTCCAGAACTTGTAGCCCTCGGCGTTGCGGTCGATGACCGCCTCGGCGCCCATGGAGCGGCAGATGTCGGCCTTCTCCGGGGAGGAGACGACGCAGATCGGGTTGGCGCCGCCGGCCAGCGCGAACTGGGTGGCGTACGAGCCGAGGCCACCGCTCGCGCCCCAGATGAGCACGTTGTCGCCCTGCTTCATGCCGGCGCCGTTGCGGGAGACCAGCTGGCGGTACGCGGTCGAGTTCACCAGGCCCGGCGCCGCGGCCTCCTCCCAGCTGAGGTGGTCGGGCTTCGGCATCAGCTGGTTGGACTTGACGAGGGCGATCTCGGCGAGTCCGCCGAAGTTGGTCTCGAAGCCCCAGATGCGCTGCTCGGGGTCGAGCATCGTGTCGTTGTGGCCGTCCGAGGACTCCAGCTCGACCGAGAGGCAGTGCGCGACGACCTCGTCGCCGGGCTTCCACGAGTTCACACCGGGGCCGGTGCGCAGGACGACGCCCGCGAGGTCGGAGCCGATGATGTGGTACGGCAGGTCGTGGCGCTTGGTGAGCTCGGACAGGCGGCCGTAGCGCTCCAGGAAGCCGAAGGTCGACACCGGCTCGAAGATCGAGGTCCAGACCGAGTTGTAGTTCACGGAGCTCGCCATGACGGCGACCAGGGCCTCGCCCGGGCCGAGCTCGGGCAGCGGGACGTCGTCCAGGTGGAGCGACTTGCGGGGGTCCTTGTCGCGGCTCTCGAGCCCGGCGAACATCTCGGTCTCGTCCTTGTGGACGGTCACGGCGCGGTACGACTCGGGGAGCTTG
This sequence comes from Streptomyces sp. NPDC126499, assembly GCF_040302485.1. Taxonomy (NCBI): domain Bacteria; kingdom Bacillati; phylum Actinomycetota; class Actinomycetes; order Kitasatosporales; family Streptomycetaceae; genus Streptomyces; species Streptomyces sp. NPDC126499. The sequence continues at coordinate 300,641 of NZ_JBEOUO010000005.1, read as the reverse complement.
ATGTTGGCGAAGTCGGCCGAGGTGGAGTCGGGCGACTGGATCGCGTCCAGGATGTCCTTCACGGGATGCCTCCGGCGGTGCGGCGCCCACGGGGCGCGCTGAGGGTTACGTCGGGGTTGCTTTGCTGTGGAGGTGTGCCGTCGGTTCGGCGCGGTGGTGCGGTGGCGGCGCCGTGGCTCCGCTTCGCTCCGCCTTTGCTCGTGACAAAGGCTCTGAGGAAGCAAAGCAGTGGCGCGAGGTTGCCTGTGACGCAGGCGCCCGGGCGCACAAGCAGGATCGCTCGTGGGGACAGCCGGCGCGCGAGGAGTCCTCGGCGCGCCGACCGCCCGGACGACATCAACGTATGGCACGCCGTGTCACCTGACAAGGCACTGCGTGCCAACATTTTCACTCAGATGCGATCCGCGCGCTACAGATGAGCGATGATCGATCGATGCGGCCCGGTAAACCCGTCTGACCAGGGACCATTCGGACGGACGGGCCGGTCAGGGGGAGTGACGAACGGCTCAGGGCGACGGGGAGTGGCGGGAGCGTGGCCGGGGCGGCCGGCGGCCGGTGCGGGGGGCGGCCGGTGCGGGCGGGGGCGCCGGGCGGATGCCGGCGCGGGCGTGGTGCCCGTCGGAGGCCCGCGCGGGCGCAGTCGCGTGGGCGGTGTCGGGCCGAGGCCGGTGCGCGGGCAGCCGCGTGGGCGGTTTCGGGCGGCGCGCCAGTACGAGTACGGGGCAGGGCACGCGGTGCCGTACGGGTGAAGGGACGGCGCGGGTACGGCCGGGGGCGGGTCCGGGCCGGCCGGGGCGGCGCGCGGCCGGGGGCGGGTCCGGGCGGGGCCGGGGCCCGAGGGCGCGGGCGCGCGGGGGCACCGGACGGCCCTCGGGTCGCCGGGGCGGGTGGCCGAGGCGGCGACCGCCGCGCCGGGCCTCAGCGCTTCTTGAGGGCTTCCTCGATGGTCCGCACGACCTCGTCCAGCGGGGCGTCGGAGCGCATCACCGTGACCACGACGTCGGTGCCGGGGGAGACCGAGGCGACCGCCGCCGGCTCCTCGGCGGCGGCACCGGCCCCGGCGGCCACCGTGCCGGACTTGCGGCCGGCGCCTATGCCCGAGCCGAAGGTCTCCCGGACGATGGCGAACGCGTGGTCGAGCTGGGCCTCCACGTCGCCCTGCCCACCCGCCCGCAGCCAGCGGCGCAGGACGTGGTTGTGGGCGGTGACCACGGCCGAGGCCGCCACCTCGGCGAGCAGCGGGTCGTCGTTGCCGTCGTGGTGGTCCCGCTCGTCGAAGTGGCCGAGCAGATAGCGGGTGAAGAGGCGCTCGTAGCGGGCCACCGAGGCGATCTCGCGCTCGCGCAGCGTCGGCACCTCACGGGTCAGCCGGTACCGCTCGACGGAGACCGCGGGCGAACCCGCGTACATCTTCATGACCTCCTTGATGCCCCGGCACACCGTGTCGAGCGGATGCTCGTGCGGCGGCGCCGCGTTGAGGACCGCCTCGGCCCGGACCAGGGTGTCGTCGTGGTCCGGGAAGATCGCCTCTTCCTTGGAACGGAAGTGGCGGAAGAAGGTCCGGCGCGCCACCCCGGCCGCCGCCGCGATCTCGTCGACGGTGGTGGCCTCGTAGCCCTTGGTGGCGAAGAGCTCCATGGCCGCGGCGGCCAGTTCCCGGCGCATCTTCAGCCGCTGAGCGGCGGCACGGGTCCCCGCCGGGCTCTCCTGAGCGTCGGGCGTGGACGTGGCACGGGGTGTCTTCGCGGCCTTGGACATGTCCCGAACGTACTGCATCGGAGCGGGAGTGTGCCCAGGTGGGGGAGGGGAGACCGGCCCGGCACCCGCGGCGCCGGACCGGCTGAGCAGCCCTCCCCACCCCCCGCGGGGCCCGGCCCCGGCCTCAGCGGCGGGCATATTCGCGGAAGCCGCGCCCCGTCTTGCGGCCGAGGCAGCCGGCGGCCACCAAGTGCTCCAGGAGCGGCGCCGGGGCGAGGCCCGGGTCGCGGAACTCGCGGTGCAGCACCTTCTCGATGGCGAGCGAGACGTCCAGGCCGACCACGTCGAGGAGCTCGAACGGCCCCATCGGGTAGCCGCCGCCCAGCTTCATCGCCGTGTCGATGTCGTCCAGGGAGGCGTAGTGCTCCTGGACCATCTTGATCGCGTTGTTCAGGTACGGGAACAGCAGGGCGTTCACGATGAAGCCGGCCCGGTCGCCGCAGTCCACCGGGTGCTTCCTGATCTTCGCGGTGACCTCGCGGACGGTGGCGTGGACGTCGTCGGCGGTCAGCACCGTACGGACGATCTCCACCAGCTTCATCGCGGGCGCCGGGTTGAAGAAGTGCATGCCGATGACGTCCTGCGGCCGCGAGGTGGCCCTGGCGCAGGCGACCACCGGCAGCGAGGAGGTCGTGGTGGCGAGCACCGCGCCCGGCTTGCAGATCTTGTCGAGGCGGGCGAACAGGTCCTGCTTGATCTCCAGGTCCTCGGCGACCGCCTCGACCGCCAGGTCCACCTCGGCGAAGGCGTCGAGCGAGCCGGCCGGGACGATCCGGGCCAGCGTCTCGTCCCGCGCCTCGCCGGTCATCCGGCCCTTGTCGACGGAGCGGGCCAGGGACTTCGCGATCCGGGCCTTGGCGGTGTCGGCCTTCTCCTGCGAGCGGGCGGCGAGGACGACGTCGTAACCGGCCTTGGCGAAGACCTCGGCGATGCCGGAGGCCATGGTGCCGGAGCCGGCGACGCCGACCGAGCGCACCTCGCGGCCCTGGGCGGTGGCCGCGGCCTCCAGCGGGGTGAGCGCGTCGCGGACGACGACGGCCGAGCCGGGAGCCTCGTACGTGTAGAAGCCGCGGCCGGACTTGCGGCCGGTCAGCCCCGCCTCGCTGAGCTGCTTGAGGATGGGGGCGGGCGCGTGCAGGCGGTCGTGCGAGGCCGCGTACATGGCCTCAAGGACGGTGCGGGCGGTGTCGATGCCGATCAGGTCGAGCAGCGCGAGGGGGCCCATCGGCAGGCCGCAGCCGAGCCGCATCGCCGCGTCGATGTCCTCGCGGGAGGCGTACTTGGCCTCGTACATGGCGGCGGCCTGGTTCAGGTAGCCGAAGAGCAGGCCGTCGGCGACGAAACCGGGCCGGTCGCCGACCGCCACGGTCTCCTTGCCGAGCTCCTGGGCCAGACGGGTGACGGCGTCGACGGCCTGCGGGGCGGTCAGGACCGAGGAGACCACCTCGACCAGCTTCATCGCCTGGACCGGAGCGAAGAAGTGCAGCCCGAGCACGCGCTCGGGGTGCGCCGAGTCGGCGGCGAGCCGGGTGACCGACAGGGCGTTGGTGCCGGTGGCCAGGATCGTCTCGGGCCGGACGATCCCGTCCAGGGCCCGGAAGACCTCCTGCTTCGTCTCGTACGACTCGGGGACGACCTCGATGACGAGATCGGCCTCGGCGGCGGCCTGGAGGTCGGAGAAGGTGCGGAAACGGGCGAGGACGTCCTGCCGCTCCTCCTCCGTGATGCGCTCGCGGGCCACCGCGCGGGCGGTGGAGGCCTCCAGGGCGGCGACGGCCCGGGCCGCCGCGCTCTCGCTGATGTCGATGCCGATGACCTCACGGCCGGCCCGTGCGAGGACATCGGCGATACCCGTGCCCATGGTGCCGAGACCGACGACGGCGATGGTGGAGAGAGGGGTGTCCATCAGGGGACTCCTGGGAGGAAGAGTGACGACTGAGGGCAGGAGGCGGTGCCGCGGCGCGAGGCCGCGGCGGTGCGTTCCTGCGGCGATGCGGTCCTGCGTGCTGCCGCTGCGCACGGTGTGTGCGTACGCGGCGGTGCGGTGCTGCGGTGCAGTGCCGCGAATGGCCCCGTCAGAAGCGGGCACGCGTCGCGCGAAAGCGCGATGAGGGAAAGGGCGACGGACTCTGTCCCGGAGTCACGCCGAAAACTGCCGAACCGAACAACTCTCACGACGGCTGCGTCACCAGGCCGTTGCGAGATGCGGGGGTAGCCCGCTCACCTGAGATTAACCGGTGGGTAACGAGCGCGCCAGTCCCGGGAAGTTGAACCGAATGTGATCTGGATCGCGGATAGGCTCCGCCCCATGAATTTCGCCGAGGACCCCGAATTCTGCTCGATGATCGATCGATTGCGGGAAGAGATCCGGAATACCGGGGAAGAGGTTCCCGCGGATTTCGGCAAACTCCTCGGACCGCTCGGCGCGGAGGAACTCCACCACGTCCTCACCGCGCCCGGGCGGCCGCTCTGGGCCCGCGAGATCGCCGCCTTCCGGCTCGGCCTCGCCGGCGACCCGCGCGCCTTCGAAGCCCTCGTCCTCCTCCTCAACCACCGCGACCCGGAACGCTGCGTCTGTGCCGCCTACGCCCTCACCCGGCTGGGAGACCCGCGCACCGCCCGCGCCGCCGCCGCCCTCGCCACCAACGAACTCCGCGTCGCCTACGCCCTCGTGCCGGTCCGTCTGCTGGCCCGGCTGCGCGCCCCGGAGAGCGTGCCCGCGCTCGTCACCGTCCTGGAGCGCCGCCTTGCGGCCGGCGATCCGCACTGGCGCGTCGGCCTGGCCTGCGTGGAGGGCCTGGCCGCCCTCGCCGACCCGCGCGCTCGCCCGGTGCTGGAGGCGGCGCTGCCGCACCCGCGATTCGGAGGAGCGGCGAGGGAGGCGCTGGGACGGCTGGACGCGTAGCCGGGTACGGCACGGCCACCATCCCCGTACGGCACCTGTTCCGTACGGCCCCTGTTCCGCACGGCACCTGATCGCGGGCCGCCCGGACGGGCTCGACGCCCCGGGCCTGCCTGCGGCACGGGGCGTCGGGGTGTCGGGGCGGCCGAGAGGAGATGGCGGGTCCGGGCCGACGGGCTGTCCCGGTGCGGGGCCGGGGCCGGCAGCGCGTACGGGGTCAGGCCGTCGTCTCCACCGGGACCGGGCGCGGGGTCTCCTGGTGGACGACGCGCCGGCGCCGGGAGGGCAGGCCCGCCGTCGGGTGAGCGACGCCCCAGGCCGCTCCCTTGCAGATCAGCTCCTTGTAGAGGGCGGCCAGGCGACCCGTCAGGGCCCGTTCCACCGGCCGGTCGTCGGCCGTGACGAACTGGATCAGACCCTCCTTGCGGCCGAGCGACACGCACTGCTGGAAGTAGCGGATGGAGACCTGGGGGACCTTCGCCCCGGCGAGGCGGGCGGCGATGGCGTCGGCGGCCTGCCAGGCCATGGGGACGCCCGAGGCGCAGGACATGCGCAGCGGCTTGCCGTTCGGGCCGATCGCCATCGCGGCGTCGCCGACGGCGTACACCTCCGGGTGGGAGACCGACCGCATCGTGCCGTCGACCACGATCTGACCGCGGTCGGTCACCTCCAGAGAGGTGGCCCGGGCGATCGGGCGGACGGCGAAGCCGGTCGTCCAGACCGTGGCGTCGGACGGGATCCGCAGGCCGTCGGCCGTCGTCACGCCGTCCGCCGCCACGGCGGTGACCGAGGTGTGCTCGTGGACCGTGATGCCGAGACCGTCCACCACCTTCCGCAGGTGGGCGCGGCCCTTCGCCGAGAGCCAGTCGCCCAGGGTGCCGCGCACTGCGAGGGCGACGTCGAGATCCGGGCGGGCCTCGGCGATCTCGGTCGCCGCCTCCAGGCCGGTCAGACCGCCGCCGACCACCAGCACGGGCCGGCCTGCGTCCAGGGCCGCCAGCCGCTCCCGCAGACGCAGGGCGCCGGGCCGGCCGGCGACATCGTGGGCGTGCTCGGCGACGCCGGGGACGCCACCGTCGTTCCAGCCGCTGCCGAGGGCGTAGACCAGCGTGTCGTACGCCAGTTCCTCCCGCTCCGGGCCGTACGAGGCGGTGTCGCGGCCGTACGCGGTCGTGACCGTCACCGTCCTGCGGTCCACGTCCACGGCGTCGACCTTCGCGAGCTTCAGCTGCACGCCCGTGCCGTCGAACATCTCGCCGAACGGACGGGGCGCGAGCTCCTGACCGGCCGCCACCTGGTGCAGCCGCACGCGCTCGACGAAGTCGGGCTCGGGGTTGACGAGGGTGATGGTGACGTCCTCGCGGTGCAGCCGCCGGGCGAGACGGCCGGCCGCGACGGCTCCGGTGTAGCCGGCTCCGAGGACGACGATGCGGTGCTGCATGTCCTGCTCCTGTCTGCGAGGGTTCCGCCGCTGTCTTGCGCGGTTTCGCCCCTTGAACCGGACAGCCCGGCGTTTCCTGACAGGATCAGGATGTGAAGCACGTCACATTGGCCAGACGTGCGGTCAGAGGGTGAGGAGCGGGGCGTCCGCGCGCCCCTCGGCGGCCCACCGCTGCGTCGCGCGGACGAGCTTGTCGGGGTTGACCTGGCTGCGGACCGCGGCGATGGTGCCGTCCTCGGTGACCTCCAGGCAGGTGACGCCCACGACCCGGCCGTCGACGACCGCCACGAGGGCGGGCTCGCCGTTGGCGGTCGTGGCGTAGAGGTCGGGCGCGCCGCCGACGTAGGCCCGCTTTGCGTCGCTGGGCTTGAACAGGCCGCGCAGGAAGGTGGCGACCGCCTTCGCGCCCTCGAACGCCTTGGCGCGCGCCGGGACCTTCCCGCCGCCGTCGCCGATCGAGACGGCGTCCTGGGTGAGCAGTCGTACGAGGGGTTCGGTACGGCCGCTGGTCGCCGCGGCCAGGAACTCCTCGATGATCCTGCGGGCGGCCGCCTCGTCGATCTCGGAGCGCGCCTTGCCGTCCGCGACGTGCTTCTTGGCCCGGTGGAAGATCTGCTGGCTGGCGGACTCGGTGATGTCGAGGATCTCGGCGATCTCCCGGTGCGGGTAGTCGAAGGCCTCGCGCAGCACGTACACCGCCCGCTCGTTGGGGGACAGGCGCTCGAGGAGGACGAGCACGGCATACGACACGGACTCGCGCTGCTCGGCGGTGTCGGCCGGACCGAGCATCGGGTCCCCGGCGAGCAGCGGCTCGGGGAGCCACTGCCCCACGTACGTCTCGCGCCGTGCGCGCGCCGAAGTCAGCTGGTTGAGGCAGAAGTTGGTGAGGGCCTTCGTCAACCAGGCCTCGGGCACCTCGATCCGCTCGACATCGGCCGCCTGCCAGCGCAGATACGTCTCCTGCACGGCGTCCTCCGCCTCGCTCGCCGAGCCGAGCAACCGGTAGGCGATGGCCTCCAGCCGGGGCCGGGCAGCCTCGAACCGGTCGACGTCACTCGTGAGCAGGGCCATGCGCGCGATCCTAGCCGCCCGGGGAGAACGGGGCACCGGTGTCCCCCGTCGACGACGGCCGGCGTCCGCTCCGGGTGCCGACGCCGTCCCGGCGGCGTGGAGACCGGTCGCGCTCCCTGTGCCTGCGAGGTGTCCGGCGGGTCACGGGTCGTCCGTCCGGTCCTGTCCGCATGCGCCCGGGAAGGGGGCGGGCGGACCATGTGCTCATGTCGCATCAGGACCCGCAGCCCGGCTGGGGCGCCCCGCCGCCCGGCCAGGGAGGGCCGCCCCCGCCCCGCAGACGCAGCACCGGAAAGATCATCGGCTTCTCCTGTCTCGGCGTGCTCGCGCTCGTCGTCGTGCTGATCATCGCCGTCGTCGCTATCGGCGGAGACGACGACGAACCGGACCGGACCCCGACGAGCCCCGCCGCGACGCGTGAGACGCGCGCCTCCGAGAGGCCGCAGGAAGAGGGCCCCGAAGGAGACGTGAGGATCACCGCGTGTGCGGTGGACTCGGCCACGAAATGGGCCGACGCGGAGCTGCTGATCACGAACCGGTCCAGCAAGACCAGCAACTACCTCGTGCAGGTCGAATTCGTCGATGCCTCCGGCAGGCGCCTGGACGAGGCGACCGCGGCCACGAGCAACCTGGCTCCCGGGCAGCAGTCGAAGGTGACGGCGCAGGGACTGGCGCAGATCACCGCCAAGATCACCTGCCGGATCACGGACGTGACCCGCTACGCGTCCTGAGCCTCGTCCGGTGAGACCGTGACGCCGTCCTGGAGGGCGTCACGGTCCTCGGGTATGAGCGCGAACGCCTCGATCTCGACGAGGATTTCGGGCCGCACCAGGGCGGCCACCTGCACCGCCGAGCTTGCCGGGAGCGGAAGCGGGCCGAAGGCGGCGTCACGGGCCTCGCGGATGGCGGGCAGGTGCGCCATGTCCGTGACGAAGTAGGTCAGCTTCACGACGTCCTCGAAGCCCGCGCCGGCCGCGGCCAGGCAGTGGCCGAGGTTCTCGAAGACCCGGTGGGCCTGTGCCGCCGGGTCGCCGGTGCCGACGACGGCGCCCGAGGCGTCCAGGGCGATCTGGCCGGACACGGCCACGAAGCGGCCGGTGCCCCAGACGACATGGCTGTACTGCGGGCTCGGCGCGAGGCCCTCCGGGGCGGACACATGGGTCAGGTGCGTGCTCATGGCTCACATCCTGACCCATGCCACTGACAGTCCGGCCGGCCCCCCGCCCGCCTGTGGAAAACTCACCACCGGGTCCGGCCCGGCCCCGGGCGGGGCCGGGCGGCCGCCTCAGCGCACGTGGCCGAGCAGCCCGTGCAGCGTGGCGCCGGCCGGCGGGACCGCGCCCCGCACCGAGGCCGTCCTCGCGGCCTTCGCCGTCTCCGCCGCCCCGCCGCCCGTCTTGGCGGGCTTCGATTGCGGCTTCGGCTCGGGCTTCGGCTCCGGCGTCGTCTCGCAGACCGCGTCCGCCTCCGCACCCGCCTCCCCGCGCGGCACCTCACCGGTGGCGAGGTACGCGGCGAGGTGCTCGTCCATGCAGTCGTTGCCGGCCAGCGTCACACCGTGGTTGCCGCCGCCCTGCTCGACGACCAGGCTGGAGCCGCGCACCATCCGGTGCAGCGCGACCCCGCCCTCGTACGGCGTGGCGGCGTCGTCGGTGGCCTGGAGGATCAGCATCGGCGGCACCCGGTCGTTGGTCACGTCCGGCGGTGTCAGCGAGTCGACCGGCCAGAAGGCACACGGCGCGTTGTACCAGGCGTTGTTCCAGGTGGAGAACGGGGCCTTGGCGTGCACGCTCCAGTTGTCCTTGCGCCACACGTTCCAGTCGCGCGGCCAGGCGGCGTCCCGGCACTGGACGCTCGTGTAGACCGAGTAGCCGTTCTCGCCGGCGCTGTCCGCGGCGCCGTGGTCCTCGTACGCCTTCACCAGCGGTGCGCTGTCGCGGTCGTTGACGTACGCGGCGAACGCCGCCGCGAGCCGGGGCCAGTAGCCGTTGTAGTAGCCGCCCGGCAGGAAGGTGTCCTCCAGCTCGCCCGGCCCGACCTTGCCGCCCGCCGGAGCGGTCCGCAGCTCCTCGCGCATCCGGTACCAGGCGGCCTCGACGACCGCAGGGTCGGCGCCGAGGCGGTAGTCGGCGTCATGGCGGGCCACCCAGGCCATGAAGTCCTTGTGGCGGGTGTCGAAGGCGTAGTCCTGGGCGATGTTGTCCTCGTACCAGACGCCGTGCGGGTTGACGACGGAGTCCAGGGCGAAACGGCGCACCCGGTCGGGGAACAGCCGCGCGTACACGGCGCCGAGGTAGGTGCCGTAGGAGTAGCCGAGGTAGTTCACCTTCGGTGCGCCGACGGCGGCACGGATGGCGTCCAGGTCGCGGGCGGTGGAGACGGTGTCGATGTACGGCAGGACGTCGGCGTACTTCTCGCCGCAGGCCTTGGCGAAGGCCTGGGCGCGCTCGACGCCCGCCCGCTCGCTCTCGGCCCCGCTGGGCACCGAGTCCGGGCGGACCGGGTCGAAGTGACCGGGGCGGCAGTTCAGCGCGGGCTCGCTCCTGCCGACACCGCGCGGGTCGAAGCCGATCACGTCGTACTGCGCGGCGACCTTCGCGGGCAGCGCGGCCGCCACGTATCCCGCCATCCCGCGTCCGCTGCCACCCGGACCGCCGGGGTTCACCAGGAGCGGGCCCTGGTGGTTCCTCGCCGTGTGCGGGACCCGGGTCAGGGCCAGGGAGATCGTCCGCCCGGTGGGGTCGTCGTGGTTCAGCGGCACCTTCAGCGTCGAGCACTGGAGCTTCGGGTACGCCTTGGTGCCGCAGTCCTTCCAGGCGAGCGGGCTCACGGGGCGGACGGCCGGCTCAGGCCCGGCGGCGGGGGAGGCCTCCGCGGACGCGGGCAGGACGGTGACCGTCCCGGCGACCAGCGCCCCAGCGGCGATCAGCATTCCTGCGCGTGGGTTCATACGGCGTGCGTGCCCCGCGGGCGGTGCGAAAGGAACTCCTGCGGCGAGAGTTGACCCGTTCGGAGGAGGTGACACGACGTCAAGGGGGTGGCCGGGCAGGCCGCCGTGAGGTCGGCGGTGCCGGTGCCGGTGCCGGTGCCGGTGCCGGTGCCGGTGCCGGCGGCGGTCGGCGCCGTCACCGGCTCACAGCAGGGTGAGCTGCTCGGGCTCCACCGCGCGCGCGTGGTGGTCGGGTACGGGAGTGGCGCGATGCGCACCGCGCCCGGCGGGCCCCATGCCGAACTCGGCCGCGAGCTCGTGCACCTGACGGGTGATCCGGCGCTGGTACCAGGTGGGTGCGTAGGCGCCGGCCGCGTACATCCGCTCGTAGCGCCCGACCAGCTCCGGGTGGTGGCGGCGCAGCCAGGTGAAGAACCACTCGCGGGCGCCGGGCCGCAGGTGCAGCACGAGCGGGGTGACGGAGGTCGCGCCCGCCTCGGCGACGGCGCGGACCGTGGCCCGCAGCTGCTCGGGCCGGTCACCGAGGAAGGGCACCACCGGGGCCATCAGGACCCCGCAGCCGATGCCGTGGCCGGCGAGGGTCCGTACGACGTCCAGGCGCCGCTCGGGGGAGGGGGTGCCGGGCTCGATGGTGCGCCACAGCTCCTGGTCGGTGAAGCCGACGGAGACGGAGACGCCCACCTCGGTGACCTCGGCGGCCTGCCGCAGCAGGTCCAGGTCGCGCAGGATCAGGGTGCCCTTGGTGAGGATCGAGAACGGGTTGGCGTGGTCGCGCAGGGCCTCGAGGATGCCCGGCATCAGCCGGTAGCGGCCCTCCGCCCTCTGATAGCAGTCGACATTGGTGCCCATGGCGATGTGGGCGCCCTGCCAGCGGCGCGAGGCGAGCTGTCCGCGCAGCAGCTCCGGCGCGTTCACCTTGACGACGATCTGCGAGTCGAAGCCGATCCCCGTGTCGAGATCCAGATAGCTGTGGGTCTTGCGGGCGAAGCAGTACACGCACGCGTGCGTGCAGCCGCGGTACGGGTTGACCGTCCATTCGAACGGCATGCGGGAGGCGCCCGGCACCCGGTTCACGATCGAGCGGGCCCGCACCTCGTGGAAGGTGATCCCGCGGAACTCGGGCGTGTCGAAGACGCGCGTGGTGACCGCGTCCCTGCCGAACAGCGCGATGTCGGCGGGGACGGCGGGAGTGTCGGCCAGATGGTCCCAGCGCATGGTCGCCTCCTCGGTGACGGGTGGTCCCAGATTAGAACACATGTTCCCTTGATCGCCGCAACCCGGATTTTGGGCCCCGGCGCCCAGGTGGTTGGCTTGGGCCACATCCCGAGACACCAAGCTGGAGGAAGTGCAATGGCGCAGGTCGAGGCCACGACGGAGCGGATCATCGCCGCCGACGCGGAGACGGTGTTCGACACCCTCGCCGACTACAGCGGCACGCGCGGGAAGCTGCTCCCCGAGCACTTCAGCGAGTACGAGGTCCGCGAGGGCGGCGACGGCGAGGGCACCCTGGTCCACTGGAAGCTCCAGGCCACCAGCAAGCGCGTCCGCGACTGCCTCCTGGAGGTCACCGAACCCACCGACGGCCAGCTCGTCGAGAAGGACCGCAACTCCTCCATGGTCACCACCTGGACCGTCACCCCGGCCGGTGAGGGCAGGTCCAAGGCCGTCGTCACCACCGTCTGGAACGGCGCCGGCGGCATCGGCGGCTTCTTCGAGCGCGCCTTCGCCCCCAAGGGCCTCGCCCGCATCTACGACGCGGTGCTCGCCAACCTCGCCGCCGAGGTCGAGAAGTAGACAGCTCGCCCTCGCGAGCGACCACCGGAAGTAGCCTCGGGAAACCGGAACCCGGAAGTAACGCCCGGACCCGTCACCGATTCGAGTGGTTTCCCCGCGACCCCCGCAAGAGCGCCCGGCGCACTCAGGGGTCGCGGGCCCTCACGTAAACGCCCTGATGAGCGCCCCAAGTGCGCCGTCCCCCAGGGCTGTTCGATTCCCCCCGCCCCACCTGCCCCTCGTACCGCCCGACTTGCTCCCGCTTCGCGCCCAATGCGAAGAATGGCGCGCGCAGACGCCGGAAGCAGACGCCGGGACGAGGGGAGCAGCACGTGGGTGCGATCACGGCCGTGAAGGCCGCCGAAGCCGGCAGGGACGGCGAGGCCGCCGAGGGCGGCGAAGGCCGGGCGGCGCTCCTCGCCGCGGACCGGCCCGGCGGCACCCCGCCACCGGCCGAACCGGAACAGAGCCTCGATCCGCGCCGCGTCCGGCTCGTCTTTGGCGGACTCATGCTCGCGCTGCTCCTCGCCGCGCTGGAGCAGATGATCGTCGCCACCGCCCTCCCGAAGATCGTCGGCGAGCTCCAGGGCCTCGACCGCATGTCCTGGGCGATCACCGCCTACCTGCTGACCGCCACCATCGGTCTGCCGATCTACGGAAAGCTCGGCGACCTCCTCGGCCGCAAGAGCGTCTTCCTCTTCGCGATCGTCGTCTTCGTCATCGGCTCCGGCCTGGCCGGCTGGTCACGCACCATGGACCAGCTCATCGCCTTCCGCGCCCTCCAGGGCGCCGGAGCCGGCGGACTCATGATCGGCGTCCAGGCGATCATCGCCGACATCGTCCCCTCCCGGGAACGCGGCCGCTACATGGGCCTCATCGGCGCCGCCTTCGGACTCGCCTCCGTCGCCGGGCCCCTGCTCGGCGGCTTCTTCACCGACCACGTCTCCTGGCGCTGGTGCTTCTACTTCAACGTGCCCTTCGGCCTCGTCACCCTCGCCGTCGTCGCCGTCGTCCTCAAGCTCCCCAAGCCCACCGCCCGCGCCCGCTTCGACGTCCTCGGCGCCCTGCTGCTCGCCGCCGCCTCCACCTGCCTGGTGCTGCTCACCAGTTGGGGCGGCACCGAACACGCCTGGGGGTCCCGGGTCATCCTCGGACTCGGCTGCGGCGCCGCCGCCGCGACCGTGCTCTTCCTCGTCGTCGAGCGCTTCGCACCCGAACCCCTCATCCCCCTGCGCCTGTTCCGCGACTCCGTCTTCACCGTCACCAGCCTCGTCGGCGCGGTCATCGGCATCGCCCTCTTCGGCGCCGCCAGCTACCTGCCCACCTTCCTGCAGATGGTCGAGGGCGCCACCGCCACCGAATCCGGCCTCCTGATGCTGCCGCTCATGGGCGGCATCGTCATCGCGTCGATCGTCTCCGGCCACCTCATCACCCGCACCGGCCACTACAAGGTCTACCCGGTCCTCGGCGGCGCCGTCTCCACCCTCGGCATGTGGCTGCTCTCCCGCATGGACACCGACACGCCGCGCCTGACGCACAGCCTCTGGCAGGCCGTCCTCGGCGTCGGCATCGGCCTCGTCATGCCGGTCCTCGTGCTCGCCGTGCAGAACTCCGTACGCCCCGCCGACCTCGGCACCGCCACCAGCGCCCACAACTACTTCCGCCAGATCGGCGGCAGCGTCGGCGCCGCCGTCTTCGGCACCCTCTTCGCCGCCCGCCTCGACGACGCCCTCGCCGAGCGGCTGCCCCGGGACGGCGCCGCCGCGCTCCCGCCGGCCGACTCGATCACCCCGCAGACGGTCCACGCGCTGCCACCCGCGCTGCGCGACGCGTTCGTCCACGCCTACGCGGACGCGATGCCCCGGATCTTCCTCTACCTCGTGCCGGTCCTCGTGCTCGGCCTCGTCCTCGCCTTCTTCCTCAAGGAGAAACCGCTGGTGTCCCACCACACCCCCGCCACCGAGGCCCCCACGACCGCCGTTCCGCACGCCCGCGCGGGAGCCGCCCCCACCGCCGCCCCGCTGCCCGCCGGGGTCCCCGTCTGCGGCAGCGTCCAGCACCACGACGGAAGTTGCGTGCCCCGGGCCGCGCTCACCCTCATCGACGTCCAGGGCCGGCAGATCGGCCGCGGCGCGAGCGGCGACGACGGCCGGTACGCGCTGAGCGTGCCGGGCTCCGGCTCGTACGTCCTGATCGCCGCCGCCGGCGGCCACCAGCCGCAGGCCGTCTCCGTCACCGTGGGGGAGCGCCCGGTCGAACTGGACGTCGTCCTCGGCGGCGCGGGCCGCCTCGCCGGCACCGTCCACACCGCCGACGGCACCCCCGTCCGGGACGCGGCCGTCACCCTCACCGACGTCCGCGGCGAGGTCGTCGCCTCCACCCGCAGCGGACGCGAGGGGGGATACGTGATCGGCGAGCTGGTCGCCGGCGAGTACACCCTGGCCGCCAGCGCCCCCGCCTTCCGCCCCGCCGCCCTCCCGGTCAGCGTGCAGTCCTCCCGCGAGACCCGCCAGGACATCGAACTGGCCGGCGGCGCGGTCCTCCGCGGAACGGTACGGGCGGGCGGCGGCCGCCCCGTCGAGGACGCCCGCGTCACCCTCCTCGACGCGGCGGGCAACGTCGTCGACACCCTCACCACGGGCCCCGACGGCACCTTCCGCTTCGTGGACCTCTCCTCCGGCGAATACACGGTCATCGCCGCCGGCTACCCCCCGGTCGCCACGGTCCTCCACCTCGCGGGCGGCGGCCGCACGGAGCGCGACCTGCAACTGGGACACGAGGACTGAGGGGGGCGGCCGGGGGAGGGCCATCGGGGCGGGGCGAGGCTTGGGTCCGTGCGGCCGGGGTACGCCTGCCCGGCGCCGCCACCGGCCTGAAGGCCCGCACCCTCGGCCTGCGGGCCGGGCCCGTACGGATCGGCCTCGGTCGCCCCCGTACGGATCCGCCTCGGGCCGGTCCCGTACGAAGCGGCCACCGGCTCCCGGCCCCGCCCGCCGCAGCCCGGCCGCCAAGCCGCGGCGCCGGCGCCGCCGCCCCCGCCGCCGCCTCAGTGCGCGGCGGTCGCCTTGCGCAGGGCGCTGATGCAGGCGCCGATCGCCTCCTGCAGGGCCTCCAGGCGCTGGAGCATGTCCTCCTCGACGACGTCCTCCTCCAGGACCTCGTCGAGCGTCAGCTCCTCGAAGACCTTCGTCGCCTTCTGCAGGCTGTTGTAGAACTTCGTCCGGCGCTCCTGGACCCGCAGCGCCGGGTCCGCGTCGACCGCCTGGGCGACCATCGACCGCACCGTGTCGTAGGCCTCGCCGGCCCACTCGCCGGCCTCCTCCGAGTCGTCGAGTTCGTCGATGAGCGACAGGTGCCGCTCGGCCTCCGCGCGCAGCTCCGGCGGGGCCTCGACGGTCTGGCCCGCGGGCGTGCGGATCCGGCCGCCCTCGGCGATCTGCCGTACGTACTCGATCCGGTCGGCGGCCTTCGCCTCCTGCGCGACCGCCTTCTTCAGCTCGCCGGTGCGCGCGATGGCCCGCGCCATCTCGGTCTGCAGCGCCGGGTCCTCCTTCATCCGGTCAAGGAGGGCGCCGCGCGCCGCCTCGGCCGTACCGGGGTCGGCGAGGATCGCGGCCCGCAGCGCGGTCGGGTTCTCGGCGACCTCCAGCGCCTTCGTCGGCTTGATGCCCTCCGCCTCGGCCGCCGCGGTGATCGCGTGGCCGCGCACGGACGTGGCGCTGGAGCGGGAGGAGTAGTACGACAGCCAGACGTCGGCCTCGGGCAGCTCGACGTCCTCGCCGGGCACCAGGGCCTCGAACTGCGGCACCAGGCCGTCGTCCGCGGCCATGTCCCAGGCCTTGTAGTAGCGCATGACCCGCTCGGGCGAGCAGCCGGCGAGCTCCGCGAACGCCTTCGCCGACACCTTCTCGGAGCCCTCCGCCGCCTGCCCGCCGGGCCGGACGCTCCGGGCCACCTTCAGCGCGAACGCCCAGCCGCCCGTCCTCGCGTACACCCCGAAGTCACGGGCGTCGCGGACCACGGCCTCCGCGACGGCCTCGGCGGCGGGTTCGATCCAGGTGTCGGTCTCGACCGGAGCGAGCGAGGTGGTCACCGAGAGTCTCCTCAAAGGGGTGAGCGGGGCGGGAATGTGCGCCGGTAAGCCTATACGCGACCGATGAAAGGATTCGCCCGAATCCCCGGCCGCGACGCGGAGGCCGAACCGCCGTCACCGGTCCAGGCCTTCGACACTTATCCACAGGGGTGGTGGGGGTCGTGGCCCGGCGCGTACGGTGCCAGACATGAAGATCCTGATCAGCGCCGACATGGAAGGCGCCACCGGTGTGACCTGGCCCGCCGACGTGCTGCCCGGCACACCGCAGTGGGAGCGGTGCCGGTCCATGTTCACCTCGGACGTGAACGCGGCGGTGCTCGGCTTCTTCGACGGCGGCGCCGACGAGGTCCTCGTCAACGAGGCGCACTGGACCATGCGCAATCTGCTCCTGGAGCGGCTCGACGAGCGGGCCGAGATGATCACCGGGCGTCACAAGTCGCTGTCCATGGTCGAGGGCGTCCAGCACGGCGACGTCGACGGCATCGCCTTCGTGGGCTACCACACCGGAGCGGGCGCCGAGGGGGTCCTCGCCCACACCTATCTCGCCAACTCCATCACCGGCGTCTGGCTCAACGGAGTGCGCGCGAGCGAAGGGCTGCTCAACGCGCACGTCGTGGCCGAGTTCGGAGTCCCCGTCATCCTCGTCACCGGCGACGACCTGACCTGCGAGGACGCCCTCGGCTACGCACCGGAGGCGCGCAAGGTCGCCGTGAAGGACCACGTCTCGCGCTACGCGGCCGTCTGCCGTACGCCCGCCCGCACGGCCGCCGAGATCCGCGCGGCGGCCAAGGACGCGGCCTCGCTCGCCGTGCGGCACGAGCCGGTCGCCGGCGGGCCGTTCACGGTGGAGCTGGAGTTCGACGCCGAGCATCTGGCCGCCGCCGCGACGGTGGTCCCGGGTACGGGACGGAGTGGCGAGAGACGCGTCGCCTACACCAGCGAGACGATGTACGAGGCAATTCGCACGTTCAAGGCGGTCACCACGATCGTGTCCGCCGCTGTGGAGGAGCAGTATGGCTGAGGAGGACCGGGGTCCTGACGGTGCGGCGCTCGACGAGGTCGTCACCTTCACCTCCGAACTGATCAGGATCGACACCACCAACCGCGGCGGCGGCGACTGCCGCGAGCGGCCCGCCGCCGAGTACGTGGCGGAGCGGCTCGCCGGTGCCGGTCTCGAGCCCACGCTCCTGGAGCGCACCCCGGGCCGCACCAACGTCGTCGCCCGGATCCCCGGCACCGACCCCACGGCCGACGCGCTGCTCGTCCACGGTCACCTCGACGTCGTCCCGGCGGAGGCCGCCGACTGGACCGTGCACCCCTTCTCCGGCGAGGTCCGCGACGGGGTCGTCTGGGGGCGGGGCGCCGTCGACATGAAGAACGTGGACGCGATGGTGCTCGCCGTCGTCCGCTCCTGGGCCCGCCAGGGCGTCCGGCCGCGCCGGGACGTCGTCATCGCCTACACCGCCGACGAGGAGGCGAGCGCCGAGGACGGATCAGGCTTCCTCGCCGACCGGCACGCCGGCCTCTTCGAGGGCTGCACGGAGGGCATCAGCGAGTCCGGCGCGTTCAGCTTCCATCCCGACCCCGGCACCACCCTCTACCCGATCGCGGCCGGCGAGCGCGGCACGGCCTGGCTCAAGCTCACCGCGCACGGCAGGGCCGGCCACGGCTCCAAGGTCAACACGGCCAACGCGGTCACGCGTCTCGCCGCGGCCGTCGCCCGCATCGGCGCCCACCAGTGGCCTGTCCGGCTCACCCCGACCGTGCGGGCCGCGCTCAGGGAGCTGGCCGCGCTGTACGGGATCGAGACCGACGTCGACGCCCCCGACTTCGACACCGACGTCCTCCTGGAGAAGCTGGGTCCGGCCGCCGCCCTGGTCCAGCCCACCGTCCGCAACAGCGCCAACCCGACGATGCTGGACGCCGGTTACAAGGTGAACGTGATCCCGGGGCATGCCGTCGCCTACGTCGACGGCCGGATGCTGCCCGGCGGTGAGGAGGAGTTCGCCGAGACGATGGACCGGCTCACCGGTCCCGACGTGCAGTGGGAGTTCCACCACCGCGAGGTGCCCCTGGAGGCGCCGGTCGACTCGCCGACCTTTGCCAAGCTGCGCGCCGCGGTCGAGCGCTTCGACCCGGACGGGCACGTCGTCCCCTTCTCCATGTCGGGTGGCACCGACGCCAAGCAGTTCTCCCGACTCGGCATCACCGGCTACGGCTTCTCTCCGCTGAAGCTGCCGCCCGGCTTGGACTACGGGGCGCTGTTCCACGGCGTCGACGAGCGCGTCCCGGTCGACGCCCTCCACTTCGGCGTCCGCGTCCTCGACCACTACCTGCGGACCGCCTGACCCCGCTCGACCACCCGACCGCCGACGACACGACCACCCGACCACCCGACGGCCCGACGACCCGACGGCCCAACGACCCGAAGACCCGACCGCGCACACGCGCCCGCACGACCCGCACAAAGGGGGAACCTGATGGCACCCACGGCCACCTACGGCAGCTGGCCGTCACCCATCGGCGCCGCGCTCGCCGCCGCGCACGACGGGCGACCCGAGTACGTCGGCGTCGTCGGCGAAGAGGTCTGGTGGACCGCCCCGCGCCCCGCCGAGGGCGGGCGCCGCGCCCTGGTGCGCCTCCGCCCCGACGGCACCGAGGAGTCGGTGCTGCCCTCGCCGTGGAACGTGCGCAGCAGGGTCATCGAGTACGGCGGGCAGCCCTGGGCCGGCACGGTGCGGGCGGACGGTTCGACGCTCCTCGTCTTCTGCCACCACCCCGACCAGCGGCTCTACGCCTACGAGCCGGACGCCGCCGACGGCGCCGGGCCGAGGCCGCTCACCCCCGTCTCCACCACCGGCGGTGGACTGCGCTGGGTCGATCCGGTGCTCCGCCCCGAGCGGGGCGAGGTCTGGTGCGTGCTCGAGGAGTTCACCGGCCCCGCGCCCACCGACGTACGCCGGGTCATCGCCGCCGTGCCGCTCGACGGCTCCGCCGCCGAGGACCGCTCCCTGGTGCGTGAACTCACCGACGCGCGCCACCGCTTCGTCACCGGCCCCCGGCTCTCGCCCGACGGGCGGCGGGCCGCCTGGATCGCCTGGGACCACCCCCGCATGCCCTGGGACGGCACCGAGGTCCTGCTCGCCGAGGTCACCGAGGACGGCCGTCTGGGCAGCCCCCGTACCGTCGCCGGCGGTCCCGAGGAATCGGTGCCGCAGGTCGGCTGGACCCCCGACGGCCGACTGCTCCACCTCAGCGACCGCACCGGTTGGTGGAACCTCTACCGCGGCGCCGAGACCGGCGAGCCGGTGCCGCTCTGCCCGCGCCCCGAGGAGTTCGGCGGGGCACTCTGGAAGATCGGCCTCAGCTGGTTCCAGCCGCTCGACAACGGGCTGATCGCCGTCGTCCACGGCACGGGCGCCACCGCCCTCGGCATACTCGACCCGGAGACCGGCGAGCTGGTCGACGCCGCCGGCCCCTGGACCGAGTGGGCCGCCACCCTCGCCGTCCACGGCACCCGCGTCGTCGGCGTCGCCGCCAGCCCCCGCAGCGCCTACGAGGTCGTGGAGCTGGACACCCGTACCGGCCGCACCAGGGTCATCGGCTCCCCGCACCACGACCCGGTCGACCCCGCCTACTACCCCGAGCCACAGATCCGCACCTTCACCGGACCCGGCGACCGCGAGATCCACGCCCACGTCTACCCGCCGCACAACCCCGACCGCACCGCCCCCGGCGACCAGCTCCCGCCCTATGTGATCTGGGCACACGGCGGCCCCACCGGGCACGCCCCGCTCGTACTCGACCTGGAGATCGCCTACTTCACCTCCCGTGGCATCGGCGTCGCCGAGGTCAACTACGGCGGCTCCACCGGCTACGGCCGGGAGTACCGCGAGCGGCTGCGCGAACAGTGGGGCGTCGTCGACGTCGAGGACTGCGCCGCCGTGGCCCGCGCCCTCGCCGACGAGGGCACGGCCGACCCGGCCCGCCTCGCCGTCCGGGGCGGCAGCGCCGGCGGCTGGACCGCGGCCACCTCCCTCGTCCACAGCGACCTCTACGCCTGCGGCACCATCATCTATCCCATCCTCGACCCGGCCGCCTGGGCGGACGGCGAGACCCACGATTTTGAAGCGGAGTACCCGCGCTCGCTGATCGGCCCGCTCGACGAGGTGCCCGCCCGCTACCGGGAACGCTCCCCGCTGGAGCACGTCGATCGGGTCACCGCGCCCTTCCTGCTGCTCCAGGGCCTCGACGACGTGATCTGCCCGCCAGCCCAGGCCGAGAGGTTCCTCGCCAAGACGGCAGGCCGGGGCGTCCCGCACGCCTACCTCGCCTTCGAGGGCGAGGGGCACGGCTTCCGCAGGGCCGACACGATGACCCGCGCCCTCGAAGCCGAACTCGGCCTGTACGTCCGCACCTTCGGACTCGACCGCTTCGACGTGCCCGCCCTGGAGATGAGGAAATGACCACGCCGCCGGTACGGCCCCCGAGGCTGCGCCCCGGTGACCGGGTGGCCGTCGTCGCGCCCAGCGGCCCCGTCCCCGAGGAGCGGCTGCGGGCCGGACTCGCCATCCTGCGCGACTGGGACCTCGACCCGGTCGTGGCCCCCCACGTCCTCGACACCCACCCCACCCTCGGCCACCTCGCCGGCACGGACGAGGACCGCGCCCGTGACCTGACCGAGGCCTGGTGCGACCCGGACGTCTCCGCCGTGCTCTGCGCCCGCGGCGGCTACGGCGCCCAGCGCATGGTCGACCTGCTCGACTGGGCGGCGATACGGGCCGCGGGACCCAAGGTGCTCGTCGGATACAGCGACGTCACCGCCCTCCACGAGGCCTTCGCCGTCCGCCTCGGCGTCGCCACCCTGCACGGCCCGATGATCGCCGCCGGAGCCTTCCTCGACGACTCCCGCACCCAGGAGTCCCTGCGCGCCACCCTCTTCGAGCCGGAGTCGGTGCGCACCCTCGGCCTGGACACCGCCAGGGCGCTGGTCCCGGGCCGGGCGCACGGCGTCACCCTCGGCGGCTGCGTCAGCCTGCTGGCGGCCGACCTCGGCACCCCGCACGCCCGGCCCTCGGCCCGTGGCGGGCTGCTGCTCCTGGAGGACGTGGGGGAGGAGCCGTACCGGCTCGACCGGATCCTCACCCAACTGCTGCGTTCCGGCTGGCTGGACGGCGTCGCCGGGATCGGCCTCGGCTCTTGGGAGGAGTGCGGCCCGTACGAGGAGGTGCGCGCCGTCCTCGCCGACCGGCTCGGCGGGCTCGGCGTGCCGGTCGTGGAGGAGATGGGCTTCGGGCACCACGCGAGCGCGCCGACCGTACCGTTCGGGATACCGGCGGTCCTGGACGCGGAGGCGGGGACGCTCACCCTCGACGTACCGGCGCTGAGCTGAGGCCCGTCCGGCCGCTCCCTACGCCGAGACGTGCCGGGCCCGCTCCCTTCACTGAATCTCCGTCAACAACCTTTGTCCGGCGCGTTGACGACCCTCTCGCGCGCGTCACACCATGGGCCCGGCCCCGTACCTACCGGTAGGTACGTCGTTCGCGCGTCCTCGGTGTGGAGGTTCCCGTGTCCCCTGCCCTGCCCGCCCTGTCCAGATCCCGCAAGCTCCTCGCGCTCACGGCCGGGGCCGTGATGGCAGCCCCGCTCGCCCTCACCGCCCCCGCCGCCCAGGCCGCCGACACGACCATGAGCGGCGCCACCGGCACGTACACCGTCACCCCCCTGCGCTTCACCGTCCAGGCGGGCGGCCGGACCTGCGCCGTCGATGCCGACCTCTACCGCCCCGACGGCGTCGACGCCGCGCACCCCGCACCCGCCGTCCTCGCCACCAACGGCTTCGGCGGCAGCAAGAACGACGGCTCCACCGACGCCATCGGCAAGGCCGTCGCCGCCCGCGGCTACGTCGGACTCGTCTACTCCGGCCTCGGCTTCGGCAGGAGCGGATGCCTCATCTCCCTCGACGACCCGCGCATCGACGGCCAGGCCGCCGCCCGGCTCCTCGACTTCCTCGCCGGCACCCGCGCCGCCGACGACGGCACCCGCGCCGACTTCGTCACCAAGGACGGCACCGACGACCCCCGGGTCGGCATGATCGGCGGCTCCTACGGCGGCGCGATCCAGCTGGCCACCGCCGCCGCCGACCCCCGCCTCGACGCCCTCGTCCCCCTCATCACCTGGAACGACCTCGCCTACTCCCTCGCCCCCAACAGCGCCGACCGCGACACCCCCGGCGTCTTCAAATGGCAGTGGGCCAACGGCTTCTACCTCATGGGCGAGGGCCAGCCCCTGCTCGTGCCCTCCCTCGACCCCAGCCGCGTCAACTCCCTCAGCTGCCTCCACTTCGTCACCGACGCCTGCGACACCGTCCGCCTGCTCAACTCCGGCAGCTACCCGGAGGCGGACGCGGAGAAGATGCTCGCCTTCGCCCGCAGCGTCTCCCCGGTCTCCTACCTCGACCGGGTCAAGGCCCCCACCCTCGTCGTCCAGGGCCAGGCCGACAGCCTGTTCAACCTCAACGAGGCACAGGACACCTACGAGAAGCTCCAGCGGCAGGGCGTCGAGACCAAGATGATCTGGCAGTCCTGGGGTCACAGCGGCGGCCGGAAACCCGGTGAACTCGACCTCGGCTCGGGCGACCTGGAGAACAGCTACGTCGGTCGGCGCGTCCTCGCCTGGTTCGAGCGCCACCTGCGCGGCGACCGCACGGTCGACACCGGCGCCGAGTTCGCCTACTACCGTGACTGGCAGAGCGGCTACGGCACCGCCGCGACCGTGCCCGCGCTCAGCCAGAAGCTCTACCTCTCCGGCGACGGCAAACTCGTCGACAACCGCGCCAAGGTCACCCGCGGCTCCCGCAGCTACGCCAACTGGCTCGTGCCCACCAGCCACTCCGAGTCCTCGCTCGCCGGCCTGATCGGACTGCCCGACCCCGAGCCGTACGACATCGCCGGCACCCACCTCGGCTGGACCACCGCCCCGCTCACCGCCCCGGCCGACCTCGTCGGCGCGCCGCGCGCCACCCTGAAGGTCGTCTCCCCGCGCACCGAACGCGTCCAGGACTCCGGCGACGCCGCCGACAAACTGGTCCTCTTCGCCAAGCTGTACGACGTGGCCCCCGACGGCACGAAGACCCTCGTCAACCGGCTCGTCGCCCCCGTCCGCGTGCCGGACGTCACCCGCCCCTTCACCGTCGAACTCCCCGGCATCGTCCACCGCTACGAGACGGGACACCGCCTGGAGTTCGTGATCGCCGCCAGCGACACCGCCTACTCGGGCAACCGGGGCATCAAGCCGGTGACCGTCGTCAGCGCCCCCGAGGACACCGGGACGCTGGAACTGCCCCTCGTCCAGGGACGGGTCGGCTAGGCAATGCGCTGGCGGCGGCTCTCCCGGGGAGACCGCCGCCCGCCGCCCTGGTCCTTGGGGGCCGGGCCGGCGGGCGGCGGTTCACGCCAGGGGGGAGCGCCTAGCCGGCGACGAGCGGCGCGAGGGCCGCGTAACCCGGGCGGATCAGCTCGTCGATCAGGCGGCGGCGCTCCGGCAGGGGCAGGAAGGCGGCCTCCAGGGCGGCGACGGTGAACTCCTCGAAGACCTCCGGGCCGTAGCCGAAGGCGTCCACCATGTGCTGGAACTCCTCGCTCATGGTGGTGCCGGAGACCAGCCGGTTGTCCGTGTTGAGGGTGATCCGGAATCCCAGGCGGCGCAGCTCGTCGATCGGGTGCGAGGCGTAGTCCTTCGCCGCGCCCGTCTGCAGGTTGGAGGTCGGGCAGACCTCCAGCGCGATGCGGTTGTCCCGGACGTACGCGGCGAGCCGGCCCAGCGTGCCGTCCTCGGCGATGTCGTCGGTGATCCGCACGCCGTGGCCGATCCGCTCGGTGCCGCAGACCTGTACGGCCTCGTGGATCGACTCGGCGCCGACGGCCTCGCCGGCGTGGATCGTGAAGTGGCAGTTCTCGCGCTTCAGGTGCTGGAAGGCGGCCAGGTGGCGGGCCGGCGGGTTGCCGATCTCGCCGCCGGCGATGTCGAAGCCCGCCACGCCGTTGTCCCGGTGGGCCACGGTCAGCCGTGCGATCTCCAGCGAGCGGTCGGTGTGCCGCATACCGGTGAGCAGCGTACGGACGGTGATCCGGCCGCCGGTACGGCGCTCGCCCTCGCGGAAGCCCTCGTTCACGGCCTCCACGACCTCGTCGAGGGCGAGCCCGCCCTCCAGGTGCTGCTCGGGGGCGTAGCGGATCTCGGCGTAGACGACCCCGTCGGCGGCCAGGTCCTCGGCGCACTCGGCCGCGATCCGCGTGAGCGCCTCGCGGGTCTGCATCACCGCACACGTGTGGGCGAAGGTCTCCAGATACCGCTCCAGCGAACCGGAGTCGGCGGCCTCCCGGAACCAGACGGCCAGCTCGGCGGGGTCCTCGGTGGGCAGCCCGGTGTACCCGCACTCCCGCGCGAGCTCCACGATCGTGGCCGGGCGGAGCCCGCCGTCGAGGTGGTCGTGCAGGACGGCCTTGGGGGCCCGTCGGATCCAGTCGGCGACGACGGGGGAGGAGGCGGGAACGGCAGGGGCGGCAGGGTTGTCAGACAAGTGCATGGCGGGGAAGTGTACGCCACTCAGCGGCGGCGGTGGTGTGACGGTGGCGACAGGGGGCCACGCGACCAGGCCGGGAGGGCGGTCGGAGGCCCGGCCCGACGGCTGACCAGGTGTACGGGCCGATGGCCGATCGGGGGTGCGGGCCGAGGGCCGAGCAGGCCTGTGGGTCGATGGCGGACCGGGCGTGCGGGCCGAGGGCCGAGGGGGCGTGTGGGCCGATGGCCGACCGGGCGTGCGGGCCGAGTGTCGAGGGGGCGTGTGGGTCGATGGGGGACGGGGCGTGCGGGGCGGTGGCGGCCGGTCCGCCGCCTCAGTTCGTCTGCAGGACCGGCAGGGCGGGCGCGCCCGTCGGCAGCATGTGCTTGGCGGCGAGCACCGGGGTGCCGTCGACCCGCACCACCTGTGTGACCAGCACCGCGGGCGTGTCCGCCGACCGGCCCAGCTGCTCGCCCCTGCGGCGGCCGAGCAGCGTCGCCGTGACGGCGCTGTGCGCGGCCAGCGGAACCCCCCGCGAGGCGCCCGCGAGCACCGCCAGCATCGAGGTGTGCTCGGGCGCCGCCTCGGTGCGCAGCGCCTCGGCGAAGGCCGGGTGGGCGCGGCCCAGGACCTCGTCGTCGGCGGCCCACTCGTGACTCAGGGCGGCGGGCCCCGACTCCCCGGCCAGCACGGACTCCCAGAACCGCAGCTCGGCCCCGGCCGGGGCGAGCAGGTGCTGGGTGGTGAAGTCGGTGGGCTCCTCGACGGAGCGCAGCAGGCCCCGCACCCGCAGCGGTGCGCCGGCCCCGAGCAGTTCCTCCAGGGCCTGGACGTGCTCGAAGCCGCGCCGCGGCGGGTGCGCGTTCACCGTGCGGCCCACCCCTCGGCGCACCGTCAGCAGCCCGTCCTCCTGGAGCAGCAGCAGCGCCTCGCGCAGCGCGGGCCGGCTCACGCCGAGTTCGCCCGCGAGCTTCGGCTCCGAGGGCAGCGTGGATCCCGGCGGGTAGGTGCCGTCGTGGATGGCGTCCGCGATCCGTTCGTAGAGCGCGACGACGGGTCGACGCTGCTGTCCGCCGGCTGCCACGGATCCTCCTCGTGCTGGTGCCCGTGCCTCTGCCCGGGTCCTCTGTGCGGGGCCTCTGCTCGGGCTCTGTGCGCGGGTCCTGTGCTCGGATCCACCGTATCGGCCCCACGTTGTCTGACAAGTCACTCGTACGGCCCGTCCGCCGCCCCCGAACGTTGCGCATCGGACCATCCTGGGGGGACGCACGACGCAGGGAGGCGGGCCGGTCATGAGTCCCACGGAAACATCGAGCACGGGCAGGGACCGGGCGGGTGGCGTGCTCACCCCCGGTCGGATCGCCATCGCGGCCGGCCGTTACGGAGCCGCCAGGAGCCGCAGGTGAGGCGGGCGGCCGTCGTCGTGGCCGTTGCCGCACTCGCGCTCTGGGCCGTGGCGGTCAGTTCGACGGACACGGACATCGACCCGAAGACGGACACGGAGACGGATACGGGCACGGACATAGGTACGGGCACGGGCACCGATCCGGAGGCGGAACAAGGCGCAGACGCGGTGGTGGAACGGGACGGCAGCGCGGTCGCCCCGGGCGGGAGCCGCGGGAACCGAAGGATGCCCGCCCTCCTCGGCATCAGCCTGTGGCGGGTCTTCACCGCCCTCACCCCGCGCACCCACCTCGACGTCCACGACGTGAGCGGCGGCGACCGCCGTGTCCTCTGGCCCCCGAACTGGCGGGTCTGCACGCAGCACCCCGCCCCCGGCGCCGAGCGCGGCCCGCGCGGCCGGGTCGTGGTCGGCGTGGTGAAGAAGGGCGAAAGCTGCCCCGCCCGAGTGACGGCGGCCCGCCGCTGACCCCCGTGTCGGCGCCGCCCGCCGCTGAACCCATGTCGGCGCCACCCACCCGGGCCGCACCCGCCCCCCGCCCGGCCCGCCAGGCCCCGACCGGCCTCCACCCGCCCCCGCCCGGCCTCCACCCCCCCGGCCCACCCGGACCCGACCGGCCCGCCAGGACTCCGCCCCCGCCCGGCCGCCGCTAGCCTGAGCACATGTCCGACGATCTTGGTCCGTATCTCGCCACGGGGCCGCGCGTCGGCCTGCGGCCGTTCCGCCTCGACGACGGCGAGGAGTTCACCGCCCGGGCCCGCGAGAGCCGCGCGCTGCACGCGCCCTGGCTCTTCCCGCCACGGACGCCCGAGGCGTACGCCGCCTATGCCCGGCAGCTCCTGGACGACCCGGCGAGGGCCGGGTTCCTCGTCTGTGAGCGCGACAGCGGCGGTATCGCCGGGTTCGTGAACATCAACAACATCGTCCGGGGCGCCTTCCTCTCCGGCGCGCTCGGATACGGCGCCTTCGCGCACGCCGCCGGGCGCGGACTGCTCTCGGAGGGCCTCCGGCTCGTCCTCGCGTACGCCTTCGGACCGCTCGGACTGCACCGCCTGGAGGCCAACATCCAGCCCCGCAACACCGCGTCCCGCACCCTCGTCCGCAGGGCCGGTTTCCGTCTCGAAGGCTTCTCGCCCGCGATGCTGTTCATCGACGGGGCGTGGCGGGACCACGAACGCTGGGCGACGACCGCCGACCAGCGGCCGGACATGCGACGCTCGTAGTCAGCGCTCGTCATCAGCGCTCGTAGGCACCGCCGGTGGTCAGCGCTTGTAGTTGATCTTCATGGTGTCCATGTCGGTGACCGTGGACTTCAGCCCGCCGTGGCCGTGGCCGAGCTCCTTGAGGGCCCGCTCCACCCGGTCCTCCGCGAGCGCCGCCGCCATCTCCTCGCCGTCCGCCGCGTCGGAGACGACCACCAGACGGTACGAGAAGTGCTTCAGCGTCCGGTCGTAGGCGAGCGAGCCCTCCTCGGTGAACTGCATCGCCGACAGGCCGTGCTCGTCGGCCTCGGCGAGGAGCCGGCTGCGGCTCTCCTCCGACAGTCCGTCGAACGTGCCCCGGACGATCACCCGGTAGGTGTGCTGCTCGCTCATTGCCCCGCGCCTTCCCGATACCGGCCTCGGTACCCGGCACCCACCCTACGGCGGCAGGTGTAGACCGCAACGGAATTTCTCGCTACGGAAGGTAGGGCTCCTGCGCTGAACACTTCCCCACGCCGCTCTGCGGGCGGGAGGCGGTCCAGCGGTTTCTCACTCGGGTCGCCCGGCGAAGAAGTCCGTAAGGGAAGACGCGAGCGCTTCCGGAGCCTCTTCGGCCACGTGATGCCCGGAGTCGATGCCGTGGCCGCGTACGTCCGGTGCCCACTGCCGCCAGATCTTCACCGGGTCCCCGTACAGGTCCTCGAGGTCGTCCCGGAGCGACCAGAGGACCAGCGCCGGGCACTGGATCTGTGTTCCGGTCGCGCGGTCGTCCTCCTCGTGCCGCCGGTCGATGGTGAGACCGGCCCGGTAGTCCTCCAGCATCGCCCGCACCACGTCGGGGTTCCTCGTGGCAGCCCGCCACTCGTCATGGTTCTCCTGCCCCATGCTCTGGGGGTCACCGCGGTACCAGCTGTCCGGATCGGCGTTGATGACCCGCTCGGGGATGTCCGGCTGGGCGAAGAAGAACCAGTGCCACCACCGCGTGGCGAACTCGGCCGTGACGCGGGACAAGTGCTCGGTGAGGGGCAGACAGTCGATCAGCGCCACCCGTGAGACCGCGTCGGGATGATCGAGAGCAAGACGCAGCGCGACACAGCCTCCCCGGTCATGCCCGGCGAGCGCGAACCGGGCATGGCCGAGGGAGTGCATCACCTCGACCACGTCACCAGCCACGGCCCGCTTGGAGTATCCCGCGTGGTCCGCGGTGGGCGCCGGACCGGTGGACCGGCCGTATCCACGGAGATCGGGACAGACCACGGTGAAACCGCCTCGGACGAGGAGCGGGGCGACGCGATGCCAGGTCGCGGATGTCCGTGGGTGGCCGTGCAGCAGCACCACCGGCGGCCCTTCCCCGCCGTAGCGAACGAGAATCGATGCTTCACCGACCTGAACCCGCCTGGTCTCAAAGCCCTCGAACAAGGCCCGAACCTCCATCCTCGTCGACAACACACCGCCACGGCGCCCATCGGCCCAGGACAACCCCGTCTCGCCCACACGGACCACCGGGCCACCAGGCTGCGCGGGCTGACCCTCTTTGCCGACGGGTGCTGAACCGACACAGCTTTCCTCATGCCCCGCAGACCCCGTGGACACAACTGCCTGATCCACCAACGGTGTCGTCGAGCCGGCGGCCCCGGAACCCCGGTCGGTCGACGAGCAGGACCGGGACGGGCTGCCCCGTGACACGGCCCGGCAGCTCGGCCACGCCCCGCCCGTCGCTCATCGGACCCGGCACAGGATCTCGCCGTGCGGCACCATGAACCAGGCGTCCGCCTCCCCGCCCCAGGTGCGCCACGCGCCGGCGAGGGACGCCAGGTCCTCGTGGGTCGCGTGGCCGCCCTCGACGGCCAGACGGGCGTAGACGGACTCGGTGGTGCGCTCCGCCCAGAGGCCGCTCCACCAGTCGCGTTCCCCGGGCGTGGCGAAGCACCAGGCGGCGGCGGAGGCGGTGACGTCGGTGAAGCCCGCGCGGCGGGCCCAGGACAGCAGGCGGCGTCCGGCGTCCGGCTCGCCGCCGTTGGCGCGGGCGACTCGTCGGTAGAGGGCCTGCCACTCGTCCAGGCCCGGGGTCGACGGGAACCAGGTGAAGGCCCCGTAGTCGCTGTCCCGGGCGGCCACCACACCGCCCGGCCGGCACACCCGGCGCATCTCGCGCAGCGCCTGGACCGGGTCGCCCACGTGCTGGAGCACCTGATGGGCGTGGACGACGTCGAAGGAGTCGTCGGGGAAGGCCAGTGCGTGGACGTCGGCGACGGCGAACTCCACGTTGTCCAGACCCCGTTCGGCCGCCGCCGCCCGCGCCTTCACCAGGACGTCCGCGGCCGCGTCCACCCCGGTCACCCGCCCCGGCGCGACCCGCGCGGCCAGGTCCGCGGTGATCGTGCCGGGCCCGCAGCCGACGTCCAGGACGTCCAGGCCGGACCGCAGTTCGGGAACGAGGTACGCGGCCGAGTTCTCGACGGTGCGCCAGCTGTGCGAGCGCAGGACGGACTCGTGGTGGCCGTGCGTGTAGACGGCGGACTCATGCGCCATGACCGGACTCCCTTGGGTGAGTGGGTGTGATCACGGTACGCCGATCAGCCGCATCGTGAGACCCCGTTCTCATGATGTGGACGCGACCGCTGAATCACCCCGTCGGGTCAGGGAGTTCACCTCCTCGTCGGACGCCCGCTCCGCGCCCCTGCGCGCGCCACTCCCACCGCCGCTCGCCCTCGTGGAGCACCTCCGTCGGCGCCAGTCCGGCCGCCGTCGCCACCGCCGCCGAGGCGTGGTGCTCCGGATGCACATGCGCCACGAGCCGCGGCACTCCCCGCTCCCGCAGCCAGTCGGTCAGGACCACCGCCGCCTCGCGGGCGAGTCCGCGCCCCTGCCAGGGCGTGCCCACCACCCAGGCGACCTCGGCCCCGTCGGCCGTCACCGTGGCCTGCACCGTCCCGACCGCCACCCCTGCCGCCTCCGCCACCCCTGCTGCCTCCGCCGACCCGGCCTCCACCACCGCCCCCGACGCCCCCGCCGCCCCGTACGGTCCCTCCGTCCCCACCGCCGACCCCGCCGCCCCGTACGCCCCCTGCGCCCCCACGCGCAGCCGCAGCGCCCAGTTGCACCACACCGTCCCCGGATCGGGCGACCCCGCGAGCAGCCGTCGGTAGCGGGCGCGGAGTTCCGGTTCGGGAAGCGGGGTGCCGCCGATGAAGGCGTGCAGGGCAGGGTCGGCGAGGGCTTCGGCCAGCTCGGCGGCGTGGCCGAGCCGCAGCGGCTCCAGGTCCAGGCGGGCGCCACGCAGCGGGACGGCGGCGAAGACGTGCGCATCGGGTGCTGTCATCCGTCCAGTCTCCCCGCCGACTCTTCCCGCCGACTCTTCCCAGCGACTCTCCCCGGCGGCTCTTCCCGTCGACTCTTCCCGGCGACTCTCCCTTGCGACCACGCGGCCGTGTCCCCGAGCGGCGAATCCCGTGGAACCTCCGTATAAAGGGCTCTGGGGGGCAGAAGGCTCCGGGGCGCCGATGCCGGACGCCCAGGTGCAGGCGCGGGTGCGAGGAGGGCCGGGAGATGCGGCGGGACGTGCGGCGGACGGCCCCGGAGGGCCGCGGCCCGGTGCGCTACGGGCCGCCGGCGCCGGAGCCCGGCCTCCCCGTGCTGCCCGGCCTGGCCGCCCTCGTCGCCGCCGCGGCCGACCGGCCCGTCCCCGAACCCCCCGGCGGCGGACCCGTCCTGCGCGAGGCCGCCGCCGGCTACTGGTGGCGGCGCGGACTGCGTACCCACGCCGAGGACGTCGTCGCCGCCCCCGGCGCCCCGCCGCTGCTGCTCGCCCTCATCGCCGCCCACGGCGGCGACCTCCTGTTGCCCCGTCCCTGCCCCGCCTGGTGGAGCCCCCAGGCCCGGCTCCTCGGCCGTCCCGCCTACCACGTGCCCACGCCCGCCGAGTGCGGCGGCGTGCCCGATCCGTTCGCCCTCCTGGAGACCGTCCGCCGGGTCCGCGCCGAAGGCGGCGACCCCCGCCTGCTGCTGCTGTCCGTCGCCGACGACCCCACCGCCACCGTCGCCCCGCCCGAGCTCGTCCGCGAGGCCTGCGAGGCCGCCGTCGCCGCGGGCCTGCACATCATCAGCGACGAGACCTGGCGCGACACCCTGCACCGCCCCCAGGAGACGGTGCTGCTCAGCCCCGCCGAGATGTGCCCCGACGACGTCACCGTCCTCACCGACCTGGGCGGCGCCCTCGCCCCCGCCGCCTGGCCCTGCGCCGTCGCCCGCTTCCCGCCCGCCGCCGCCCGCACCGGAGGCCACGGCGGCCGCAGGCCCCGCACCCTCGACGTCCTCACCGCGCTCGGTGCCCTCGTGCCGGGCCCCTTCGCCCCCGCCGCGGCCCACGCCCTCGACGAACCCGAGGACGTCACCGTACGGGCCCGGCTCACCGCCCATCTGCACGGGCGGGTGGCCGCCGCCGTCCACCACGCGGTGCTCTCGGCCGGCGCCCTCGCCCGGCCCCCGGAGGCCGGCCGCCACCTCTACGCCGACCTCGGTCCGCTGCGCGCCGGGCTCGCCGCCCGAGGCGTCACCGACTCCCTCGAACTGGAGAACCACCTCACCGAGCGGCTCGACACTCCCGTCCCCGGCGGTCACCGCTTCGGCGACGAACTCGGCGCGCTGCGCGTACGGTTCGGCACCGCGGCCTTCCTGGGAGCCACCGAGGAGGAGCGCACCACGGCCCTCACCGCGCCCCGCCCCGAGGAACTGCCGCACGTGGCCGACGCGTTGAGCTCCTTCGGAGCCGCCCTCGACGAACTGACCCGGTGACGACGAGCGCCGGCCCCACCGACGGCCGGCGGAACAGACACATGAGACGGCACAGACGGAGGCCGCAGAGATGACGGAACAGACGGCACGGCCACCCCGGGCCCCGCGGTCCGCCCGCACCCCCCACGCCCCGCACCCCGCGCCCCCGCTCCAGCCCCTCGGTCGGCTGCGCCACGACTGGCCGCGCAGTTTCGCCGACCGGCTGACCGCGCCGCTGCCCGGCGTCCGCGCCATGGCCCGGCTCGCCCGCGAGGGCGCCGTGCGCCCCGGGCCGGACGGGCTGCGCGACATCCCGCTGCTGCCGTTCGCCCCCGGTCCGCTGCCCGAGGCCGGGCCCGACACCCTCGCCGTCACCTGGGCCGGACACGCCAGCTGGGTGCTGCGGATCGGCGGACTCACCGTCCTCACCGACCCCGTCTGGTCCCGCCGCATCCTCGGCACCCCGGCCCGGATCACCCCCGTCGGCGTCCGCTGGGAGGACCTGCCCCCGGTCGACGCCGTCGTCATCAGCCACAACCACTTCGACCACCTCGACGCCCCCACGCTCAAGCGGCTGCCCCGTCGCACCCCCGTCTTCGTGCCGGCCGGTCTCGGCCGGTGGTTCACCCGTCGCCGCTTCACCCGGGTCACCGAGCTCGACTGGTGGGAGGCCTGCCAACTCGGCGGCGTGACCTTCGAGTTCGTCCCCGCCCACCACTGGTCCAAGCGCACCCTGCTCGACACCTGCCGCTCCCTGTGGGGCGGCTGGGTGCTCACCGACCGCGCCGGGCACCGGACCTACTTCGCCGGCGACACCGGCTACGGCCACTGGTTCGGCGAGATCGGCCGCCGCCACCCCGGCATCGACCTCGCCCTGCTGCCCATCGGCGCCTACGACCCGCGCTGGTGGCTCAGCGACGTCCACACCGACCCCGAGGAGGCCGTCCAGGCCTTCCAGGACCTCGGGGCGCGCCGGATGGCGCCCATGCACTGGGCGACCTTCGTGCTGTCCTCCGAGCCCGTCCTCGAACCGCTCACCCGGGTCCGGGCCGCGTGGGAGAAGGCCGGACTGCCCCGCGAGGACCTGTGGGACCTGCCGGTCGGCGCCTCACGCGTGCTCGTCCCCTGACCGCGACGACGGCTCCCCGTGCGGGCCGCGCAGCCGCCGCCACAGCGACGGCACCGCGCTGATCAGTACGGTGAGCGCCACCGCCGCCACCACGCCCTGCCACGGCTCGGGGAAGAGCGAGCCGCCGAGGATGCCGATGAGCTGGTACGTCGCCGCCCACGCCAGGCACGCCGGCAGGTCGCCCCGTGCGAAGCGCCGCGGCGGCATCCCGGCGAGCAGACAGGCCAGCATCACCGGGATCCGCCCCGCCGGCACCAGCCGCGAAAGGACCAGCACCGACACCTGGTGCGTCTCCAGGCGCTCTCGCGCGTGGGCGAGGCGCTCGGGAGCGGCCCGGCCGCGCAGCGCCGCCAGCCACCGCGAGCCGTTGCGGGACCTGACGCCCCGCCGCCCCAGCCAGTAGAGCGCCAGGTCGCCCAGGAACGCGCCGAACGACGCCACGAGGAAGACGAAGAGCAGCGCGAACGGAGACGTCTGGTGGAACGCCACCACCGCCGCCGAACTCACGATCGCGCCCGTCGGCACGACCGGCACCAGTGCGCCGAGCGCCACCAGGACGAACAGGGACGGGTAGCCGACGGCTTGCTGCGTCGACTCCGGCGGCAGTTCCCGCACCGCCGCCATGAGCCGGTCGATCACCGGGCGCCCTCCGTACGCGCGGCCGCCCCGGGCCTCACCGCGCCACCTCCGGCCGGACCCGCTCGCCGTGCGCGAGCAGGTGGACCGCCACCTTCGGCGCGAGCCGGGAGGCGTGCCGGACGAACTCGTCCCCGGGCGCGTGGAACTCGTGCGGCCGGACCGCGTCCATGCCGATCGGCCAGTACGTGCCGTAGTGCACCGGGACCGCGGCGGCCGGCGACAGGTCGGCGAGCACCTCGGCCGCACGCGCCGCGTCCAGATGCCCGTGCCCCAGGAAGGGGCCCCAACCCCCCACCGGGAGGAGCGCCACGTCCACCGCGCCGACCGCCTCGGCCATGCCGTCGAACAGGTCGGTGTCCCCGGCGAAGTAGGTGCGGGCCTCGCCCTCGACGACGTAACCCAGCGCGGGGGAGCGGTGCGGGCCGAACGGCAGCCGCCGGCCGTCGTGGAGCGCCGGCACCGCCCGTACCGTCACGCCCTCGACGGACACCTCGTCACCCGGCGCCAGCTCGGTGAGCCGCAGCCCCCGCTCGACGAGCCGGCGCAGGGCCGGTACGGCACGGGGCGCGCCGGACGGAAGGAGGAGGCGGGTGCCCGGGGCGAGCCGGGCGAGGGAGGGGAGGTGGAGGTGGTCGGCGTGCAGGTGCGAGACGAGCACCGCCTCGGCGCGGGCCGCCTCCGCCGGTGGCGGCGCGCCCCGCCGGCGCCGCAGATGGGCGAGCCGGCGCGCGAACAGCGGGTCGGTCAGGAAACGGACCCCGGAGTCCTCGACCGTGCAGGTGGCATGACCCCACCAGGTGACTTCCACCGGAACGCCGCCCTCTCCGTCCGCCGCCGAGTCCATGCCCGAGTCCATGCCCGAGTCCGTGCCCGAGTCTGTCGGAGTCGGAGCCCGTGCCCGTGCCCGAGTTCCGAGCCCGAGTCCGCCCCGTTCCCGAGCTCGTGGCCGTGTCCGAATCCGTCCCCGAGCCAGTCCCCGTCCAGAGCCAGTCCGCGAGTCCGAGTCCCGCTCGCCGTCTCGACCATAACGCGGATCGTGTCCGCGACGTGGCGAAACGTCCCCGGCCGGGGTGCGGTCGGGATGCGGCCGGGGCGGGGCCGGAGAGCGGGATAGGAGAGCGTGGTGGGGGACGCCGTGCGGGCCGTGGCCGGTCTTCGCCGGAGCACCGCACGTGGTAGCGCACTTGGTATACCGAAAGACTCCTCGGGTGCGGCGCGACGCAGTAGGGTCGCCCCATGGACGACGTTCGGGTGGCGGCGATCGCCAGCCTCACCCCGCTCGAAGAGCTCGACGACGACCCCTTCCTGGTCGACACCCGCCGCCAGCACGCCATGTGCGTCCGCTGGGCCAGCGGCAAGGGCTACGTGGTGACGCGGCAGCTGTCCTGCTACGGCATCAGGCCCGACCACCAGGCGCTGTGGGCGGACGTCGACGAGGGCGTCGTGGACCTCTTCGTGGCCCCGAACGAGAGGGTCCTCGCCCGCGCGTTGACGGACGTGCGCGCGTTCTTCGCCGAGTGCGAGCGGCGCGGCGTGCGGCTCGAGACCGCGGGCCTCGACGAACCCGCGTACGACGCCCCCATGAAGGCCGGGGTGCACCGCAGGCTCTCCATGCCCACCGCGGGGTACGACGGCTCCTGAGCCCCCGTCGTACGCCCGGTGAGCCCTCCGCCGTACGCCTCGCGCGCGCCCCCGTCGTACACCGGCGAGCCCCCTCCGTCATACCGCCGGCGCGCCCCCGTCCCCCACCCGGCGCACACCCGCCGGGCACCCGTCCGCCCGCCCCCGCCCGGCGGGCGTTGTGCCACGCTGGGGGCAGGAATCGGGTGAAAGGTGAACCTGGCGTGGCGGAACGGCGAGGACGTATCCCCGCCCGCTGGCGGAGCGCGGGCCGCGCCCTGCTGCGGGTGATCACGGTGTGGGCGGTCTCCAGCCTCACCCTCCTCGCCCTGGCAGGGCTCCTCCCCGACTTCCAGCTCCAGTCCGCCGACGGCGACAGCGTCACCAGGACCGCGGTCACCGCCGCCTGGGGCGCGGGCGCCTTCGGCCTGCTCGGGGCGCTGGTGTGGCCCCTGATCGTACGGGCGCTGCTGCTCGTACCGGCCCTCGTCCTCGGCCTGTTGGTGTTCTTCCTGAACGGCTCGCTGCTGCTCGTCGCGCTCTGGCTGATCCCCGACGGGCGCGGCGCCGCCGCCCCCGAGACCGCCGTCGTGGTCGCCGCCGTGATGTCGGCGGTCGCCTCGGCCACCTCCACGGCGCTCGCCGTCCGCGACGACGACGCCTACCGCCGCCGCCTCTACCGGCTCGCCGACCGCACCCGCCCCCGGGCCGCCCGCGCGGGCGCCGAACCCGTCCCCGGCACCGTCTTCCTCCAACTCGACGGCGTCGGCCACCGCGTGCTGTGCGACGCCGTCGCCGCCGGCCGGATGCCCACCGTCGCCGAGTGGCTCGCCACCACCCACGCCCTCACCCCCTGGCGCACGGACTGGTCGAGCCAGACCGGCGCCAGCCAGCTCGGCATCCTGCACGGCTCCAACGAGGACGTGCCCGCCTTCCGCTGGTACGAGAAGGACACCGGCCGGCTCATGGTCAGCAACCGGCCCGCGAGCGCCGTCGAGCTCCAGCGCCGTGCCGTCGAGCGCACCGGGGACGGCGGACTGCTCACCCTCGACGGCGCCTCCCGGGGCAACCTGTTCAGCGGCGGCGCCGACCAGCTCGCCCTCGTCCTGTCGATGGCCGCCCGCCGGGGCCGGCGCAACCGCTCGCGCTCGGGCTACTTCGCGTACTTCTCCGACCCCGCCAACGCCGTCCGCACCGCCGGCTCCTTCGTCGCCGAGGTCCTGCGCGAGATGGTCCAGTCGACCCGCGCCCGGCTGCGCCGAGAGTCCCCGCGGGTCTCGCGCGGCGGCCTCTACCCCTTCGTACGGGCCTTCGCCACGGTCGTCGAGCGGGACGTGGTGGTCGCCGCCGTGATGGGCGACATCCTCGCCGGACGGACCGCCGTCTACGCCGACCTCGTCGCCTACGACGAGGTCGCGCACCACTCGGGCCCGCAGGGCCGCGACACCGACCAGGTCCTGGAACGGCTCGACCGGGCGATCGCCCTGATCGCCAAGGTCGCCGAGCACGCGCCCCGCCCGTACCGGATCGTGCTGCTCTCCGACCACGGGCAGAGCCCGGGGGAGACCTTCGAGTCCGCCTACGGCCTCACCCTGCGCGACCTGGTCCGGGTCGGCTGCGGTCTTCCGGTGCCGCGCCGGGTGCGGCGCACGCCCTGGGGGCATCCCCGGACGGAGTCGGGCGGTGCCTCGGAGGCCAGGGACGCCGCCCGTGACGCCCTGCGCAGCGCGCTGCACCGGCCCGTCGACGACCAGGGGGCGGACGGCGACGAGACCGAGGCCGAGGCGGCGGCCGTGGCCGCCGCCCGCGCGCCCCAGCCGATCGTGCTCGCCTCCGGCAACCTCGGCCTCGTCTCCTTCCCCGGCGTGCCGCACCGGATGACCCGCGAGGAGATCGACCGGCTCCACCCGGCCCTCCTCCGCACCCTCGCCCAGCACCCGGGCATCGGCTTCCTGCTCGTCGCGAGCGAGGAACACGGATCGGTGGTGCTCGCCCGCGACGGCGTCGAGGTGCCACTCGCGCAACTCGCCGAGCAAGCCGAGCAGGCCGAGCAGGCCGAGCGCGCCGATCAAGCCGGCGGCACCGACCATGCCGACCGCGCCGAACACGCCGGCCGGGCCGACCACGCGGACGGCGGGCCGCTCGCCGTCTTCGGGCCGGGCGCGGCCGAGGCGGTGCGGCGTACGGACGGCTTCCTGCACGTCGCCGACATCATGGTCAACTCGATGTACGACCCGGAGACCGGCACCGTCCACGCCTTCGAGGAGCAGATCGGCTCGCACGGCGGCCTCGGCGGCGAGCAGACGCGTGCCTTCCTGATGTGGCCGCGCGAGCTGACGGCGCCGCCCGAGGACCTGGCGGGGGCCGAACAGGTGCACCAGGTGCTGCGCGGCTGGCTGCGGGAGAGCGAGGGACCTCAGGTGCCCCTGGAGATTTCCCCGCCGAACGGCCGTACGGAAGCATTTCTTCCGGTTGACGGCCCCGCCGTGCGGGACAAAAACGGGTGATTTGGAGCGCCGTCTCAGCTACCGGACCATAGGTGCGTTTGTACGACGAGAGGCGCACCACCCCCCATGAGCACGGCCCCCACCAGCACGTCTTCCCCCGAGACCCTCCTTGCCACCCCCTCGGAGGCGCCCTCGGAGGCGCCATCGGCGGCAGCGGAGGCACCACCGGCGGCACGCGAGGGCGAGCAGCCGGCGAACAGCCGCCACGCCCGGCGCTTCGGCCTCCCCGTCGCCACCGCCCTCGTCATGGGCAACATCATCGGCGGCGGCATCTTCCTGCTGCCCGCCTCCGTCGCCCCCTTCGGCACCATCAGCCTCGTCGCCTTCGGCATCCTCACCCTCGGCGCGATCGCCCTCGCCCTCGTCTTCGGGCGGCTCGCCCACCGCCTCCCGCAGACCGGCGGCCCCTACGTCTACGCCCGCGCCGCCTTCGGCGACTTCGCGGGCTTCCTCGCCGCCTGGTCGTACTGGATCACCGCCTGGGTCTCCAACGCGGCCCTCGCCGTCGCCGCCGTCGGCTACCTCGACGTCCTCGTCCCGATCCACGACTCCAAGGCCGCCACCATCGGGGCCGCCCTGCTGCTCCAGTGGCTGCCCGCGCTCGCCAACCTGGCCGGCACCCGCTACGTCGGCGCCGTGCAGATCGTCGCCACCGTCCTGAAGTTCGTCCCGCTGCTCCTCGTGGCCATCGGCGGGTTCTTCTTCTTCGACAGCGCCAACCTCGGCCCCTTCCAGGCGACCGGTGGCAGCGCGCTGGGCGCGGTCTCCGCCTCCGCCGCGATCCTGCTCTTCAGCTACCTCGGCGTCGAGTCCGCCGCCGTCAGCGCCGGCGAGGTCCGCGACCCGCGCCGCAACGTCGGCCGCGCCACCGTCCTCGGCACCCTCGGCGCCGCCACGCTGTATCTGCTCGGCACCCTCTCGGTCTTCGGCACCGTCGCCCACGACAAGCTCGTCACCTCCACCGCGCCGTTCTCCGACGCCGTGAACGTCATGTTCGGCGGCTCCTGGGGCGGCGCGGCCGTCGCCGGCATGGCGCTGGTCTCCATGGTCGGCGCGCTCAACGGATGGACCCTGCTCAGCGCGCAGGCGCCGTACGCCGCCGCCCGCGACGGGCTCTTCCCGAAGGTCTTCACGATCAAGCGGCGCGGCGTGCCCACCGTCGGCGTCCTCGTCACCGTCGTCCTCGCCTCGCTCCTGACGGTCTACAACTACACGGCCGGCACGAAGGGCGTCTTCGAGATCCTCGTCCTGATCACCACCTTCACCGCCACCGTGCCCTATCTGCTCTCCACGGCCGCGCAGATCTACTTCCTGCTGTCCGGACAGTCCGAGAAGGTCTCCCGCGCCCGCCTCGTCCGCGACGGCGTGCTCGCCCTCGCCGCCTTCGGCTTCTCCCTCTGGCTCGTCGCCGGCTCCGGCTACGCGGCCGTCTACCAGGGCGTGCTGTTCCTCTTCGCGGGTGTGCTGGTGTACGCGGGGATGGCGGCCCGCAGGGGACGCGCGGGGGCGACCGCCGGCTGAGGGCCGCGGAGGGGAACCCGGGTGCCTCCGGTGTGGTGAAAAGCGGGCCCGGAACGTAGGCCGGCCGGGCGGATCTGCCGCCACGGCCGGCACATACGTGTCCGCGCGGGGCAGAACGGATCTCCATGAGACCCCTCGCCCGGTTCGCGCTCGCGGTGCTGCTCGTGCTGGCCGCGCTCCTCGGCGTGAGTGCCGGCGCGGGGACCGGGACCTTCGGGGGCGAGTCACGGACCGTCTCCACGACGGCCGACGCGGGCGCCGAGGCCCACGAGTCCGCCGAGACCGAGGCGACCGCGCCGCAGCGGTCGGTACGGCGTCCCGCCCCGCCCCGGTTCCCCCGGCGCGCGACACCCGCCCGCCATCCCGTCCTGGTCTCCGTACCGTCCGAGCGCGGCGACGCTCCCCGGTCGGCGGTGATGCGGTGCTGAGAGGACCCACCTCTCCCGCACCCCCATCACCCCCCACCCGACCCAAGGAGCTTCGCCATGGCCGTCGACCCCTTCGCCGTCCTCAACGCCCTGCTGCGCGCCGAGGCCGCCCGCCAGAATCACCACGCCGGCGACCCCGAACCGGCCCACCCGACAGAACCGGCCACCGCGCACACCACTTCATCGACGCGGTCGGCCGAGCCGGAGGGCCGGAGGGACTGACCGCTGGAATGCGCGGGGATCCGCCGGAGACCGGCGGATCCCGGATCCAATATCCAATATCCCCGGATCCAATATCCGGATCCCGGGATATTGGATCCGGGATATTGGATCCGGGATCCATGAAGATCCCCATTACCTCCCGCGTAATCGACCCGCTCCGCCCGCCCCGGCATGCTCGTGGTCACCGGGTCCCGGGCGGCGCACTCCGTCCGAGGGCCGGTGCCCCGGTCGTCCGTTACGCCTCATCGGAGGGTGATCCACCATGTCCCAGACCCTGCTCGCCGGTCTTTCCCGCACCACCCAGCCGCGGTCCATGGTGCGCCGGTTCCTCGCCCTCGACGCCGTCGTCACCGGCGGGAACGGGCTCGCCTACCTCGCCGCCCCCGGACCGATCGGCGACTTCCTCGGCGTCGACCGCGGTCTGCTGCTCGAACTCGGCGTCTTCCTCACCGTGTTCGCCGCCGGCGTGGCCTGGCTGGCGAGCCGCCCGCAGCCCCCCGTCCTCGGCGTCAAGGCCGTGGTGGACGCCAACCTGCTGTGGGCGGCGCTCAGCGTCGTCGCGCTCTTCGTCTGGCTGGAGCCCACCACCGCCGGCGCGGTGTGGACGCTGACGCAGGCCGGTACCGTCGGCGGG
This sequence comes from Streptomyces sp. NPDC126499, assembly GCF_040302485.1. Classification (NCBI taxonomy): domain Bacteria; kingdom Bacillati; phylum Actinomycetota; class Actinomycetes; order Kitasatosporales; family Streptomycetaceae; genus Streptomyces; species Streptomyces sp. NPDC126499. The sequence continues at coordinate 260,013 of NZ_JBEOUO010000005.1, read as the reverse complement.
TTCGCCCTGCTCCAGTGGACCGCTCTGCGGGCCGTCACCCGTTGAGGGGGCGCTCCTTCAGCGACTGCAGATACGCGACCGTCGCCGGGTCGGCCGGAAGGAGCGTCTCGATGGCCAGCTCGGCGACCGTCACGTCCATCGGCGTGTTGAAGGTGGAGATCGACGACACGAACGACAGCACCTGACCGTCGTGTTCGATCCTCAGCGGCAGCGCGAAGTACGGATACGGCTCCGGGTCCTCCCGGTCCTCCGGATCCGTGGCCCCCTCGGGCAACGGATACGCCGCCACCTCCTCGTACAGCGCACGCAGCGCCTCCGAACGGGCGAGCCCGATCTGACGCTCCATCTGGGCCAGCAGATGCCCGCGCCACTCCCGCAGATTGCGGATGCGCGGCGCCAGGCCCTCCGGGTGCAGCGTGATCCGCATGGCGTTCAGCGGCGGCGTCAGCAGATGCTCCGGCAGCCCCGCCATCAGCATCCCGATGCCCTGGTTGGCCGCCACCACCGTGTAGGAGCCGTCCACCACGAGCGCGGGATAGGGTTCGTAGCCCCGCAGCAGCCGCTCGATCCCCTCGCGCAGGGTCTCCAGCTCCGGCGCGTCGAGCGGCGACTCGCTGAACCGCGGGGCGTAACCCGCCGCGAGCAGCAGCGCGTTGCGCTCCCGCACCGGCACGTCCAGGTGCTCCGCCAGCCTGAGGACCATCTCCTCGCTCGGGCGCGAGCGGCCGGTCTCGATGAAGGAGATGTGCCGGGCGGACGACTCCGCCCGCAGCGCCAGCTCCAGCTGGCTCAGCCGCCGCTGCTCGCGCCAGCCGCGCAGCAGTGGACCCACACCCGTGTCGGTCGCGACAGTTGTCATGGCCAGACGGTATCCCAGAGGGGGACCCGGGTACTTTCCCCGGGACCGCTCCGTCATCACGCACCACCGCCACAGCCGTACGACCGGAGGGAGCACCACGTGCCCACACAGCCACTGTCGCAGAAGGAGATCGAGGACCGCCTGCGCGAGCTGCCGGGCTGGTCCGTCGACAGCGACCGGCTCACCCGCGCCTATCGCCTCGCCGACCACTTCGCCGCGACCGCGTTCGTCGTCCACATTGCGCAGATCCAGCAGGAACTCGACCACCACAGCGACCTGACGCTCGGTTACAACAGCGTCGCGCTGGCCGTCAGCACCCACTCCGCCGGCGGAGCCCTCACCGAGAAGGACTTCGAACTGGCCGAGCGGGTCGAGGCGGCGGCACCCGGCCACGGGGCGAACTGAACGGAACGGACCGCACCGGACCGCACCGGACCGCACCGGACCGGACCGACACCGGGCACCACCCCCGACGTACGATCCCCTCCATGGGGGAGACGATTCTCGACTACGAGGCCGAGGCCGCGCACTACGACGAGACCCGTGGCGGCGTGCCACGGGCCGCGGCCGCGGCCGACGCCGTGCTGCGGCTCCTGCCGCCCGGCACCCGCACCCTGCTCGACCTCGCGTGCGGCACCGGCCTCGTCACCGAACGCCTCGCCCGGCCCGGACTCTCCGTCTACGGAGCGGACGCCGCCCACGCCATGCTGCGCACCGCCGCCGGCCGCGTCCCGGGCCGGGTCGTGCGCGCCGACGCCCGCCGGCTCCCGCTGCCGGACGGATCGGTCGACGCCGTCAGCGCCGTGTGGCTGCTGCACCTCGTGCCCTTCACCGAGCAGATCGTCGCCGAGGCGGCCCGGGTCCTGCGGCCCGGCGGCGTGTTCCTGACCACCGTCGACAAGGACGCCGCCCATGACGTCGGCAGCGACATCGACGCGGTGCTCCGCCCCCACCGCGCCACCGGCTCCGCCTCCGACGACGCCGCACGCGTCACCGCGTACGCCGCCGCCCACGGCCTGAGCCCGGCGCCCGGCACCACCTTCACCGGACACGGGCAGGGCACCACGCCGCGCCGCACCGCCGAGAAGCTGCGCCACGGCTCTTACGCCTCCTGGTTCCGCGGCACCACCGCCGACACCGACGCCCTGTGCGCCGCCCTCGCCGGCCTGCCCGACCAGGACCGCCCCCGTGCCGACCCCGTGTACGCGCTGGCGTGCTACCTCAGGCGCGGCTGAAGTCCATCACCCAGTTCGTCACCCACGCCTGCGTACCGGCCGGCGCGAAGGCCTGCTCCCAGCGAGCCGTGTCGGCGGTGATCCCCGACCAGCGGAACCGGACCCGCACCGGCCGCCCCGCGTAGGCGTCGTCGCCGAAGAACTCGCCCGTCCCGTCGGGGCCGAACCGGCCTCGCACCGGCGGATCGAGCCTCCCGGTCCCGCTGTGGGACCAGTTCAGCGTCCACTCCGCGGTCTCCGGCTCGTACAGCCGCAGCGTCAGACCGCTGAACCCCTTCGACGGGAAGACGATCTCGTCGACATGCGCCCGGCCGTCCCAGAAGAGCCGGCCCGTCGTGTACCCGTCGAACTCCTCCCAGCCGCTGTCCCGGTCGAGGAAGTCCGTCAGACGACGGTTGCGCACGCTCCACCGGCCGTCGAGAAAGCCGAAGCCGACTCCCCCTCCGGAGCCGTCGCCGAAGAGGCCACCCGGTTCGGCCCCGGGGCTGGCCCCGGCCCCGGCCCCCGCCCCGGCCCCCGCCCCGGTCCCTGCCCCGGTCCCTGCCCCGGAGGCGTCGCCGCTCACGCCCGCACCTCCGTCGTGCCAGAGAGAAGGGAGTCGCGGAGGTAGCCGGCCAGGTCCGGCGTGTCGGGCGCGAGGACGTGCCGCGCCCAGGCCGCGCGCTCGTGACCCAGCGGGGCCAGCTCCCACACGCAGCCGATCCAGTTGCGCGCTCCCGGCGCGGTCCGTACGAAGTGCGTCGGGTCCAGGTCCGGACAGTCGAGGGCCGGCTGGCCCGCGGCCGCACCGGAGAAGTGCAGGACGTTGTCCCAGACCCAGCTGTAGACGTTGAGGTACGCGCCGGAGTCACCGCCCCGGTGCAGCACGGCGAAGCTCGCCGCCGGGGTGCCGTCGGGCTCGGGGAGGAGCTCGGGGAGCAGCGCGTACGCCGCCTTCTCCACCTCCGGTGCGATGCCGGCCGGGTCGGCGGTGACGTGGTAGCGCTTGACGTGCCGGCCGCCGACGACGACCGGCTCCAGGACGTTGAGGTACTTCTCCGCGAAAGCCATGGCCGGACTGTAGGAACACTCCACTGACACCTTGTGTCAGTGGATATCTTGTGCCGGTGAAGTCGAGCCGTCTGGTGACGATCCTGCTGCTCCTGGAGACCCGTGGCCGGATGACCGCCGCCCAGCTCGCGGCGGAGCTGGAGGTCTCCGTCCGCACCGTCTACCGGGACGTCGAGTCGCTGCACGCCGCCGGAGTGCCGCTGTACGGGGACGCCGGGCACCGCGGCGGTTACCGGCTGCTCGCCGGACACCGCAACCGGCTCACCGGCCTCTACGCCCGCGAGGCCGAGGCCCTGGTGCTCGCGGGGCTGCCGGCCGCCGCCGACGAGCTCGGGCTCGGCGGGCACTTCGCCGACGCCCGACTGAAGCTGCGGGCCGCCCTGCCCGCACCGCTGCGCGAGCACGTCGACCGGCTGCGGGCCCGCTTCCACATCGACGCGCCCGGCTGGTACGCGAGGGACACCGGGGCGCCCTTCCTGCCGCAGGTCGCCGACGCCGTACGCGCCGGCCGCGTGCTCGCCGTCCGCTACCGCCGCTGGAAGGAGCCGACCGACGTCGACCGGCGCCTGGAGCCGTACGGGCTGGTGCTCAAGGCGGGCCGTTGGTACCTGGTCGCCGGGCCGGGACCGCGTACGTACCGGGTCGACCAGATCCTCGACCTCACCGTGACCGACGAGGAGGCCGTCGTCCCCGAGGGCTTCGACCTCGCCGCCCACTGGCGGGCCAGCCAGGAGGACTTCCACGCGCGGCTGCACCGCGGCGAGGTCCTCGTCCGGATCTCGCCGCGCGGCGCCACCCGGCTGAGCGGCGCCGCCGCCCGCGCGCTCGCCGAGAACGGCACCCCCGAGCCCGACGGCTGGACCCGCGCCACCCTGCCCGTCGAGGGACCCGACCACGCCCACGACACCCTGCTCGCCCTCGGCACGGAGGTGGAGGTCCTCGCCCCCGAGGACCTCCGCGAGCGGATCGCCGCCACCGTACGGACCCTGGCCGAGCGTTACGCCGGTGCCTGAGCCGCCGCCGGGGCGAGCGCGGGCGCGTGGGCGGGCTCTTCGGCCAGGGCTGGGGCGGTTGCCTGGGCCGCCGCCGGGGCGGGTCCGTGGGCGGGCTCTTCGGCCAGGGCCGGAGCGGTTGCCTGGGCGGACGTCGGAGCGGGCGCCTGAGCCGGGGCCGGTGCGGGTGCCCCGGCCGGCGCCTGGAGCGCGGGCTGATCCGGTGCCTGAGCGGCCGTCTCCGGACCGAACGCCCGTGCCGCGTACGCCGAGAACTCGCGCGGCTCACGGCCGAGCACCCGCCGCACCCCGTCCGTCACCGGCGTGTTGTGCCCATCGAGCAGGTCCGCGAACAGACCGGCCAGCCAGGCGGCTTCCTCCTCCGGCATGCCGAACCCGCCCAGCAGGCCCGCGCATTCCGCCTCGCTCATCGGCACGTACACCACCTCACGGCCGGACGCGCGGGAGATCTCCGCCGCCACCTCCGCGAAGGTCAGCGCCCGCGGCCCCGTCAGCTCGTGCACCAGACCCGCGTGCCCGTCCCCGACCAGCGTCTCCACGACCACGTCCGCGAGGTCGTCCGCGTCGATGAACGGCTCCGCCGTGCCACCCGCCGGAAAGGCGATCGTGCCGGCCGCGACGCCCTCCGCAAGCAGTCCCTCGTCGAAGTTCTGGGCGAAGAACGCGGCCCGTACGACGGTGAGTTCGACTCCGGAGGCGCGCAGCGCCTCCTCCGCCCGCACCGCCTCGGGCTCGCCGCGCCCGGAGAGCAGGGTGAGCCTGCGCAGTCCGTGCGCGGCCGCCAGCTCGCCGAAGGTCCGCAGCGCCCCGGCGGCCTCCGGAGCGGCCAGGTCGGGGTAGTAGTTGACATAGGCGGCGTCCGCGCCGTCCAGGGCCGGGGACCAGGTGGACGCGTCCGCCCAGTCGAATCGGGTGGTGCCGGTGCGCGAGCCCGCCCGCACCCGGAGACCGTGCTCCGCCAGGCGCCGCGCCACGCGCCGCCCGGTCTTGCCCGTCGCGCTCGTGACCAGCACCGTCCGCGCGTTGTCCGTGTCCGTCGTCACGTCCGTCGTCAGGCCCGTCGTCACGTCCGAGGTCACGTCCGTCGTCATGTTCGTCGTCATGGCTCAAGGCTCGTGGGCGGGGCGCCCGTTGCCCATGCTCCACGAGCTCACCCGCATACGCCTCCGTCTACGCTTGGCCGTCATGGACGCACTCGCCGGTCTCCTCGACGGGCCCCGCGCCAAGGGCGCCTTCGTCCTGCGCATGGTCATGGCCCCGCCCTGGTCGGTACGGATCGAGGACCGGGCGCCGCTGTGCCTGATGTGCGTCACCGACGGCGAGGCCTGGATCGTGCCCGGCACCGGCGCCCCCGTGCTGCTGCGCCCCGGTGACATCGCCATCGCCCGCGGCCCCGAGCCGTACACCGTCGCCCACACCCCCGACGCCCCGCCCACCGCCGTCATCGGCCCCGGCGGCCACTGCGCCACCCTGAGCGGCGAGCCGCTCGCCGAGTCGATGAACCTGGGCGTACGGACCTGGGGCAACGCCCCCGACGGCGCCACCACCGTCCTCGTCGGCACCTACCAGCTGGCCGGAGAGGTCACCCGACGGCTCCTCGACGCGCTGCCCGAACTGCTCCATCTGCCCGCCAACGTGCGGCGGTGCCCGCTGATGCCCTTCCTCGCGGAGGAGATCTCCCGCGACGAGCCGGGTCAGAGCGTGGTCCTCGACCGGGTCCTCGACCTGCTGCTCATCGCCGCCGTCCGTGCCTGGTTCGCCCGCCCCGGGGCCGCCGCCCCCGCCTGGTACCGGGCGATGGGCGACCCGGTGGTCGGGCGGGCGCTGCGGCTCCTGGAGGACGACCCCGCCCGGCCCTGGACGGTCGTCTCGCTCGCCGAGGAGGTCGGCGTCTCACGGGCGGCACTGGCCCGCCGCTTCACCGACCTGGTGGGGGAGCCCCCGATGGCGTACCTCACCGGACGCCGCCTGGCGCACGCCGCCGACCTGCTGAGGCGGGCGGACGCGACCGTCGAGTCGGTCGCCCGCCGGGTCGGTTACAGCAGCGCCTTCGCGCTGAGCGCCGCGTTCAAGCGGGTGCGGGGGATCAGCCCCCAGGAGTACCGCGGACACGGTTGACCAGCGCGTTCGGCCACGCCTTGGGCATGGCTTGCCGGACCGGCAAGTTTTCTCGCGCGTGGGCCGACGGCGTCGCACCCTGTTCTCATGAGCGCACGCGATCATGACCCCCAGGGTCACGACCACCAGAACCACCAGAGCCACCAGAACGACCCGAACCACCGGCCCCACCAGCCCCACCGCCATGGCCACGCGGCCGGCCCCGGCCACGCGCCCGGCCCCGGCCACGCGCCCGGCCCCGGTCATGGGCACGGCCATGGCCACCACGACGGCTCCGACGTCGACTGGGCGCGCCTCGCCCCGCTGCTCACGCAGCAGGCGGAGACCCAGATTCCGCTCTACGCGGAGGCCGCCGCCTGGCTCGCCTCCCTCGCCCCGGCGGCCTCGGTCCGCCGGGTCCTGGACTTCGGCAGCGGACCCGGTGTCGTCACGGTCCTGCTCGCCGAGGCGTTCCCCGAGGCCGAGGTCGTCGCCGTCGACGCCACCCCCGAACTCCTCGCCCTCGCCCGGGAGCGGGCCGACGCCCGGGGTGTCGGCGACCGGGTGAGCACCCTGCGCGCCGACCTTCCCGAGGACTTCGGTGCCCTGGGCACCGCCGACCTCGTCTGGGCCAGCAACTCGCTGCACCACATCGGCGACCAGCGGGCCGCTCTCGCCGCCTTCGCCGACGTGCTGAACCCCGGCGGTCTGATCGCCCTGGCCGAGGGCGGGCTGCCCTGCCGCCACCTGCCGTGGAACCAGGGCATCGGCCGGCCCGGCCTGGAGGCCCGGCTCGACGCGGCGAACGCCGACTGGTTCGGCGAGATGCGGGCCGGTCTGCCCGACACCAAGGAGGAGATCGACGACTGGGGCGCGCTCCTCGCCGACGCCGGACTCACCCTGAGCGGCACCCGCAGCTTCCTCTGCGACGTCCCCGCGCCGCTGCCGGCCGCCGTCCGCGAGCAGGTCGTCGCCCACTACGCGCGGCTGCGGGAGGGCCTGGCCGAGCGCCTTGCCGACGACGACCTCGCCGCCGTCGACCGGCTGCTCGACCAGGCCGATCCGCTGTCCCTGCACCAGCGCCCGGACCTCTACCTGCTCACCGCCCGTACGGTCCACACGGCACGCAAGCCGGCCTGAGACGGTTCGAGCCGGCCTGAGGACGGCCTGAGACGGCCTGAGGCGGCCGGTCCGGGTCAGGCGCCGGCGTTGAACGCGGCCGGGTCCGGGCCGAGCCGGTGGCCCTCGTCGAGCGCGGCGACGGCCGCCAGGTCCTCGGCGTCCAGCTCAAAGTCGAAGACGTCGATGTTCTCCTGGATACGGGACGGGGTCACCGACTTCGGGATCACCACGTTCCCGACCTGGAGGTGCCAGCGCAGCACCACCTGCGCCGGGGTGCGACCGTGCTTCCGGGCGATCGCCACGATCGCCGGGACCTCCAGGAGGCCCTTGCCCTGCCCGAGCGGCGACCAGGCCTCGGTGGCGATGCCGTGACGGGCGTGCGCCTCGCGGGAGGCGGCCTGCTGGAGCTGCGGGTGCAGCTCGATCTGGTTGACGGCCGGCACGACGGAGGTCTCGCCGATCAGCCGCTCCAGGTGCTCGGGCAGGAAGTTGGACACGCCGATGGCCCGGGCCCGGCCGTCGGCCAGGATCTTCTCGAAGGCCCGGTAGGTGTCGACGTACGCGTCCTTCGCCGGTACCGGCCAGTGGATCAGGTACAGGTCGACGTAGTCCAGGCCCAGCTTGGCCAGCGAGGCGTCGAAGGCCCGCAGCGTCGAGTCGTAGCCCTGCTCGCTGTTCCACAGCTTGGTGGTGACGAAGAGCTCCTCGCGGGGGAGCCCCGAGGCGGCGAGGGCCTTGCCCGTGCCCGTCTCGTTCTCATAGATGGCGGCCGTGTCGATGGAGCGGTAGCCGGCCTCGAGGGCGGTCACCACGACCTGCTCGGCCTCGTCGTCCGGCACCTGCCAGACGCCGAAGCCGAGCTGCGGCATCCGCACGTCGTTGTTCAGGGTGAGGAAGGGGACCTTGGTGTCCGTGCTCACGAGGGGTCGTTCCTAACGTCGTCGGTTCACTCCACCCAGCCTCAACGATCACCGGCCCGATCGCATTCCGCCGAGCCGGAGAAAATACCGCCGGAGAAAATACCGCCGGAGCCGGAGCCGGAGCCGGAGCCGGAGCCGGAGCCGGAGCCCGTACGTGTACCCGGGCCCTGCCCCGTGTCGGCCGCCCCCGGCGCGGGACCCGCTGAGAGGGCTGTCAGCGGTACAGCGCGTCGACCTCCGCCGCGTACGCCTGTTCGATCGCCTTCCGCTTCAGCTTGAGGGAGGGGGTGAGCAGCCCGTGCTCCTCGCTGAACGGATGCGCCAGGATCCGGAAGGTGCGGATCGACTCCGCCTGGGAAACCAGCGTGTTGGCCGCCACGACCGCCCGCCGGATCTCCGTCTCCAGGGCAGGGTCGTGCACGAGCTCCGCCGGCGGCAGCGGCGGCCGGTTCTGCATCGCCAGCCAGTGCTCCACCGCCTCCTGATCCAGCGTCACGAGGGCCGCCACATACGGCCGGTCGTTGCCCACCACGATGCACTGGGCCACCAGCGGATGCGCCCGCACCCGCTCCTCCAGACCCGCCGGCGAGACGCTCTTGCCGCTCGCCGTCACCAGGATCTCCTTCTTGCGCCCGGTGATCGTCAGATAGCCGTCCTCGTCGAGCACGCCCAGATCGCCGGTCGCCAGCCAGCCGTCGTTCAGCACCGCGGCGGTCGCCTGCGGGTTGTTCAGATAGCCGGAGAAGACATGGCCACCGTGCAGCCACACCTCCCCGTCCTCCGCGATGTGCACCGTCGTCCCCGGCACCGGCTGCCCCACCGTCCCGTACTTGGTGCGCTCGGGCGGGTTCGCCGTCGCCGCCGCCGAGGACTCCGTCAGGCCGTACCCCTCGTAGATCGTGACTCCGGCGCCCTCGAAGAAGAGGCCGAGCCGCCGGTCCATGCCCGAGCCGCCCGACATCGCGTGCCGCACCCGGCCGCCGAGCGCCTCGCGGACCTTCCCGTACACCGTCTTCTCGAAGAACTGGTGCTGCATCCGCAGTGCCGCCGACGGCCCGGGACCGAGGCCGAAGGCCCTGTGCTCCAGCGCCTCCGCGTAGCGGACCGCCACGTCCACGGCCTTGTCGAACGGGCCCCGCTTCCCCTCCGCCTCCGCCTTGCGGCGGGCCGCGTGGAAGACCTTCTCGAAGACGTACGGCACCGCGAGCACGAAGCTCGGCCGGAAGGCCTGCAGATCCGGCAGCAGCGCCGAGGCGGCGAGCACCGGCTGATGGCCCAGCTTCACCCCGCCCCGGACCGCCGCCACCTCCACCATCCGCCCGAAGACATGCGCGAGCGGCAGGAAGAGGAGGGTGGACGCCTCGTCGCCCGGCCGGGAGTGGAAGACCGGCTCCCAGCGGCCGATCAGCATGTCCGTCTCGAACATGAAGTTGGCATGGGTGATCACACAGCCCTTGGGGCGGCCCGTGGTGCCCGAGGTGTAGATCACCGTCGCGACCGACTCGGGCGTCACCGCCTTGCGGTGCCGGTGCACCACGTCCTCGTCGATGTCCGCACCCGCCGCCATCAGCTCGGCGACCGCGCCCTCGCCCGCGTCCAGCTGCCACAGGCGCTGCAGCCGCGGCAGCCGGTCGATCACCGAACCGATCGTCATCGCATGGTCCTCGTGCTCCACCACGCACGCCGTCACCTCGGCGTCGTGCAGCATCCAGTACACCTGCTCGGTGGAGGAGGTCGGATAGACCGGGACCGGCTGCGCGCCCAGCGTCCACAGCGCGAAGTCGAACAGCGTCCACTCGTAGCGGGTCCGCGCCATGATCGCGACCCGGTCGCCGAACCGCACACCCTGCGCGATCAGCCCCTTCGCCAGCGCCAGGACCTCGTCCCGGAACCGCGCGGCCGTCACGTCCTGCCACCGGCCTTCGGCGTCCTTGCGGCCGAGCGCGACCCGGTCCGGCTGCCGCTCGGCGTGGTCGAACACGGCGTCCGCCAGACCGCCGACCTGAGGCGCCGCCTCGACGGGCGGCACGGTGAACTCGCGCACTGACCTGCTCCTTCCCCCGTTCGACCGTTCGACATCGCGCTCCGTACGGCGCCGGTGAACCTACCCCACGGTGCGGCGCGGCGGGAGAACCTTCACCAAGCCGCGACATTGCACGTATCCACTGGTCAGCGGCCGGAAAACGGACAAGTGGGCGAGGGGAGGGGGGCCTTGCCGAACCACCGGTAAGACCCGGTGGCCGGGAATCTCCACGGAATCTGTACGGACCGCTCACCCGGGCGTCGTCAGGCCCTGAGGCCCGCTCCCTGCGGCCCGGGCCCGTGTCAGCGCGGGCGGTGGAGCCGGTCGCCGCCCGCCAGGATCGCCGCGGCCAGCGCGTCCACCGCCTCCTGCGTCGCCCCGCGCCGCCGCCCCTTGCGCAGCACGAAGTCGACGGTACCGAGCTCGGGCAGCCCCGTGCGGGCCGGCAGCTCCACCAGACCGGGCGGCACCAGTCCCCGGGTGTGCGCCATCACGCCGAGCCCCGCCCGTGCCGCCGCCACGTTGGCGCTCAGGCTCGAACTCGTACAGGCGATCCGCCACGCCCGCCCCTGCGCCTGGAGCGCCTCCAGGGCGCGGGCCCGGGTGATCCCCGGCGGCGGATAGACGATCAGCGGCACCGGACGGTCCGGATCCAGCCGCAGCCGCGGCGCCCCGATCCACACCAGCACGTCCTGCCAGACCAGCTCCTCGCCGCCCAGTTCCGCCTGGTCCCCGCGCCGCTTGGCCAAGATCAGATCGAGCCGCCCCGCCTCCAGACGGGACTGGAGCGTCCCCGACAACTCGACCGTGAGCTCCAGGTCGACCTCCGGGTGCTCGCGCCGGAACGCCTCCAGGATCTCCGGCAGCCGCGTGGTCACGAAGTCCTCCGAGGCGCCGAAACGCAGCCGGCCGCGCAGCCGCGTCCCCGTGAAGAAGGCGGCCGCCCGCTCGTGCGCCTCCAGGATCGTGCGCGCGAACCCGAGCATCGCCTCGCCGTCCTCGGTCAGCTCCACGCCGTGGGTGTCACGGACGAAGAGCGGCCGGCCGGTCGCCTCCTCCAGGCGCCGCACATGCTGGCTGACGGTCGACTGGCGCAGCCCGAGCCGCCGGGCGGCCTGGGTGAAGCTCAGGGTCTGGGCGACCGCGAGGAAGGTGCGCAGCTGGGTGGGCTCGTACACGCCCGCCCACGCTACCGCCCGCCGGTCCCCCCGGCTATCGCGTCTCGTGATGACAGTCAGTGCGCTGTACGGGATTCCCGATCGCCGGGCCGTCGACCAGGATGGACCCATGAGCTCCCGCACGTCTCGCGGCCCCCGTCGGCCCCTCCTCCCCTCCTGGCTGCCGGTCGACCCGTACCTCCTGGCGCTGCTCGCCACGGTCGGGCTCGCCGCGCTGCTGCCCGCCTCCGGGACGGCGGCGACGGTCGCGAACGGCGCCTCCACGGGAGCCGTCGCGCTGCTCTTCTTCCTCTACGGGGCGCGCCTGTCCACCCGCGAGGCGTGGGAGGGGCTTCGGCACTGGCGACTCCACGTCACCGTCCTCGCCTGCACCTTCCTCCTCTTCCCGCTGCTCGGACTGGCCGCGCGGGGGCTCGTGCCGACGGTCCTCAGCCCCGACCTGTACGGCGGCTTCCTCTTCCTCTGCCTGGTGCCGTCCACCATCCAGTCCTCGATCGCCTTCACCTCGATCGCCCGCGGCAACGTGCCCGCCGCCCTCTGCGCCGGCTCCTTCTCCTCCCTCGCCGGCATCCTCCTCACCCCGCTGCTCGCCGCGCTCCTCCTCGGCGGCGCGGGCGGCCTCTCCGCCGACTCCGTCGTCAAGATCGTGCTCCAGCTGCTCGTGCCGTTCCTGGCGGGGCAGCTGCTGCGCCGCTGGATCGGCGGATTCGTCGCCCGGCACAAGAAGGTCCTCGGTCTCGTCGACCGCGGCTCGATCCTCCTCGTCGTCTACACGGCCTTCAGCGCGGGCATGACACAGGGCGTCTGGCACCTCGTGACCCCCGCGAGGCTGGGCCTGCTCCTCGTCGCCGAGGCCGTGCTGCTCGCCGTCATGCTGGCGCTGACCTGGTACGGGGCCCGCCGGCTCGGCTTCGGCCGCGAGGACCGGATCGCCATCCAGTTCGCCGGCTCCAAGAAGAGCCTCGCGGCCGGGCTGCCCATGGCGAGCGTCCTCTTCGGCGCCCACGCCTCGCTCGCCGTGCTCCCGCTGATGCTCTTCCACCAGATGCAGCTGGTCGTCTGCGCCCTGATCGCCCGCCGCCGCTCCCGCGACCCCGAGGCGGTGGGGGAGGCCGCTTCGGAGGGAGACGTCGGTTCGGTGGGGGAGGCCGCTTCGGAGGGAGACGTCGGTTCGGTGGGGGAGGCCGCTTCGGAGGGAGACGTCGGTTCGGTGGGGGAGGCCGGTTCGGTGGGGGAGGCCGCTTCCGCCGGAGGCGGCGCCGATGACCGGCGCGCCGCGCCTGAGCCTGAGGGCGCCCCTGAGGCCGTGCTCGCGCCTGAGGCCGTGCCCGCGTCCGAGGGCGCGCAGGGGGCGGTGCGGTAGGCAGGGCCTGGCCGCGCCCGTTCCGGGCGCCGGACCGGTGCCCCGAACGCTGCCGCCGCCTCGCAGCCCGGGCCAACGAAGAGCTCCTCGCCCCCCTCGAACCCGCCGAGCGGGACCGGTTCCTCGCGATGCTCCGCCGTATCGCCCTCGAACCCACCGACTGCGTTGGCGGGATCACACCGCCGACCGCCCCGAGGTGATCATCGGGCCCGATACGGTGCTCCCATGCCCGCACTCGATCCCGACCGCACCGCGCTCGTCCTCGTCGACCTGATGGAACGCATCGTCGCGCTGCCGCTCGCCCCCCGCCCCGGCACCGACGTCCTCGCCGCGGCCGGCCGCCTCGCCGCCGGCTTCCGTACCGCCGGCGCGCCCGTCGTCCACATCCGGGTCGAACGGCCCGGCGTCGACACCCAGCCGCCCGGCAGCGACCTCGTCGCCGAACTCGTCCACGACGGCGACGACGTCGTCGTCAAGCGCACCATCGGCGGGTTCCAGGGCACCGGGCTCCACGAGCTGCTCAGCGGGCGCGGCGTGACCACCCTCGTGTTCGGCGGCATCGCCACCAACCTCGGCGTCGAGTCCACCGCCCGCGCCGCCGCCGACCTCGGCTACGACCTCGTCTTCGCCGAGGACGCCATGACCGCCCTCACCGCCGACGAGCACCGCGCCTCCGTCCAGCTGGACTTCCCGCGCCTCGGCACCGTCGCCACCACCGAAGCGATCACCCTCGGCGGCCCCGAGTGACCCGCGTGCCGATACGGTACGGGGCCCGCCCCTGCTCCCTCGTCGTCTGCCGCGGCTGCTGCTGCGGCGACCCGCGCAAGAACCCCGGCATGGACCACGCCGGCCAGCTCGCCCGCCTCCAGGAGGCCGCCGCGGCCTCCGGTGGCCGCCTCGTCGTCCGTACCAGCGACTGCCTCGGACCCTGCGCCCAGGCCAATGTGCTCGTGGTCCAGCCCTCCACCGAGGGGCGCCGCCGGGGCGGCCGGGCCGCCTGGATCGGCTGGAGCGCCGACCAGGACTGCCTGGACGAGGTCCTCGCCTGGACCGCGGCGGGCGGCCCCGGCATCGCCCCGCCCCCGGCCGCCCTCGAACTCCAGATGATCGACCCGCCGCGCGACTGACGGCCCGTCCGCCGTCACGGGGCGGGCTCCGGGACGCCGTCACGGGCGGGCTCCGGGACGCCGTTACGGGGCGGGCTCCGGGACCGCCTCCAGGTCGATCCGGTGCTCGCCCGCGTACACGTTCATGTCCGGCCCGCGCAGAAAACCGACCAGCGTGAGACCGGACTCGACCGCCAGGTCCACCGCGAGCGACGACGGCGCCGACACCGCCGCGAGCACCGGCACGCCCGCCATCACCGCCTTCTGCGCCAGCTCGAACGAGGCCCGCCCCGACACCAGCAGCACCGCCCGCTCCAGCGGCAGCCGGCCCTCCCGCAGCGCCCGCCCCACCAGCTTGTCCACGGCGTTGTGCCGCCCCACGTCCTCCCGTACGTCGAGCAGCTCGCCCTCCTCGGAGAAGAGTGCCGCCGCGTGCAGGCCGCCGGTCCGGTCGAAGACCCGCTGCGCCGCCCGCAGCCGCTCCGGCAGTTCGGCGAGCAGGCCCGGCGCGAGCCGCAGCGGCGGAGCGTCGGCGATGGGGAAGCGGGCCGTGGTGCGGACGGCGTCCAGGCTCGCCTTCCCGCACAGGCCGCAGGAGGACGTGGTGTAGACGTTCCGCTCCAGCGTGATGTCGGGGACGGCCACACCCGGCGCCAGCTGTACGTCCACCACGTTGTACGTGTTGGAGCCGTCCTCGGTCGCCCCCGCGCAGTACACGATGTTCCGTACGTCCGAGGCCGTCGCGAGGACGCCCTCGCTCACCAGGAAACCGGCCGCCAGCGCGAAGTCGTCACCCGGTGTGCGCATGGTGATCGCGATCGGCCGGCCGTTCAGCCGGATCTCCAGCGGCTCCTCCGCCACCAGCGTGTCCGGCCGCGTGCTCACCGCCCCGCCCCTGATGCGCACCACACGCCGTCGCTCGGTGACCCGTCCCATGGTCGCTGCACTCGATTCTGTCCGTGCGGGACGTCGCCGTCCCCGCGGAACGCCCCCAGGGGCCTGACCGGCCCATTCTCCTCTTGTCACGGTCGAACAGGCACTTCGGGGGAATCTTGGTGGTTTACGTCACCTGTTACCCATCAGTCGCTGGCGAGACTGGGGGATCCTGCCGTACGAACCAACCGACGATCGAACCACCTAGGGGGTCCCGGGCATGACGGGCACACGAATCGCCGCGCTCGGGCACTACCAGCCCGCCAAGGTGCTCACCAACGACGACCTGGCCGCCCTCGTCGACACCAGCGACGCGTGGATCACCAGCCGGGTCGGCATCCGCACCCGGCACGTCGCGGGACCCGAGGAGCCGGTCGACGAACTCGCCGCGCACGCCGCGGGCAAGGCACTCGCCGCCGCCGGCCTCACTCCCGGCGACATCGACCTGGTGCTCGTCGCCACCTCCACCGCGATCGACCGCTCGCCGAACACCGCCGCCCGCGTCGCGGCCCGCCTCGGCATGGCCTCGCCCGCCACCATGGACCTCAACGTGGTCTGCGCCGGCTTCACCCACGCCCTCGCCACCGCCGACCACGCGATCCGGGCCGGCGCCGCCCGCCGCGCGCTGGTCATCGGCGCCGACAAGATGACCGACGTGACCGACTGGACCGACCGCACCACCTGCGTCCTCGTCGGCGACGGCGCGGGCGCCGCGGTCGTCGAGGCCACGGAGCCCGGCGACGGCGCCACCGCCGGCATCGGCCCCGTCCTGTGGGGCTCGGTCCCCGAGATGGGCCACGCCGTCCGCATCGAGGGCACCCCGCCGCGCTTCGCCCAGGAGGGCCAGGCCGTCTACCGCTGGGCCACCCAGAAGCTCCCGGCGCTCGCCCGGCAGGTCTGCGAACGTTCGGGGACGGCCCCCGAGGAACTGGCCGGCGTGGTGCTCCACCAGGCCAATCTGCGGATCGTCGAGCCGCTCGCCGCGAAGATCGGCGCGGTCAACGCGGTCGTCGCCCGCGACGTCGTCGACTCCGGCAACACCTCGGCCGCCTCCGTACCGCTCGCCCTGTCCAAGCTGGTCGAACGCGGCGAACTCCCCTCCGGCGCCCCGGTGCTGCTCTTCGGCTTCGGCGGGAACCTCTCGTACGCGGGGCAGGTCGTCCTGGTGCCGTGAGGCGTGGGCGCGAGCCGGGTCCGCGTGAGGAAGGTGCCGTGAGGCCGGGCCGTGAGCCGGGTCCGCGTGAGGCAGGTGGCGTGAGGAGCCGGACCCGCGCGAGCCGGATCTGCGTGAGCCGGGTCCGCGTGGACCGCGTGCCCCGAGAACCGGTGAACGGGCGCGCGGGGTGGCGTGAGCGGGAGCCTGAACGGCGGCGTCCTCCGTCGGCGGAGCCGGGTGGCCCGTTCGGCGGAGCCCGGTGGCGGGGCGCGCGGCGCGCGCCTAGCTTCGAACGCGGCGAGGGTCCGCTCGGCGGCCCCCCGCCGCGGAAGCCC
Organism: Streptomyces sp. NPDC126499; assembly: GCF_040302485.1. Classification (NCBI taxonomy): domain Bacteria; kingdom Bacillati; phylum Actinomycetota; class Actinomycetes; order Kitasatosporales; family Streptomycetaceae; genus Streptomyces; species Streptomyces sp. NPDC126499. The sequence continues at coordinate 243,623 of NZ_JBEOUO010000005.1, read as the reverse complement.
TCCGCCCGTCCGCCCTCGCGTGATCTGGAGGAACCCCATGCGCGCGATACGCGCCGCCGCCTCGGCAGTCCTGCTCGGCCCGCTCGCCGCCGCCCTCGTGCTGTCCGGGCCCGCGGCCGTGGCCGACGAGGGCGGCCCGGCCGACGGCGGCGTCCCCGCGCTGGACGCCGGCCCGCCCGTACCGGAGGGCGGTGTCCCACCGGAGAGCGGCCCCGAGACCGGCGAGAGCGGCGGGACCGGCGAGGTCGGCGAGAGCGGCGGGACCGGCGAGGTCGGCGGTGACATCCCGTTCGGTGACCTCCCCTTGGGCGACCTCCCCGACGGCGGTGGTTCCGCGAAGGACGGCACCGGGCACGGCATCACCTCCTTCGGCTTCTCGGTCACGCCGTCGACCGTCGCCCCCGGCGGCACCGTGACGCTGAAGTCCGACGGCTGCGAGGCGCCCACCGTGACCGTCGAGTCCCCGGTCTTCGACACGGTCACCCTGAAGGACGGGCGCCCGGGGACCGCGACCGTCTACGCCGACGCCAAGGCCGGCGCCGAGTACGAGGTCACCTTCGACTGCAAGGGCGAACGGGGCACCACGACCCTCACCATCAAGGGCGGCGCCCACCCGACCGGTCACCCCACCGGTCACCCGACCGCCCGTCCCACCGTCCCCTCGCCGCCCGCCCACAAGGGCGTGCGGGCGGGCTTCGGCACCGGATCCGACGAGGGGGCCGGCACCGCCGAGGTGGTCACCGGCAGCGTGCTCATCGCCGGCGCGGTCGGCGCCGCCGTGGTGCTGCTGCGCCGTCGGGAGGGCACCGGGACCGGGTCCTGAGACGGCTCCTCCGCCCCGGTGTGACGAGGTCCGGGGCGGAGGAGCGCCACACGACGCGAGAAGAAGGCACGAGGAGAGGTCGGGTCGCACGTGCACGGACCGAGCGGGTCCAGCGGGTCGAGCGGACCGAGCGAGTCGAGCGGACCGAGCGGACCGACCGGCGGCCCTCCGGGACGGCGTGGCGCCTGGGGCCTCGTCGCCGTCGTGCTCCTCGTGGGCGTGCATCTCGTACGCGGCGGGTCGGCGTACCCGCCGCCCGACGGCCCCCCGCAGCCGACGGCCGCCGCGGCGCCCGGCCGGGGCCCGTCCGCCACCGGCGCCGTCCCCGATCCGCTGCCCGCCGCACCCCCCGTACGAGTCCGCGTGCCCGCCGTCCGGATCGACGCCCCGGTGACCCGGGTGGGCCTGGACCGCGAAGGCTGGATCGAGGCCCCGGCCCCGAACGAGCGAGGCCCGGCGGGCTGGTTCGCCGGCTCCGTCACCCCCGGCGAGCGGGGCACCGCCGTCGTCGTCGGCCATGTCGACACCCCGAAGGGCGGGCCGGCCGTCTTCCACGGCCTCGGGGCGCTCGCCCGGGGGCAGCGCGTCGAGATCGCCCGCGCCGACGGACGGACGGCCGTGTTCGCGGTGTACGGGATCGAGGTCGTCCCGACGGAGGGCTTCCCCGCCGAGCGGGTCTACGGCTCCACCGGCGCCCCGGAACTCCGGCTGATCACCTGCGGCGGCCCGTACGCGCCGGACGGTGGGTACCAGGGCAACGTGGTGGTCTCGGCCCGCCTGACCGAGGTGCGCTGAGCACGCCGCGGGAGAGGACCCCGCGTCCGCTTTGCCGGGCACCATCCACTCTTTGTCCTCGCTCGGGAAAAAGTCGGGACCGATTGCTGCGCAACTTCTTCCCACCCCCGGACACCGCTGCTACGTTCCCCTCGAAAGCCCGACAGGACGGCAGCGAACAAGCCAAAGGGGAGGGGCGCGTGAGACGCATGACGGCACGACCTGCCAACACGCACCAGGCGCGACTTCTCCGGCTGCTGCGTGACGGAGGACCCAACTCCCGCGCACAGCTGGGCGATCAGATCGACCTCTCGCGCTCCAAGCTCGCCGTCGAGGTCGACCGGCTGCTCGACACCGGCCTCGTCGTCGCGGACGGACTCGCCGCCTCGCGCGGCGGACGCCGCTCGCACAACATCCGGCTCGCGCCCGAACTCCGCTTCCTCGGTATCGACATCGGCGCCACCTCCATCGACGTCGCCGTCACCAACGCCGAGTTGGAGGTGCTCGGGCACCTCAACCACCCGATGGACGTCCGCGAGGGCCCCGTCGCGATCTTCGAACAGGCCCTGGCGATGGCGGCGAAGCTGCGCGCCTCCGGCCTCGCCGAGGGCTTCGACGGTGCCGGGATCGGCGTCCCCGGACCGGTCCGCTTTCCCGAGGGCGTCCCGGTCGCCCCGCCGATCATGCCCGGCTGGGACGGCTTTCCCGTACGGGAGGCGCTCAGCCAGGAACTCGGCTGCCCCGTCATGGTCGACAACGACGTGAACCTCATGGCCATGGGGGAGCAGCACGCCGGAGTCGCCCGCTCCGTGGGTGACTTCCTCTGCGTCAAGATCGGCACCGGCATCGGCTGCGGCATCGTCGTCGGCGGAAGCGTCTACCGGGGAACCACCGGCAGCGCCGGCGACATCGGCCACATCCAGGTCGACCCGGGCGGCCGCCCCTGCGCGTGCGGCAACACGGGCTGCCTGGAGGCCCACTTCAGCGGCGCCGCGCTGGCCCGCGACGCGGAGGAGGCGGCACGTGGCGGACGGTCCGACGAGCTCGCCGCCCGCCTCGCCGCGGCCGGCCGGCTCACCGCCGTCGACGTCGCGGCGGCCGCGGCCGCCGGTGACGCCACCTCGCTCGCCCTCATCCGTGAGGGCGGCAACCGGGTCGGGCAGGTCATCGCCGGACTCGTCAGCTTCTTCAACCCCGGTCTGGTGGTGATCGGCGGCGGCGTCACCGGCCTCGGTCACAACCTCCTCGCCAGTGTCCGCACCCAGGTCTACCGTCAGTCCCTTCCGCTGGCCACCGGCAACCTTCCCATCGTGCTGGGGGAGTTGGGCCACACCGCCGGTGTCATCGGCGCGGCCCGCCTCATCAGCGACCACGTCTTCTCACCGGCGTAGCCGGCCCGTCGCTCGTCGCCCGTCGCCTGTCGCCTGTCGCTCGTCGCCTGTCGCCCTCCGTCCGGCGGCCGGAGCACGCCCGTACCGCCCTCTGGTCCACTCCTGATCCACACCTGATCCACTCCTGATCCCACCCTGGTCCGCCCCCGGGTCCGCCCCCTGGTCCCACCCTGCCCGCTCACGGCCGCATCCGCCGAGGGGAACTTCGTCATGGCACCGGAACCTCCCCCGTCCCCGCCCCTGCTCACCATGTCCGGCATCACCAAGTCCTTCCCCGGAGTCCGCGCCCTCGACGGCGTCGACCTGGAGGTGCGCCCCGGTGAGGTGCACTGCCTCCTCGGTCAGAACGGCGCCGGAAAGTCCACCCTCATCAAGGTCCTCGCCGGCGCCCACCAGCCGGACGGCGGCACCGTCACCTGGCGCGGCGAAACGGTCCGCCTCCGCTCGCCCAGCGCCGCCGTCCGGCTCGGCATCGCCACCATCTACCAGGAGCTCGACCTCGTCGAAGGGCTCTCCGTCGCCGAGAACGTCCACCTCGGGCACGAGCCGACCACCGCCGGGTTCGTCGTCCGCTCCCGCCACGCCCGCGCCACCGCCGCCGGCCTGCTCGCCCGCCTCGGCCACCCCGAGATCGATCCCGCCCGGCTCGTCGGCGAACTGTCCGCCGCACAGCGGCAGGTCGTGTCCATGGCGCGGGCACTGTCCCACGACGTACGCCTCATCGTGATGGACGAGCCGTCCGCCGCGCTCGACCCCGACGAGGTCGCCAACCTGTTCCGTATCGTCGCATCCCTCACCGCCGACGGCGTCGCCGTCGTCTACATCTCCCACCGCCTGGAGGAGATCCGCAGGATCGGCGACCGGGTCACCGTCCTCAAGGACGGCCGCGCCGTCGCCGGCGGACTGCCCGCCGCCACCACCCCCACCCGCGAGATCGTCTCCCTGATGACCGGCCGGGACGTCCCGTACGTGTTCCCCGAGCGGCCCGCCGAGCCGCCCCGCGCCGAACCCGTCCTGCAGGTCGAAGGGCTCGCCCGCACCGGCGAGTTCGCACCGCTCGACCTGGAGGTACGGCCCGGGGAGATCGTCGGGCTCGCCGGACTCGTCGGCTCCGGGCGCTCCGAGATCCTGGAGACCGTCTACGGCGCCCGCCGGGCCACCGCGGGCCGCGTCCTCGTCGACGGCCGGCCGCTGCGCCCCGGCAGCGTCCGCGCCGCCGTCCGTGCCGGCCTCGGCCTCGCCCCCGAGGAACGCAAGGCCCAGGCCCTGCTCATGCGGGAGTCCGTCACCCGCAACGTCTCCGTGTCCTCCCTCGCCCGCTTCTCCCGCGCCGGCTGGATCGACCGCGGCGCCGAACGCGACGCGGCCCGCACCGCCACCCGCGCCCTGTCGCTGCGCCCCGACCACCCCGAGGCCCACGTCCGCACCCTGTCCGGCGGCAACCAGCAGAAGGCCGTCCTCGCCCGCTGGCTGCTGCGCGGCTGCCGCGTGCTGCTGCTCGACGAGCCGACCCGAGGCGTCGACGTCGGCGCCCGCGCCGAGCTGTACGCGGTGATCCGCCGACTCGCCGACGAGGGGCTCGCGGTGCTCCTCGTCTCCAGCGAGGTCCCCGAGGTCCTCGGCCTCGCCGACCGCGTCCTGGTCCTGCGCGAGGGCCGGGTGGTGCACACCGCACCCGCCCGCGACCTCGACGAACACCGCGTACTCGACCTCGTGATGGAAGGGAGTCCCGCGGCATGAGCCTGTCCACCGCCAAGTCCCCCGTGCGCGAGCCGGGCCGGCGCGCACTCGGCTTCGCCCCCGACGTGCGCAACCTGTCCCTGCTCGGCGTCCTCGCCGCGCTGATCGCGGTCGGCGGCCTCACCCGGCCCGCGGAGTTCCTGGCGACGTCCAACCTCCAGCTCGTCCTCACCCAGGCCTCCGTCATCGGAGTCGTCACCGTCGGCATGACCTTCGTCATCACCAGCGGCGGCATCGACCTCTCGGTCGGCGCGATCGTCGCGCTCGCCTCCGTGTGGGCCACCACCGTCGCCACCCAGGAGTACGGCTTCGCGGGGATCCTCTTCACCGCCGTGGTCGTGGGTCTCGGCTGCGGGCTCGTCAACGGACTGCTCGTCGCCTACGGCCGGCTGGTGCCGTTCATCGCGACCCTGGCCATGCTGGCCTCGGCCCGCGGCCTGGCCCTGCAGATCACCGACGGCCGCACCCAGATCGTCACCGTGCAGTCGGTCCTCGACCTCGGCGTCCCCGACGCGTACGTCCTCGGCATCCCGCCGCTGGTCCTCGTCTTCGCCGCGGTCACCGTCGTCGGCTGGCTGCTGCTGAACCGGACCACCTTCGGCCGCCGCACCGTCGCCGTCGGCGGCAACGCCGAGGCCGCCCGCCTCGCCGGCATCGACGTCCGCCGCCAGCGCCTCTACCTCTACCTGCTCTCCGGCCTGTGCTGCGGCATCGCCGCCTTCCTGCTGATCGTCCTGTCCGGCTCCGGACAGAACACCAACGGCAATCTGTACGAGCTCGACGCCATCGCCGCCGCCATCATCGGCGGCACCCTCCTCAGCGGTGGCCGCGGCACCATCGTCGGCTCCGTCCTCGGTGTCCTGGTCTTCACCACGATCACCAACATCTTCGCCCTCAACAACCTGCAGAGCGACGTCCAGCAGATCGCCAAGGGCGCGATCATCGTCGCCGCCGTCCTGGTCCAGCGCCGCACCGCCCGCGACGCCGACGCCTGAGCCCCCTCACCCCCGTTGCCACGCTCGAAGGGTCGATCCGCCATGTCCGCATCCCCCGCCGCGACCAGCCGCAGATCCCTCCTGTTCGGCGGCGCCGCCGTCTCCGCCGGCGCCCTGCTCACCGCCTGCACCAGCAACGAACCGAAGAACCAGTCCCCGGCCGCCTCCGGCGTCCCCGTCGCCGAGGACAAGCCCGGCACCCCCGTCACCATCGGCTTCGCCGGCCCCCAGGCCGACCACGGCTGGCTCAACGCCATCAACCAGAACGCCAAGGACCGCGCCGCGAAGTACGCCGACGTCACCCTGGAGATCACCGAGGGCTCCAACGACACCGCCACCCAGATCGGCCAGATCCAGACCCTCATCAACAAGAAGGTCGACGTCCTCGTCATCCTCCCCGCCGACGGCAAGGCCCTCACCCAGGTGGGCCTCCAGGCCATGAAGGCCGGCATCCCCGTCATCAACCTCGACCGGATCTTCGCCTCCCCGCAGGCGTACCGCTGCTGGATCGGCGGCGACAACTACGGCATGGGCCTCAACGCGGGCCGCTACATCGGCGAGAAGCTCAAGGACAAGCCGAACGCCAAGGTGATCGAACTCGCCGGCATGGACAGCCTGGAGCTCACCAAACAGCGCACCCAGGGCTTCGACGACGCCCTGAGGAACTACCCCAACATCACCAAGGTGGCCCGCCAGGCCGCCGACTTCACCGTCGAGTCGGGCCAGGCCAAGATGGCCCAACTGCTCCAGGCGCAGCCGAAGTTCGACGCGCTGTGGAACCACGACGACGACCAGGGCGTGGGGGCCCTGCGGGCCATCGCACAGGCCGGCCGCAAGGACTTCCTCATGGTCGGCGGCGCCGGCGCCCGCTCCGCCATGGACGCCATCAAGGCGGACACCGGCGTGCTCAAGGCCACCGTGCTCTACCCGCCGACCATGGCCGCCTCCGCGATCGACCTGGCCCGCGCCCTCGGCCAGAAGAAGGGCGTCGGCGGCATGGCCGAACTGGAGATCCCCGCCTCGATCACCCTCTACTCCGCCGTCGTCACCAAGGAGAACGTCGACGAGTACCTGCCCACCGGCTTCAACTGACCCGCCGCGAGGCACCGGTGGACCGGCGGCGACGGACGGGCCGACCGGCGACGGACGGGCCGACCGGCGGCCGCACCACGAAACGGGAGGAACCACATGGAAGAGACGCTCGGCGTCGGGATGGTCGGCTACGCCTTCATGGGCGCCGCCCACTCACAGGGCTGGCGCACCGCGGGGCGCGTGTTCGACCTGCCGCTGCGGCCGGTGCTCGCCGCCGTGGCCGGCCGGGACGCCGCCGCGGTCCGCGCCGCCGCCGGCCGGCACGGCTGGGCGGCGGCGGAGACCGACTGGCGCGCCCTCGTCGCCCGCGACGACGTCCAGCTCGTCGACGTGTGCACGCCCGGCGACAGCCACGCGGAGATCGCGGTCGCCGCCCTGGAGGCCGGCAAGCACGTGCTGTGCGAGAAACCCCTCGCCAACTCGGTCGCCGAGGCGGAGCTGATGACCGCCGCCGCCGAGGCCGCCGCCGCACGCGGCCAGGTCGCCATGGTCGGCTTCAACTACCGCAGGGTCCCCGCCCTGTCCTTCGCCCGGCGGCTGATCGCCGACGGTCGGCTCGGCGCGCTGCGGCACGTGCGCGTCACCTATCTCCAGGACTGGCTGGTCGACCCCGACTTCCCGCTGACCTGGCGTCTGGAGCGGGAGCACGCCGGATCGGGAGCGCTCGGGGACCTCGGGGCGCACGCCGTGGACCTCGCCCAGTTCCTCGCGGGGGAGCCCCTGGTGGGGGTGTCGGCGCTCACCGAGACCTTCGTACGGGAGCGTCCGCTGCTCGCCGGGGTCGCGGCCGGGCTCTCGGCGGGGGCGGGCTCCGGGGCGTACGGGCCGGTCACGGTCGACGACGCGGCCCTGTTCACGGGGCGGCTGGCCTCGGGGGCGCTGGCCTCCTTCGAGGCGACCCGGATGGCGGCCGGCCGCAAGAACGCCCTGCGCCTGGAGATCAACGGCGAGAAGGGGTCGCTCGCCTTCGACCTGGAGCGGCTCAACGAGCTGTCCTTCCACGACCACACCGAGCCGGCCGCCTCGGCCGGGTTCCGCCGCATCCTCGTGACCGAGCCCGAGCACCCGTACCTGGAGGGCTGGTGGCCGCCCGGGCACGCGCTCGGCTACGAGCACACCTTCGCCCACCAGGCCCGCGACCTGGTGCTCGCCATCGCGTCCAGGACCGCCCCGACGCCGTCCTTCGCCGACGGACTCCAGGTCCAGCGGGTCCTGGCGGCGGTGGAGCACAGCGCCCGTCACGACGCCGTCTACACCCCCGTACCGCAGCAGCCGTCAGCGGCATAGACACCGGACCCCGAGGAGGCCGCGACCGTGCCCCGTCCCTTCACCCTCTTCACCGGCCAGTGGGCCGACCTGCCCCTGGAGGAGGTCTGCCGGCTGGCCCGCGACTTCGGCTACGACGGCCTCGAACTCGCCTGCTGGGGCGACCACTTCGAGGTCGATAAGGCGCTCGCCGACCCCGCGTACATCGACGGCAGGCGCGCCCTGCTGGAGAAGTACGGACTGAAGTGCTGGGCGATCTCCAACCATCTGGTCGGGCAGGCCGTCTGTGATCATCCGATCGACGAGCGCCACCGGGCGATCGTGCCGGCCCGGATCTGGGGCGACGGCGACGCCGAGGGCGTACGGCGACGGGCGGCCCGGGAGATCGCCGACACCGCGCGGGCGGCCGCCGCCCTCGGGGTGGACACCGTCGTCGGATTCACCGGCTCGTCGATCTGGCACCTGGTGGCGATGTTCCCGCCCGTGCCGGAGCGGATGGTCGAGCGGGGCTTCGAGGACTTCGCGGAGCGCTGGAACCCGATCCTGGACGTCTTCGACGCCGAGGGCGTGCGTTTCGCGCACGAGGTCCACCCGAGCGAGATCGCCTACGACTACTGGACCACCCAGCGGGCCCTGGAGGCGGTCGGCCGCCGGCCGGCCTTCGGTCTCAACTTCGATCCGAGTCACTTCGTGTGGCAGGACCTGGATCCGGTGGGCTTCCTGTGGGACTTCCGGGACCGGATCTACCACGTGGACTGCAAGGAGGCCCGCAGACGCCTCGACGGCCGCAACGGGCGGCTCGGCTCGCACCTGCCCTGGGGCGACCCGCGGCGCGGCTGGGACTTCGTCTCGGCCGGGCACGGGGACGTGCCGTGGGAGGACGTGTTCCGGATGCTCCGCTCGATCGGTTACGCGGGGCCCGTCTCGGTGGAGTGGGAGGACGCCGGCATGGACCGCCTGACCGGCGCTCCGGAAGCGCTTGCCCATCTCAGGCGCTTCGATTTCGACCCTCCCGCGGCATCCTTCGACGCCGCCTTCGGGGGCGGCGACTGAGCTGAGAACAGCAGGTCCACGCCCGGCGGCCGATCCGCCGCCGGGCCGGGCCGTGCTGCCCGCGAGCGACTTTGTCCTCATCCAGGAGAAAGTTCGACTCTCCTCGTGCACAAGGGCTTTCCGTGCCGGACCAAGCCCGCTACGGTCCCTGATGTGTACATGACGTAACCGCATGCAACGGGACGACTCGACCAGCGTGACGGCGCACGCCGGTCCCCGGACATCCGCACACCCGGCCCACCTCCGGAGGACATCCGTGCACAGACAACCACCCCGAGCCCGACGACTGCGCACCAGGAAGGCGCTCGCCCTCCTCACCGTCGGACTGCTCGCCCTCGGCGCCCCCCAGGCCCTGGCGGCCGAACCGGACACCACGGCCGGCACCACCGCCGCGGCCGAGCAGTTCCAGCAGGTCACCCTCGCCAAGGGCGCCGCCGAGGTCGGCGAACCCATGTCGCTGGCCGTGCTCCCCGACCGCAGCGTCCTGCACACCTCCCGGAACGGCGAGCTGCGCCGTACCGACGCCGCGGGCAACACCACCGTCGTCGGCCGCGTCCCCGTCTACACCCACGACGAGGAAGGCCTCCAAGGCATCGGCCTCGACCCCGACTTCGCCCGCAACCGCGCCATCTACCTCTACTACGCGCCGCCGCTCACCACCCCCGCAGGCGACGCCCCCAACGAAGGCACCCCCGCCGACTTCGCGCCGTACGACGGCGTCAACCGGCTCTCCCGCTTCACCCTGAACGCCGACTTCACCCTGGACAACGCCAGCGAGAAGAAGGTCATCGACATCCCCGCCACCCGCGGCATCTGCTGCCACGTCGGCGGCGACATCGACTTCGACGCCCAGGGCAACCTCTACCTGTCGACCGGCGACGACTCCAACCCCTTCGCCTCCGACGGCTTCACCCCCATCGACGAACGCCCCAGCCGCAACCCCGCCTACGACGCCCGCCGCACCTCCGGCAACACCAACGACCTGCGCGGCAAGATCCTGCGCATCAAGGTCGCCGAGGACGGCTCCTACACCGTCCCCGCCGGCAACCTCTTCGCCCCCGGCACCGACCGGACCCGGCCCGAGATCTACGCCATGGGCTTCCGCAACCCCTTCCGCTTCAGCGTCGACAAGACCACCGGCGTCCTCTACGTCGGCGACTACGGCCCCGACGCCGGCGCCGCCGACCCGCTGCGCGGCCCCGCCGGACAGGTCGAGTTCGCCCGCGTCACCAAGCCCGGCAACTACGGCTGGCCCTTCTGCACCGGCAACAACGAGCCCTACGTCGACTACGACTTCGCCACCAAGACCTCCGGCGCCGCCTTCGACTGCGCCGCCCCCAAGAACGACTCCCCGCACAACACCGGACTCGTCGACCTGCCACCCGCCGAACCCGCCTGGATCCCCTACAACGGCGGATCCGTACCCGAGTTCGGCAGCGGCTCCGAATCCCCCATGGGCGGCCCCGTCTACCGCTACGACCCCGCCTCCACCTCCCCGGTGAAGTTTCCCGAGTCCTACGACGGCGACTTCTTCGCCGGCGAGTTCGGACGACGCTGGATCAAGCGCATCGAACACGGCGCCGACGGCACCGTCCAGTCCATCAACCCCGTGCCCTGGACCGGCACCCAGGTGATGGACATGTCCTTCGGACCCGACGGCGCGCTCTACGTCCTCGACTACGGGACCGCCTGGTTCGGCGGCGACCACAACTCCGGCCTCTACCGGATCGAGAACGCCACCGACGGCCGCTCCCCGGTCGCCGAGGCGAGCGCGAACAAGACCTCCGGCGTCGCACCCCTCAGGGTCGCCTTCTCCTCCGCCGGAACCACCGACGCCGACGGCGACGCCCTCACCTACACCTGGGACTTCGGCGACGGCGGCACCTCGACCGCCGCCCACCCCACCCACACGTACCGCAAGAACGGCACCTACACCGCGACCGTCACCGCCAAGGACCCCTCGGGCCGCACCGGCTCGGCCTCCGTCCGCGTCGTCGTCGGCAACACCGCACCCAAGGTGACCCTCGAACTGCCCGCTGACGGAGCCTTGTTCAGCTTCGGCGACGAGGTGCCGTTCAAGGTGACCGTCACCGACCCGGAGGACGGCGCCACCGGACCGATCGACTGCGCCAAGGTCAAGGTCACCTACATTCTCGGCCACGACAGCCACGGCCACCCCGTCACCACCGCCCACGGCTGCACGGGCACCATCAGGACCGACTCCGACGGCGGCCACGACGACGACGCCAACATCTTCGGCGTCTTCAACGCCGAGTACACCGACGGCGGAGGCGGCGGCCAGGCCGCCCTCACCGGCAGCGACCAGGCCAAGCTCCAGCCCCGGCACCGCCAGGCCGAGCACTTCGACCGCCAGACCGGCATCCGTACCTACGACAAGACCCAGGCACACGGCGGCCGTACCGTCGGCGACATCCACGACGGCGACTGGATCTCCTTCGCGCCCTACCAGCTCGCCGGATCGACCAGGCTGACCGCCCGCGTCTCCTCCGGCGGCGCCGGAGGCTTCCTGGAGGTCCGCACCGGATCACCCACCGGCACCCTCCTCGGCTCCGCGGCCGTCCCCGTCACCGGCGGCTGGGAGACCTTCCAGGACGTCGACGTGCCCCTGCGCAACGTACCGCGCCGCACCACCGAACTCTTCCTGGTCTTCAAGGGCGGCGCCGGAGCCCTCTACGACCTCGACGACTTCACCCTCTCCGACACCCCCGTCGACCGCACCGCCAAGCGCGTCCTCGTCTTCTCCCGCACCGCCGGCTTCCGCCACGACTCCATCCCGGCCGGCATCACCGCCCTCAGGGAACTCGGCGCGGGCAGCGGCATCACCGTCGACGCCACCGAAGAGCCACGCCAGTTCACCACGAACAACCTCGCCCGCTACGACGCCGTCGTCTTCCTCTCCACCACCGGCGACGTCCTCGACGCCGACCAGCAGACCGCCTTCGAGAACTACGTGGCCAACGGCGGCGGCTACCTGGGCGTCCACGCCGCCGCCGACACCGAATACGACTGGGAGTTCTACGGCGGCCTCGTCGGCGCCCACTTCCACTCCCACCCGCACATCCAGCCCGCCACCGTCCGCGTCGAGGACCACGACCACCCCGCCACCGCCCACCTCGACGGCACCTGGCAGCGCACCGACGAGTGGTACAACTACCGCACCAACCCGCGCGGACAGGCCCGCATCCTCGCCACCCTCGACGAGACCAGCTACAGCGGCGGCACCATGAAGGGCGACCACCCCATCGCCTGGTGCAAGTCCTACGGCGGCGGACGGTCCTTCTACACCGGCGGCGGCCACACCAAGGAGTCCTACACCGAACCCGCCTTCCGGCAGCACCTCCTCGGCGGACTGCGCTACGCCACCGGCCAGGTCAGCGCCGACTGCCGGCCCCAGACCGGCTACCGCACCCTCTTCAACGGCGAGACCAGGGAAGGCTGGAAGCAGGCGGGCCCCGGCGGCTTCGACGTCGTCGACGGCGAACTGCGCTCCACCGGCGGCATGGGCCTGCTCTGGTACCAGGCCAAGGAGTTCCGGTCGTACTCCCTCACCCTCGACTGGAAGGTGGACGGCGACGACAACTCCGGGATCTTCGTGGGCTTCCCCGCCTCCGACGACCCCTGGTCGGCCGTCCACAACGGCTACGAGATCCAGATCGACGCCAGCGACGCCCCCGACCGCACCACCGGCGCCGTCTACGGCTTCAAGTCCGCCGACCTCCAGGCCCGCGACCAGGTCCTGCGGCCGCCCGGCCAGTGGAACAGCTACGAGATCCGGGTCCGGGGCGAACGGCTCCAGGTCTTCCTCAACGGCGTGAAGATCAACGACTTCACCAACACCGACCCGGCCCGCAGCCTCGCCGACGGCCACATCGGCCTCCAGAACCACGGAGCCGAGGACCAGGTCTCCTTCCGGAACATCCGCGTCAAGGAGCTCGCCACCTAGCGGCTCCCCACCGGCCGGCGGCGGGCGGGGAGGCGCCGTACCCCCCGCCCGCCGCCACCCCTCCCCATGCGTTCCCCATCGGTCGTCCGTCCCGAGGAGGCAGCCGTGCCCACCACCCCCGCGCGCACAGGAGTCTGGCTGATCGGAGCGAGAGGCTCCGTCGCCACCACCGTGGTCGCCGGCTGCGCCGCCGTCACCGCCGGACTGCACCCGCCGACCGGCATGGTCACCGAGACCCCGGCCTTCGCCCAGGCCGGACTGCCCCCGCTCGGCTCCCTCGTCTTCGGCGGCCACGACACGGCCACCTGCCCGCTGCCCCAACGCGCCGAGGAACTCACCGCCGCCGGCGTCCTCCCACCCGGCCTCGCACCGGCCGTCACCGCCGAACTCGCCGCCGCCGACGCCCGCATCCGCCCAGGCGGCCCCCTGCCCGGCGACACCCGGAACGACGACGAACTGATCTCGGCCTTCGCCACCGACCTGACGAACTTCCGCATTGGACTGGACCTGGAGCGGGTGGTCGTGGTCAATGTAGCTTCCACGGAGCCGGCGTCGGGGGGCGTCGGGCTCCCACCGAGCTCCCTCTACGCCGCGGCCGCGCTCCGCACCGGCTGCCCGTACGTGAACTTCACCCCGTCCACCGGGCTGCGCCACCCGGCCCTGGCGGCCGACCTCGCCGCCGGCCGCCTGCCGTACGCCGGCCAGGACGGCAAGACCGGACAGACCCTGCTCCGCTCCGTGCTCGCCCCGATGTTCCGGCAGCGGTCCCTCACCGTACGGGCCTGGTCCGGCAGCAACCTCCTCGGCGGCGGAGACGGCGCCGCCCTCGCCGACCCGGCCGCGGCCGCCGCCAAGAACGCGGGCAAGGAACGCGTCCTCGACGAGATCCTCGGCCCCGGCGTCGAAGGACAGGTCCACATCGACGACGTCCCGGCCCTCGGAGAGTGGAAGACCGCCTGGGACCACATCGCCTTCGACGGCTTCCTCGGCTCCCGCATGGTCCTCCAGACCATCTGGCAGGGCTGCGACTCCGCCCTCGCCGCGCCCCTCGTCCTCGACCTCGCCCGCCTCACCGCCCGCGCCCACGCCCGCGGCCTCACCGGCCCCCTGGAACCCCTCGCCTTCTACTTCAAAGACCCCGACGGCACCCCACCGACCGCCCTCGCCGACCAGTACGCCGAACTGTTGGCGTTCGCCGACCGGCTGGGGGAGGACGACCGGTGAGCGGGGAAGGGGACGCCCGGCTGGGCTCGCTGCGGGCGCGATGGGGCTGGCCGGCGGGGCCCGCCGGGCGGTTGACGGAGGGGGGTGGCGGGACGGGGCCCGCAGACCACACGGCGCGGCCCGGCGAGCGGGGGGCACCGGCCGGGCGGTCGACGTCGTCGGCCCGCGCGGGGCGGCCCGGCGAGCGGGGGGCGGATGGTGCGCCGGGCCGGGGCGCCGCGTGGGTGCCGGGGCTGAGGGGGGCGGGGGCGGTCGTGCGCGGTGCGGGGGCGGTCGTGCGTGGTGCGTGGACCGCTGCCGGCGGTGCGGGGTCGGTTGTACGTGGTGCGGGGTTGGCCGTTCGCGGTGCGGGGACCGCTGCTGGCGGTGCGGGGTCGGTCGTACGTGGTGCGTGGACCGCTGCCGGCGGTGCGGGGTCGGTTGTACGTGGTGCGGGGATCGCTGCCGGCGGTGCGGGGTCGGTCGTACGTGGTGCGGGGTTGGCCGCGCGCGGTGCGGGATCCGCCGTACGCGGTGCGCCTGACGTTCCGGCCGGGGTGGGGGAGGCCCGGGCGGGGGAGGCCCGGGCGGGGGACGCCCGGGTGAGGGCGACGGGCGCCCGGAGGGACCGGGTCGGGGCCTGGGCGGAACTGCTGCGGGTGTCGGCGCTGGCCACGGTGCCGGGGGACGCGCTCGCCGGAGCTGCGGCCCTGGGGGCCCGGCCGAACCGGGGCACGCTCCTCGCGATCGGGGCGTCCTTCTGCCTGTACGAAGCCGGGATGGCCCTCAACGACTGGGCCGACCGCGAGGAGGACGCCCTCGACCGCCCCCACCGCCCGCTCCCCTCCGGCCGCGTCCGCCCCGCCTCCGCCCTCGCCGCCTCCGCCACCCTGACCCTGGCGGGCCTCGCCCTCGCCGCCCGCGCGGGACGGACCCCGCTCGCCGTGGCCGGAACGCTCGCCGCCACCGTCTGGTCCTACGACCTCCACCTCAAGCACACCCGCCTCGGCCCCGCCGCCATGGCCACCGCCCGCGCCCTCGACCTGCTCCTCGGCGCCACGGCGACCGCCTCCCGCCACACCCTCCGCCCCGCCGCCGGGCCGCCTCGAAAGGACCCGCGCCCTGGCACGGCGCCGCCACCGGCCGCCGTCATGCCGACGGGTCGCCGGTACGGCGGCGGGCTCCGGGCCCTGGGCTCGGCGCTGTTCCTCGGCGCCCACACCTACGCCGTCACCGCCGTCTCGCGGCACGAGACCCAGGGCGGCTCGGCGACCGCCCCCGCCGCCGCGCTCACCGTCACCTCCACCCTCGCCGCGGCGGCCGGCAGCGGCGGGTCGCCGCTCGCCGCGGTGCTGGCGGCCGACTACGCCCGCACTCCCGCCCCCTTCCTTTTCCACGCCGTCCTCAACCCCTCGCCACCCCTCACCCAACGGGCCGTCGGCGCCGGCATCCGTGCCCTCATCCCGCTCCAGGCCACCCTCGCCGCCCGCGCCGGCGCCCCGGCGACGGCGCTCACCGTCCTCGCCCTCGCCCCGCTCGCCCGCGCCCTCGCCCGGAAGGTGAGCCCCACATGACCGCCCCCACGGCCCCCAGTGCCCCTACCGGGCCCACCGGCATCCCTGCGATGCCGCGCCCCGGCTCCGGCCCGACCGGCTCCTCCACCCCCACGGCCCCCACCGGCACCCCCGTCGTGTCGCGCCCCGGCTCCGGCCCGACCGGCTCCACCGCCCCCACGGCCCCCACCGGCACCCCCGTCGTGTCGCGCCCCGGCTCCGGCCCCACCGGCCCCACCGGCCCCACCGGCCCCACCGGCCCCACCGGCTCCACCGGCCCCATCGGTCCCTCCGGTTCCCCCGCCCCCGCCCCCCTCCCCACCCCCACCCCCACTCCCACTCCCACCCACCCCCGTCTTGGCTATGGAACCAACGGCCTCACCGACCTCCGGCTCGACGACGCCCTCGCCCTCCTCGCGGACCTCGGCTACGACGGCGTCGGGCTGACCCTCGACCACATGCACCTCGACCCGCTCGCCGACGACCTGCCCGCCCGTACCGCCCGGATCGCCCGCCGGCTCGACGCGCTCGGGCTCACCGTCACCGTCGAGACCGGTGCCCGCTACGTCCTCGACCCGCGCCGCAAGCACGGCCCGTCCCTCCTCGACCCGGACCCCGACGCCCGCGTCCGGCTCCTGCGCACCGCGCTCCGCGTGGCGGAAGACCTCGGCGCCCACGCCGTCC
Organism: Streptomyces sp. NPDC126499; assembly: GCF_040302485.1. Classification (NCBI taxonomy): domain Bacteria; kingdom Bacillati; phylum Actinomycetota; class Actinomycetes; order Kitasatosporales; family Streptomycetaceae; genus Streptomyces; species Streptomyces sp. NPDC126499. The sequence continues at coordinate 227,085 of NZ_JBEOUO010000005.1, read as the reverse complement.
ACTGCTTCAGCGGCACCACCCCCGAGGGCACCGACACCCCCACCGCCTGGCAACGCCTCGCCGCCACGTTCGGCCCGCTTCTGGAGGCGGCCGCCACCGCCCGCGTACCGCTCGCCGTCGAACCCGAACCGGGGCACCTCCTCGCCACCCTCGACGACTTCCACCACCTCCGCGGCCTCCTCGGCGGTCCGGACCCGGCCGTCCTCGGCCTCACCCTGGACCTCGGCCACTGCCAGTGCCTGGAACCCCTGCCCCCGGCCGACTGCCTGCGCGCCGCCGCGCCCTGGATCCACCACCTCCAGATCGAGGACATGCGGCGAGGCGTCCACGAACACCTCCCGTTCGGCGACGGTGAGATCGACTTCGCTCCTCTCCTCGCCGCCCTCGCCGAACTGACCGCCGCCGGCTACCCGGGCCTCACGGTCGTCGAACTGCCCCGCCACTCCCACGCCGGCCCCGAACTCGCCCGCAGCTCCCTCCTCTTCCTCCGCTCCCACCTCCGCCAGGAGGCCCCCGCATGCTGACCGACCCCGCCCGCGCCTGGCTCACCGCCGCCGTCACCGACGCCACCGCCCGCGCCCCCGTCTGGGAGACGCACTTCGCCGCCGCCGGCCGGCACTGCGGCCAGGAGCAGGCCGACACCGCCCGGCTGCGCCTGCTGACCGCGGCCCGCGCGGACGCCCCGACCCTGTCCCGCCTCTACCGGCACGGCAGCTCCGCCGAACGCCGCGCCGTCCTCCTCGCCCTGCCCTCCCTCGTCCCCGGACCCGAGGCCCTTCCGCTCGTCGAGGACGCCCTGCGCAGCCACGACACCACCCTCCTCGCCGCCGCCCTCGGCCCCTACGCAGCCCGCCACCTCCCGGCGCACCTGTGGCGGCACGCCGTCCTCAAGTGCCTGTTCACCGCCGTACCCGTGGACACCGTCGCCGGGCTCGCCCGGCGCGCCGCCGGGGACACCGAACTCGCCCGGATGCTCCGCGACTACGCCGCCGAACGCACCGCCGCCGGCCGGCCGGTCCCCACCGATCTGCACCGCGTGCTCGCCCTCACCGAGGAGTCCTGATGCGCATCTTCGACCCCCACATCCACATGACCTCGCGCACCACGGACGACTACCGCGCCATGTACGACGCGGGCGTCCGCGCCGTCGTCGAACCCTCCTTCTGGCTCGGCCAGCCCCGCACCTCGCCCGCCTCCTTCCTCGACTACTTCGACTCGCTCCTCGGCTGGGAGCCGTTCCGTGCCGCCCAGTACGGCATCGCCCACCACTGCGCCCTCGCCCTCAACCCCAAGGAGGCCGGCGACCCCCGCTGCGTGCCCGTCCTCGAGGCGCTGCCCCGCTATCTGGCCAAGGACCACGTCGTCGCCGTCGGCGAGATCGGCTACGACTCCATGACCCCCGCCGAGGACCACGCCCTCGCCGCCCAGCTCCAGCTGGCCGCCGACCACGGGCTGCCCGCGCTCGTCCACACCCCGCACCGCGACAAGCTCGCCGGACTGCGCCGCACCCTCGACGTGGTCAAGGAGTCCGCCCTCGACCCCGGCCGGGTCCTCCTCGACCACCTCAACGAGACCACCGTCAAGGAGGCCTCCGACAGCGGCGCCTGGCTCGGCTTCTCCGTCTACCCCGACACCAAGATGGACGAGGCCCGCACGGTCGCCGTCCTCAAGGCGCACGGAACCGAGCGCGTCCTGGTCAACTCCGCCGCCGACTGGGGGCACAGCGACCCCCTGAAGACCCGCAAGGTCGGCGACGCCATGCTCGCCGCCGGCTTCACCGAGGACGACGTCGACCAGGTCCTGTGGCGCAACCCCGTCTCCTTCTACGGCCTCAGCGGCCGCCTCCGCCTCGACCCGCCCGCCACCGGCAGCGGCGGCCTCCACGAAGGCAACTCGATCCTCCGCGGCGGGGAATGAGAGGAGCCGGCCATGCGCTTCCGCCACCCCGACGGCTCCACCGTCCACCTCGCCTACTGCACCAACGTCCACCCCGCCGAAACCCTCGACGGGGTCCTCGCCCAGCTCCGCGACCACTGCGAACCCGTCCGCCGCCGCCTCGGCCGCGACCGGTTCGGCATCGGACTCTGGCTCGCCCACGACGCCGCGAGCTCCCTGGTGTCCGACCCGGCCGCCCTGCGCACCCTGCGCGCCGCCCTCGACCAGCGCGGCCTCGAAGTCGTCACCCTCAACGGCTTCCCCTACGAGGGCTTCGGCGCCGCCGAAGTCAAACACCGCGTCTACCAGCCGGACTGGACCCGCCCCGAACGCCTCGCCCACACCACCGACCTGGCCCGGCTGCTCGCCGCCCTGCTGCCCGACGACGTCACCGAGGGATCCGTCTCCACCCTCCCGATCGCCTGGCGCACCCCCTTCGACACCCGCGCCGCCGACCTCGCCCACACCGCCCTCACCACCCTCGCCGAGCGCCTCGACGCCCTGGAGGAACTCACCGGACGCTCCGTACGCATCGGCCTCGAACCTGAACCCGGCTGCACCGTCGAGACCGTCGCCGACGCGATCGCCCCGCTCACCGCCGTCGCCAGCCCCCGCATCGGGATCTGCCTCGACACCTGCCACCTCGCCACCTCCTTCGAAGACCCGCACACCGCCCTCGCGGCCCTCACCGCCGCCGGCATCCCCGTCGCCAAGGCCCAGCTCTCCGCCGCCCTGCACGCCGAACACCCCCATCTCCCCGAAGTCCGCCGAGCCCTCGCCGCCTTCGACGAACCCCGCTTCCTCCACCAGACCCGCACCCTCACCGCCGCCGGCCTGCGCGGCACCGACGACCTCCCCGAAGCCCTCGCGGGCGCCGCCCTGCCCGACTCCACCCCGTGGCGCGCCCACTTCCACGTCCCCCTGCACGCCCCGCCCGAGCCGCCGCTCACCTCCACGCTCCCCGTCCTGCGCGACACCCTCGCCCTGCTCGTCGGCGGCCCCACCCCCCGCACCCGCCACCTGGAGGTCGAGACCTACACCTGGCAGGCCCTCCCGCCCGAGCGGCGCCCCCGCACCCGCGCCCGGCTCGCCGACGGCATCGCCGCCGAACTCACCCTGGCCCGCGACCTGCTCACCGACCTCGGCCTCAAGGAACTCCCATGACGCCCACCCCCCTCCTCGTCCTCGACGTGGTCGGCCTCACCCCGCGGCTGCTGCCCCACATGCCCCACCTGCGAGCCCTGGCCCGCGACGGCTCCCAGGCCGCCCTGTCCACCGTCCTGCCGGCCGTCACCTGCACCGCCCAGACCACCTTCCTCACCGGCACCCTGCCCTCCGAACACGGCATCGTCGGCAACGGCTGGTACTTCCGCGAACTCGGCGACGTCCTGCTGTGGCGCCAGCACAACGGCCTCGTCCACGGCGACCGCCTCTGGGACGCCGCCCGCCGCGCCCACCCCGGCTACACCGTCGCCAACATCTGCTGGTGGTACGCCATGGGCGCCGACACCGACGTCACCGTCACCCCGCGCCCCGTCTACTACGCCGACGGCCGCAAGGAACCCGACTGTTACACCCGGCCCCCCGAACTCCACGACGAACTCACCACCGCTCTCGGCACCTTCCCCCTCTTCCACTTCTGGGGCCCCGGCGCCGACCTCGTCTCCAGCCGCTGGATCATCGACGCCACCCGCCACGTCCTGCGCACCCGCCGCCCCGACCTCGCCCTCGCCTACCTCCCCCATCTCGACTACGACCTCCAGCGCTTCGGCCCCGACGACCCGCGCTCCCACCGCGCCGCCGCCGCGCTCGACGCCGCCCTCGCCCCGCTCCTCGACACCGCCCGCGCCGAGGGCCGCACCGTCGTCGCCCTGTCCGAGTACGGCATCACCCGCGCCGACCGCCCCGTAGACATCAACCGTGCCCTGCGCCGCGCCGGACTCCTGGAGGTGCACACCCAGGACGGCATGGAGTACCTCGACCCCATGGCCTCGCGGGCCTTCGCCGTCGCCGACCACCAGATCGCCCACGTCTACGTCCGGCGCCCCGCCGACCTCGACGCGACCCGCGAGGCCCTGGCCAAACTCCCCGGGATCGACCGGCTCCTCGACGACACCGGCAAGAAGGAACACGGCCTCGACCATCCCCGCTCCGGCGAACTCGTCGCCGTCGCCGATCCCGACGCCTGGTTCACGTACTACTACTGGCTCGACGACGCCCACGCCCCCGACTTCGCCCGCACCGTCGACATCCACCGCAAACCCGGCTACGACCCCGCCGAACTGCTCATGGACCCGCTCGACCCGTACGTACGGCTCAGGGCGGCCACGGCACTGGCCCGCAAGAAGCTCGGCATGCGCTACCGCATGGCGGTCGTGCCTCTCGATCCGTCAGCTCTTCGCGGCAGCCATGGCCGCCTCCCCGCGAGCGAGGACGAAGGTCCGCTCATCGTGTGCTCCATCCCCCGCGCCATAAGCGGCCGCGTCGCGGCCACCGATGTGAAAGCCCTGCTGCTCGGGCTCGCGGGTCTCTCCTGACCCCGGCCCGACCCGTACGACCAGTAGAGCAGACGAAACAGACGACAAAGGAGTTATCCACAGATGAGCCGCACCCGCCGCACCCCGTCCGCCTCCGGCAGGAACCCCGCCGACCCCGAGCTCTCCCACCGCCTCAGCAGACGCGGCATGCTCGGCGTCGCCGCCGGCGCCACCGCCGCCGCCCTCCTCGGCACCACGGCCACCCCCGCCCAGGCCACCGCTCCCGCCCCCGCCCCCGACGCCGCCGAGGACGGCCGGGGCCACGGCCGCCCCGTCCTGCCCGCCGGCCGCCTCGGCATCCAGCTCTACTCGCTGCGGGACAAGGTCTCCACCCTCGGCTTCGCCGCCGTCTTCGCCGAGCTCCAGCGCTACGGCTACGACGAGGTCGAGTTCGCCGGCTACACCCAGGGCACGGCCGGCCCGATCACGCTCGCCGAGCTCAAGCGCCTCACCGCCGACCACGGACTGCGCGGCATCGGCGGCCACGTCGGCTACTACTCCGCCGACCCCAAGGCCTACACCTTCGCCCAGAACCTCGACCGCGTCCTCGACGACGCCGCCGCCCTCGGCCTGCCGCACATCGGCACCGCCTCCGGGCCCTGGCGCTACGGCGCCACCGTCGACGGCTGGAAGCGCTGCGCCGAGGAGTTCAACCGCTTCGGCGCCGCCGCCAGGGCGCGCGGCATGAAGTTCTACCAGCACAACCACTCCGAGGAGTTCTCCTTCGCCACCGACCGCCCCGACGTCCGCCTCTACGACGTCCTCCTCGCCGAGACCGACCCCGAGCTCGTCCACCTGGAGATGGACGTCTACTGGGCCTACGTCGGCCAGTACCGCTACTCCCGACGCCCCGACGGCACCCCCGCCCCCTTCGACCCCCTCGACTACGTGCTCGCCCAGCCCCACCGCTACCCGCTCTTCCACGTCAAGGACGGCGAGCGCGACGACTCCGCCGCCCCCTACGGCTACCGCATGACCGACGTCGGCGACGGCGACATCGACTACCGGCGCTTCATCTCCGAGGTCACCCGCACCCACCACGGCCGCCCCGGTCACCACTGGCAGGCCGAACGCGACAACCCCGTGGACTCCCTCTCCTTCGCCCGCCGCTCCAGCGCCCACCTCCACGCGCTCAGGGAGAAGCGCTAACCGATCCCCTGACGGTCCGCCTCCAGGGCGAAGACCCGGTCCGCGGCCTGCGGCACCGTGCGCTCCACCAGCTCCGTCAGCAGCACACGGTGCCGCAGCAGCGGCTCCCTGCGGTCCTCGGGCACCAGCGCCAGCAGGTCGTCAAGGCCCGCCAGCATCCGCCGCGACACCTGCGGACTGCCCGCCGCGCAGCCCCGGATCTCGGCGAACCCGAGATCCACCAGGTCCACCCACCCCGGCACGTCCTGCACGAGCCGCACCGCCCCGCCGCCGCGCCCGTCCCGGTAGGCCACCGCGCCCAGCGGCCGGTGGGCGAGTGCCGCCAGGAACTCCACGATCCGGTCCAGGCACTGCACCGCCGTCGTCGGATCGTTCACGGCGGGGGACAGGGCCCGCAGGGCGATGTCCGCGAGCTGCCGCGGTCCAAAGCCCAGGTCCTGGTGGAAGGTCCGCTCGATCCCCACCGACACCGAGGACGCGAGCCCCCTCGGCACCGCCCCGCCGTGCACCGCCAGGATCGGCGTCCCCGGCACCACGAAGTCCCCGATCCGGGGCAACAGCCGCAGCACCAGCCCGTGCCGCCGCGCCACCCGCACCAGCCGTGCGACGTGCACGTCCCGCAGCACCCCGGCCCGGCCCCGGTGCACCACCTGCCCCGTCACCGGACCGAGCTCGCAGACCCCGCCCCCGTACCACGGCGTCTTCGCCACCACCCGGAACGACTCCCGGGCGATCCGGTCCACCACGTGCCCGACCCGCATCAGCCGCAGCATGGCGTTCACGTACGTCAGGAAGAGCAGCAGGCTCAGCCCCACCATCGCGAGGGTCAGGATCGACTGCAGCAGCGGCACGGCCGTCACGAGCCGGGGATCGGTCTCGCTCTCGTACGAGGTCAGGACGAGCAGCGACAACAGGAAGGTGGCGAGGAAGACCGAGAGCGTCGCCTTGGTGATACGGCTCCTCACGAAGATCCGCACCACCCGGGGGCTGAACTGCCCGCTCGCCATCTGGACGGCGACGAGGGAGATCGAGAAGACGACACCGATGAAGGTCATCATCGCCGAGCTGACCGTGGTCACGACGGTCTTCGCGTCCTCGGCGATCCCGGCCAGGTCGCCGATCTCGTCGTACGCGCCCTCCTGCCGCAGCGTCTCGACGATCTCCGTGTCCAGAGCCGCGCAGGCCCACCACAGCACGCCGATCGCCGCCATGGCCGCGACCGGCGCGAACCAGAAGGTGTCCCGCAGGTGCTCCCGCAGCGGCGACAGCATCCGCGGCCGGTGGTACACGGGTGACGGGGGAGGAAGAGAGGTCACCCCGCGCAGGCTAGGCGCCGCCGCCCCCCGGCGAGCGGCGCCGCCCCGCGCGCCGCCCCGCACGCCCTCCACTCCGCGTACCCGCGCCGGTACGCGCCGTACGCCGTCCGGAGGAGCGGCTCCCCCCACTGACCACGGGAAACGCTGGTGAAAGGCGCGTCGAACCCCTGGTAGAGTTATCCGTGTCGCCGCGGGGAACACCCACGACGGCAGCACACCTCGTCCGGGTGGCGGAATGGCAGACGCGCTAGCTTGAGGTGCTAGTGCCCTTTATCGGGCGTGGGGGTTCAAGTCCCCCCTCGGACACATGTGGAAGACCCCAGCTGAGCTGGGGTCTTCTTTCGTATGGGCCGGGGAGGGGCATCATGCGCGGGGGGAGCGGGTTCGACCAGCGGGCGGGGCACTGATCGAGCTCAGGGGGACGTGTCACGCACCGCGTGACGTTCACGGCTTCCGTGCCACCACCAGCCGGCAGCGCGGGCTGCCGTCCTCCCGGAATCCCAGCGGACGGACCGGCAGCAGCTCCACGCGGAAGCCGGCGTCCTCGAGGCCCGCGCGGACGTCGGCGAGGCGGAAGGTGCGGTAGTACATGACGAAGGGCGGCCGCCACAGCGCGTTGCGGACCCGCATCACCGCGTCGAAGCCCCACAGCGTCCAGTACGGGGCGGAGCCCACCCGCGGCGGGGCCGGCAGGGGGAAGGCGAAGGTGCCGCCGGGGCGCAGGGAGGCGTGGACCCCGGCGAAGAGGGTGCGCTGGTCGGCGGGCAGGAAGTGGCCGAAGGCGCCGAAGCTGACGGCCAGGTCGAAGGCCGGTGCGAAGGGGAGCGCGAGGGCGTCGGCCCGTACGAGCGTCGAGGTGGGGTGGGCGCGGCGGGCCTCGGCGAGCATGCCGGCGCTGAAGTCGACGCCCGTGATCCGTCCGGCGCACAGCGAGCGCAGCACCGCGAGCCCGGCACCGGTGCCGCAGCACACGTCCAGGCCGGAGTCGAAGGGCCCGAGCGGTTCCAGGGTCTCGGCGACGGCCGTGAGCAGGCGGTCGGAGGTGCGGAACGGGGTGGCGTCGAACTTCCTCGCGAGCAGGTCGTAGCCGTGCTCGACCGACGACAGCGCCTGCCGGGTCAGCTCGCGGAGTGTGGGGCCCTCGGGGGAGAACATGCCACGACCCTACGGCCCCGACGGCGCGCGGCGCGGGAGATCACCCCCGGAGGCCGATCACAAGAAGCCCATCACAAGAGGACGATCAGCGACGGGAGATCAGCGACGGGGGTTCGACGAACGGGAGATCACAGCGCGCTGCGCACCTGCGGCGGTACGTTCCAGGCCGGGGCGGTCCCGGTGAGCTGGCAGACCAGCAGGTAGAGCGGGATGGGCGGGGTGTACGGGGAGTCGCCGTCGGGGTGGTGGATCAGCCGGGGCCGGCGGTCGGGGATCACGGCACCGGGGGCGTAGCAGGCGGGCAGCGGCCAGGTCAGGTCGAGGTCGGAGCCGGACGGGACCAGCCACCACCACCAGTCGCTGTCGGCGTACACGCAGCCCTTCGCGGGCAGCCGGGACAGGATGCGGAAGCCGTAGCGGGCGGGCACTCCCACCGCGTCGCAGCCCAGGGTGGTCGGCAGGTCGACCGGCACGAAGAGGCGGGTCTCACCGACGGGGGCGGCGGGGGAGTGGGGGCCGGCGGGGCCGTTCTCGGGGCTTTTGCGGGCGCGCGGGGCCGGCGCGACCGCGCGGGCCCTCAGCAGCGTCGCCATGGACCTCAGCACGGCTCTCCCATGCCGTGGGCGAGCTCCGCCCACACGATCTGCGCGGTGCCGTGGCCGGTGCGGTCCGCGCCCCAGGCGCTGGCCAGGGCGTCGACCAGGATGAGTCCGCGGCCGCGCTCCTCCTCGCCGCAGTCGCGGATGCGCGGACCGGCCGGGCCGCCCTCGTCGCGTACGGCTATCCGCAACCGTTCCTCGCCCTCGCGCAGCTCGCAGACGAACCGGGCGCTCGCGGTGTGCACGACGGCGTTGGTGACCAGCTCCGAGACGACGAGCGCGACCGTCTCGCGTATGTCGGGGCCGCAGCCCCAGAGGATGAGGCGTTCCTCCGCGAGCCTGCGGGCGCGGGAGACGGATTCGGTGCGGGCGGGCAGTTCGAAGGCGAACCTGCGGTCTCCGGTGTGGGGGCGTGGGCGCTGGGTCATGACCCGAGGGCTCATGAGACCTGAGGAGTGCGCGTTACCAGAAGCCACGACCGGATCCTCACAACTGTGGGCAGGAGTGCCGTACACATCCCTCCGCGCGGGAGCGCACGACGGCATGCGTACTGGTTCACCGGAATACTCTGCTCCCGAGTCGGACACTTGGCAAGTGGCACTCTGAAAAATGCAGAGTGCTGTGTTCTCTCTGGCCGTGTTCATGGCACACTCGTCGAAACAGCGCGTCGGGGAGGTCTTCTTAAGTGAGCGAGCCGCGGTCCGCCCCCACGGTGGGACAGGTCGTCCTCGGCAGGCGTCTCCAGGATCTGCGCGAACGGGCCGGCCTCAAGCGTGAAGAGGCCGCCAGGATCCTGCGGGTCGCCCCGGCCACGATCCGGCGCATGGAGACCGCCGAGGTCGCGCTGAAGATTCCGTACGTACAGCTCCTGCTGAAGGCGTACGGCATCACGGACTCCGAGGCGGAGGGCTTCGTCGCCCTCGCGGAGGAGGCCAACCTCCCCGGCTGGTGGCAGCGGTTCCACGACGTGCTGCCCGGCTGGTTCTCCATGTACGTCAGCCTGGAGGGGGCCGCCAGCCTCATCCGGGCCTACGAGCCCCAGTTCGTCCCCGGTCTGCTGCAGACCGAGGACTACGCCCGTGCCATCCTGCGCAGCGGGGCCGTCGGCGGCGGCAACGACGCCGAGGAGATCGACCGTCATGTAGCCCTCCGCATGGAGCGCCAGTCCCTGCTCACCAGACAGGACGCGCCCAAGTTCTGGGTGATCATGGACGAGACGGTCTTCCGCCGACCGGTCGGCAACGGGCCCGAAGTGATGCGCGACCAGCTCGACCGGCTGCTCGAAGCGTCGGAGCTGCCGAACGTCACCCTGCAGATCGCGGAGTTCGCGTCCGGCCACCACCCCGGCACCTACGGACCGTTCGTCCTCTTCCGCTTCGCCATGCCCGAACTGCCGGACATGGTCTACAGCGAGTACCTGACCGGCGCCGTCTACCTCGACGCTCGCCCCGAGGTGGCCTCCCACCTCGAGGTCATGGACCGCATGGCGGCCCAGGCCGCGACTGCACAACGCACGAAGGAGATTCTCCGGAATCTCCGCAAGGAGCTGTGAATGGATCGCATATACAACGGCATGCCCGCCGCCGAGCTCGGTGCCGAGGGCTGGCACAAGCCGTGGAGCGGCGGGAACGGGGGCAACTGCGTGGAGGCCATGAAGCTGGCCGACGGCAGAGTCGCCGTGCGACAGTCCGCAGACCCTGAGGGACCAGCGCTCATCTACACCCACGGAGAGATCGCCGCATTCATCCAGGGGGCCAAATCAGGTCAGGCTGATTTCCTGCTCACCTGACCCTTCCGTCCCACCCCTCACATCGCGTAACTCTTGCCGTCAGCGCAACCTTTCGTCCCGCCGAGGAGAGCCGATGACACAGGACCCCGCATCCGTACCGAGCGGCATACGGATCGACACCAGCAAGCCGCACCCCGCGCGGATGTACGACTGGTTCCTGGGCGGCAAGGACAACTACCCCGTGGACGAGGAGATGGCCCGCCAGCTCCTCACCGTCGACGCGCGCGGCCGGGACATGGCGCGCGTCAACCGGGCCTTCATGCACCGCGCCATCCGCTGGCTCAGCGCCCACGGCGTACGCCAGTACCTGGACGTCGGCACCGGCATCCCCACCGAGCCCAACCTGCACCAGATCGCGCAGGAGGCCGCGCCGGAGTCCCGGATCGTCTACTGCGACAACGACCCCATCGTGCTCGCGCACGCCGCCGCGCTGCTGCGCTCGACCCCGGAAGGGGCCACCGAGTACATCCAGGCGGACGCGCGCGAGCCCGAGATCATCCTTGAAAGGGCCGGAAAGGTCCTTGATTTCGACCAGCCCATCGCTCTGTCGATGCTCGCGCTGCTGCACTTCGTCGGCGACGAGGACGGGGCCTACGAGCTGGTCGCCAAGATCGTCGACAAGCTCGCCCCCGGCAGCTACCTCGTCCTCTCGCACGTCACCGGCGACTTCGATCCCGAAGGCGCCGCCAAGGCCGCCGCCCTGTACAAGGCGCGCGGCCTGACCCTGCGGCCGCGCTCGCGCGACGAGCTGGCCGCGTTCTTCGACGGCCTCGACCTCGTCGAGCCCGGCGTGTCCCTCACCGCCGAGTGGCACCCCGAGCTGGGCGAGCCCGTCCCGGTCCAGGGCGACGACCCGATCCCGGGCTGGGCGGCGGTCGGGCGCAAGCGCTGACGCGACCCGTACGAACGACGCCGGAGGGCCCGCGGAATCGTCCGCGGGCCCTTCCCGTCGTGCTAGGCCCCCCTCGTGTTGGACCCCTGTCCGTCGGGCCGGGCCCCTCCCCGTTGGCCTTCCTACTCCGGCCTGACCAGCGTCACCAAAAAGCTCCTGGCCCGGCTCACGTTCCCGGCCGCGTCCACCGTCCGGTACTCCACCGTGTGCGTCCCGTAGTCGGGCGTCGCGTCGTCCCAGGGAACCGCCCGCGTCCGCCCCAGCTTGCCGTAGACGAGACCGTCGATCACCGTGCCGGACGGCGAGAAGAGGAACGGGGCCGAGGCGTCCGTCGGCCAGCCGTAGTACGTGTACCAGCCGTCGCCGTCCACCCGGAACTGGCTCACCACCGCGCCCTCCCGGTCGTCCCGCGCCGTCAGCCGCATCGTGAAGGCGCCGTCGTACACGTACTCCACCGGCCGCCCCGGTTGCCGCACCGTACGCAGCGGAGGCGACAGCTCGTACGCGGCGGAGGCGGCGAGCGCGTCCACCGTCCACCTCAACTCCGCGCCGGTGCCCGGGATGTCCGCCGTCAGGGTGTGGGTGCCGGGGGAGAGCCGCAGCGACCTCAGGTCCAGATCACGGTCGTTGCCCGGATTCGGCACCGTCTCCCCGTCGAGCCGCCAGCGCACGGCGACCGTCCCGCGCACCGGATGGGTGGTGTCCGCGTGGACCACCGACCGGGCGCCGACCGGGGCGGCCGTCGGGGTGTGCCCGGTGAAGGCCGGCGCGACCTCCTCCGCCCGGGTGGTCAGCGCGGGGTTCACCGTCCAGCTCACCGTACGGGTGAGGGCGGCGGACGCCCGCACCGCCGGGTCCCGCACGAACGGCGTCGGGTCCGTGACCTTCGCCGTCAGCGTGTGCGTACGGCCCCGGGGCAGATCCAGGGTCCGCAGGTCGACCGTGCGCGCACCCCGGGTGTCGAGGAGGCGGCCGTCCAGTCGCCATTCCACGGCGAGTTCACCGCCCACCGGGTGCAGCGTGTCCACCCACACCGTCCGATCGGCCCCGACCGGCGCCGTGTTCGGGGTGTGCGCCTCGACCAGATCCACCTTGGCCGAGATGGCCCGCACCATGACCTCGCGCTCCACCTGGTCGAAGGCGTAGCCCAGGGTCTTCATCATCGAGTGCCGGCTGGGCCGCCACACGCCCGTGGTGCTGTACAGACCGCCCTCGTGACGGCCGATCACCCCGCCCGACTCGCTCTCCTCACCCAGCCAGCGCCACCACTTGGCACGCGCCTCGCGCATCTGCCGCTCCGTCAGCAGCGTGTGGTGCGCGGAGGACGGCTCCCCGCCGGTGTACGCACCGCCCGGCACCCCGCGCCCGTAGTAGTCGTACTCGTCCTGGAGCCCGCCGAGCGAATGCCCGATCTCGTGCGGGGTGATGAGGGCGGACAGCGCGTTGCCGCCGGACGCGGTGGCGTAACTGCCGCCCGCGCCACCGTAGGTGGTGCTGTTCGCGAGCGCCACGATCTGCCGGTTCGCCGGGCTCGTACCGGGCACCAGATCGGCGTGGGCGGCGGCCCGCGCGCTGTCCACCGTGAGCAGCCGCTGCACGCTGCCCGCGTTGCAGCCGCCCCAGAAGCCCATGTTCAGAGCGGTGTCACGGGCCGGCGCGTCCAGGCCCGGATCGCAGTCCACACCCGACTCGGCGGAGGGGACCTCCACCGCCCACACGTTGATGTACGAGCGGTACGAGGCGAACGGCTCGATGCTCCACAGCATGCCGAGGTGCCGCTCCACGTGCGCCCGGAACTCGGGCATCTCCGCGGCCGTGTAACCGTCGCCCATGACGACCAGGTTGAACCGCCGGTCGGCGGGACCGGTCGTCTGGACCGGCACGACGGTCGCCCCGCCCGTCTCCGGGACGGCCGGACTGCCGGCGGCCGCGGGACCCGTGCTCACGAGTCCCGCGGCCAGCAGACAGCCCGCGACGAGCCGGGCCACTCCGCGTCGAACACCCCTACGTCGCTGTGAAGTCATGGGGCGCGAGCCTAGGCCGCGCGCCCGACGCCGTAAAGATGTTCGTCAGCCGTCCATCTCAGCGACGCAGATAGGCCAGTCCGGCGTGCTCGGCCGTGTAGCCCTCGACCAGACGGCGGGCCACCGTCACCGAGTCGACCAGCGGGTGCAGGGCGAACGCCTTCACCGCGGCCGCCCGCGAACCGCTCTCCGCCGCGGCGAGCACTTCCCGCTCCACCGCCTTCACCGCCGTCACCAGACCCACCGCGTGATACGGCAGCGGATCCACCGACACCGGATGGGCGCCGGCCGCGTCGACGAAACACGGCACCTCGATCACGGCGTCCGCGTCGAGGACCGAAAGCGTGTGGCGGTTGCGTACGTTGAGGATCAGCGTGGCCCGCTCGTTGCGCGCGATGGCCCGCATCAGCGCCAGCGCCACCTTCTCGTAACCGCCCGACTCCAGGTCCTCCTCGGCCCGTTCGCCGACCCCGGCGGCCTCCCGGTTGTGCGCCATGTAGGTCGCCTCCCGGTCCGCGAGCACCCGCTGCCAGGTGTCGAGGGGCGGGGCATCCGGCTTGCCCATCTCCTCGTAGAAACCGGCCTGTTGGTCAAGGAGATAGGCGCCCCGCGTCCGCTCGGCCTCCCGATAGGCCCGCACCGCCTCGCGGTTGAAGTAGTAGTAGTGCAGGTACTCGTTGGGGACCGCGCCGAGCGACCGCAGCCAGTCCGTGCCGAAGAGCTTCCCCTCCTCGAAGGAGCCGAGCAGGGCGTCGTCCTCGAAGAGCCGGGGGAGTATGTCATGTCCGCCGACCTTGAGCCCCCGCAGCCACCCCAGGTGGTTCAGGCCCACGTAGTCGATCCACGCCTCGTCCGGGTGCGCGCCGAGCACCCGCGCCACCCGGCGGCCGAGCCCCACCGGCGAGTCGCAGATGCCGACCACCCGGTCGCCGAGGATCCGCGACATCGCCTCGGTGACCATGCCGGCCGGGTTGGTGAAGTTGATGACCCAGGCGTCCGGCGCGAGTTCGGCGACGCGCCGGGCGATGTGCGTCACGACCGGCAGCGTCCGCAGCCCGTACGCGATACCGCCCGCGCCCACCGTCTCCTGGCCGAGCACACCCTCGGCCAGCGCGATCCGCTCGTCGGCCGCCCGGCCCGCCAGACCACCCACCCGGATGGCGGAGAAGACGAAGTCCGCGCCGCGCAGCGCCTCGTCGAGATCCGTCGTCGCGCTCACCTCCGGCGCGTCCGCCACCCCCGCGCCCTGCTCGGCGAGCACCCGGGCGATCGCCGACAGCCGCCCGGCGTCCAGGTCGTACAGGGTGACGTGGGTGACCCGCCCCTCGGCGTGGTCGCCGAGAAGGGCGCCGTACACGAGCGGCACCCGGAATCCGCCGCCTCCGAGAATCGTCAGTTTCATGCTCGTACGCTACTCGGATGCACGTACTGAGCAGCAGGATCCTGCTCCGCCCGACCGACCCCGAGCGCTCCCGCCGCTTCTACGGCGAGACGCTCGGCCTTGCGGTCTACCGTGAGTTCGGCACGGGTCCGGAGCGCGGCACCGTCTACTTCCTCGGCGGCGGCTTCTTCGAACTCTCCGGCCGCGCCGCCACCACACCGCCCGAGCCCGAACTCCGGCTCTGGCTCCAGGTGGCGGACGTCCACGCGGCCCGCGAGGAACTGCGCGGCACCGACGCGCGCGTGCTGCGCGAACCGGTCACCGAGCCCTGGGGCCTGATCGAGATGTGGCTCGCCGACCCGGACGGCGTACGGATCGCGGTGGTGGAGGTGCCGGAGGGGCATCCGCTGCGCTACCGGCCCTGACGGGGCCCATCGCGGCGAAAACCGTTGTACGTCGTCGGGCGGGCCGCCTACGGTGGCGATCATGCTGCCCTCGGTGGAGACGGACGAGGAATGGGACGCGATCGTCCCCGACGAGACGGTCATGCGCCCCGGCGCGGAAGACCTCTGCGCGCGCCTCGGCCTCGCCGGCGCGCCGCTGACCCGCTTCCCCGACGGCTCGCAGCCGGTGTACGCGGTGGGGGACCGGCACGTCCTCAAGCTCTTCCCGGGGGCCGCCGCCCCTGACGGCGTCGCCGAGGGCCGGGTCCTCGCCCATGTCGAGGGAAGGCTGCCGGTCCGCACCCCGGAGGTGCGGGCCGCCGGGGCCTACGAGAACGGCTGGCGGTACGTCCTGATGTCCCGGCTCCCCGGCGAGAACCTCGCCCAGGTCTGGGACCGCGTCCCCCGGGAGCACCGCGAACGGCTCGTCACCGAGATCGGCGAGGCACTGGCGGCGCTGCACGCCCTCGATCCCGGGCCGCTGGGCGACGTCCTCGGGCCGGGGGACTGGGGGGCCTTCGTCGACCGGCAGCGGGCGGGAGCCGTGGCCCGGCAGCGCGAGCGGGGACTGGCGCAGCCGTGGCTGGAGCAGATACCGGACTTCCTCGCCTCCGTCGCGCTGCCGCGCGCCCCGAGGCCCTGCCTGCTGCACACCGAGGTCATGCTGCAGCACTTCCTCGTGGATCCCGACGGCTGGCGGCTGACCGGCCTGTTCGACTTCGAACCCGCCATGATCGGCGACGCCGCCTACGACTTCGTGGGCGTCGGCGTCTTCGTCACCCGCGGCGACCCGGCCCTGATGGCCCGCCTCACGCGCGCGTACGGCCGTACGGCCGAGCCGTCCACCGTGCTCGCGTACACCCTGCTCCATGTGTACAGCGACCTCGCCTGGTACCTGCGCGAGCTCGGCGTCGCGGGGGAGGGCCGCCTGCACGCGCTCGCGGAGTCCTGGTTCGGGACGGAGTGACCGGAGGACCCCCGGCGGCCGTCCAAGATCGTTTGAGGGCAGAATGTCCGCATGGCGATAACCAACCTGCCGAAGACGGCAGTGCTCGAGGACGCCCCGGCGATCAGCCACACGCTGGCCCGGGCCTTCGACGACGACCCGATGATGCGCTGGTTCTTCCCCGAGGAGGCCTCTCGCGAGGCGACCCTGGGCCGCTACTTCTCCACCCTCTTCACCCGCCAGTACCTCCGGAACGGGGTGTGCGAGCGCACCGCCGCCGCCGCGGCCTTCTGGGTGCCGGCCGACGCGCAGGAGAAGGCCGTCCCCGACGCGGAGACCATCCAGGAGCTCATCGGCATCCTCGGTGACCGTGCCGGCCTGTTCAAGGAGGCCGTCGAGACGGCCGCCGCGCACACCCCGCGGGAGCCTCACTGGTCCCTGGCCCTCATCGGTGCCGACCCGGCGGCCCAGGGCACGGGCCAGGGCGCCGCCCTGCTGCGCTCGGGCCTGGCGAAGGCCGACGCGGCCGGCCAGGCCACGTACCTGGAGTCCTCCAAGGCCGCCAACCTCCCCGTCTACGAGCACTTCGGCTTCACCGTGCGCGAGGAGTTCGAGCTCCCGGGCGGCGGCCCGGTGCTGTGGGGCATGTGGCGCGACCCGCGCTGACGGGCGCCTCGGCGGGGCGGGCGGTGGCGGCGCGCGACAATGGGGCCATGTCCCGACGCAAGGCTCGCCCCGCCCGTTCCACCCGCACGTCCGCACCTTCCTCCGCATCCGCCTCCACGCCCGCGGTGACCGCCGATTCCGCCTGCCCCTGCGGGCTCGCCGCCACGTACGGCACATGCTGCGGACGCTTCCACACGGGACCCGCCACCGCGCCCACCGCCGAGCTGCTCATGCGCTCGCGCTACAGCGCCTTCGTCGTCCGCGACGAGGCCTATCTGCTGCGCACCTGGGCGCCGGAGACGCGGCCCGGCGCGGTCGACTTCGACCCCGCGATGCGGTGGGCCGGTCTGGACATCGAGGAGACCGGCGACGGCACCGCTTTCCACCAGCACGGCACCGTGACCTTCCGGGCCCGCTTCACGCACGGCGGGGTGCCGGGAGAGCTGCACGAGCGGAGCCGGTTCGCGCGGCACGAGGGGGCGTGGGTGTACGTGGACGGGGAGTTCCTGAACTGAGACCGGGAAGGTTGGATCCAATATCCGGGATCCAATATCCAGATCCGATATCCAGGATCCGATATCCCGGATCCTGGATATCGGATCCGATCACCGCACCGCCGCGCCCACCCTCTCCCGCCCCGCCTCCGGCAGCCCCTGCGCCAGGTCCTCAGCGATCAGCTTCTTCGCGATGGCATCGGTCGCCGCCCTGAGCTCCGGTCCGCTCGGCCGCCCGCTCTCCCGCTCCAGGCGGTCGCTGAGCCAGTCGCTCCACGCCTTGGCGATGACGTCGGCCTCCCGCTTCCCGGCCGGCGTGTGGGACAGCAGATTGCCGTCGCGGGTGAGGAAACCCTCGTCGACCATCCGGTCGAAGACCGGCAGCAACACCTCGGGCGGGACCCGGCGGCCGGCCGCGATCAGGCCGAGGCTGGCGTGGCCGACGAGGCGGGTGAAGAGCTCCACCTGCATCACGGCCCAGGCGCCGGCCGGGTCGAGCCGGGTGTCGGACGCGGTGACGATCCGCCGGGCGGTGTCGGAGCCCATGCGGCGGACGATCCGCCCGACCGCGAGTTCGAGCAGCTTGGCCGAGTCGCCGCTGGTCGTGGGCGAGGCGAAGCCCTCGCCCATGTCGGGCGCGGACGCGCGGACGGTGTCGCGCAGCTTCACCTGTTTGAGGAAGAACGCCACGACCAGGCCGACGGCCGCGACCGGCACGGTCCAGAGGAAGACGGTGTGCAGGGTGTCGGCGTACGCCCCGACGATCGGCGCCGCCACCTCGGCCGGCAGCCCGTGCACGCCGGCCGGGCTCTGCGCGGCCACGGCCACGGCCCCCGGGTCCACGCCGAGGTCCGCCGCGACCGCCGAGGCACCGGCGACGCCCTCCGTCAGGTTGGGCCTCAGGGAGTTGGCGTAGATGGTGCCGAAGACGGCGGTGCCGAAGGAGCTGCCGAGCGTACGGAAGAAGGTGACGCCCGAGGTGGCGGTGCCCAGGTCCGCGTAGTCGACGGTGTTCTGCACGGCGATGGTGAGGACCTGCATGCACAGCCCGATGCCGACGCCGAGCACGAACATGTACAGCGACTCCAGCCAGCTGCCGGTCCCGGGACCCATCAGGGAGAGCAGATAGAGCCCGACGCCCATCACGAGGCAGCCCGCGATGGGAAAGATCCGGTACCGGCCCGTCTTGCTGACGGCGTTGCCGCTGAAGACGGAGGCGATGAGCAGTCCGGCGACCATGGGGAGAGTGCGGATGCCGGACATCGTCGCCGAGTCCCCGTCGACGTACTGGAGGTAGGTCGGCAGGAAGATCATCGCGCCGAGCATCGCGAAGCCGACGACGAAGCTGAGCACCGAGCAGACGGTGAAGACCGGGTTGCGGAACAGCCGCATGGGCAGCATCGGTTCGGCCGCCCGGGTCTCCACCCGGCAGAAGAGCGCCAGCGCCACCAGGCCGCCGACGAAGAGCCCGATGATGACCCCGGAACCCCAGGCGTACTCGTTGCCGCCCCAACTCGTCGCGAGGATCAGGGCGCTGGAGCCGACGGCGACGAGCGCGATGCCCAGGTAGTCGATGACGGGCCGGCTCGCGGCGCGTACGGACGGGATGGCGCGGGCGGCGGCGATGACGACCAGGATCGCGAGGGGAACGTTGACGTAGAACGCCCACCGCCAGCTCAGGTGATCGGTGAACAGACCGCCGAGCAGCGGCCCGATCACGGTCGAGACACCGAACACCGCTCCGATCGCACCCTGGTACTTGCCGCGTTCGCGCAGCGGGATCACATCGGCGATCAGCGCCATCGAGGTGACCATGAGACCGCCGGCGCCGATGCCCTGGAGGCCTCGCCAGACGATCAGCAGGGTCATGTTGGTGGCGAGGCCGCACAGGAACGAGCCGGTGATGAAGACGACCGCCGAGATCTGGAAGATCACCTTGCGCCCGAACAGGTCGCCGAACTTGCCGACGAGGACGGTCGCGACCGTCTCCGCGAGCAGGTACGCGGTGACCACCCACGACATGTGGGCGCCGCCGCCGAGGTCCGAGACGATCGTCGGCAGCGCGGTGCCCACGATCGTCTGGTCGAGCGCGGCGAGGAGCACCCCGAGCATGATCGTGCCGAAGACGACGTTGCGACGGCGGCTGTCGAGCACCGGGGGCTCGGCGGCGGGAGGCGCGGGCGCTGCTTCGCTGGTGGTGGTCACGCTGGCAGCCTCACACCGGCGCCCGTGTCCCGCATGCGGAGTACGCCCGAACCGGTGCGGGGCACGGCCGGTGCCCCGAACGGCCGAGCGCCCCGAGGGTCCGTACCCGGCGCGGGGCCGGTGCCCCGAACGGCCGAGCGCCCCGAGGGTCCGTACCCGGCGCGGGGCCCGTGCCCCGAACGGCCGAGCGCCGGAGGATCAGTACCCGGGGCGGACCGGGAGCTTGGGGTGGTGCTTGGCGAGGATCTTGTTCGCCCGCGCCAGCGCGGCGAGGGCGTGCTCGCGGTCGGCCCGGTCCTCGGCGCACAGCGGCCCGCGGAAGCGGTAGACCTCGCGCGCCGCGCAGTCGGCGTCGAACTCGGCCTGGAGCACGTGCAGCGGCAGGCAGGAACCGATGAGCGCGGCGACACGGTCGGGGATCGGCACGGGGACGAGGGGCGAGGGCGAGGCGATCACGATCGGTCCTTGTGAGTCTGGCGGGCGGCGAGAGGGTTTCCCTCCTCCATACGTATCCATACGTACCGGATGGCGGTGCCGGTTCGACGACGGCTCCGTCACCGCCGGGCAACAGCGGCGCGCGGCCTTCGGCGAGGCGTACGGACGAGTGCGGGAACGCGCCCGGCGTTCCCGCAGGTGCGACGCGGTGCGCGGATCCGATCGACCGTCAGTTCCCCGAACGACACGCCGAGAAGAGCCGATCGCCACGCAAACCCGATGTGGGGCATCTCACGTCGCCGCCGGTGGGGAACGATCTCCACACGCCCCGTCGGGCAGCCGACCGGCCGGCGGGAGCGGGGCTACGAGAGGATCTCGCCGAGGTCGTACGAGACGGGCTCCTCCAGCTGCGCGTACCCGCAGGACTCCGGTGTGCGGTCCGGCCGCCAGCGCTTGAACTGGGCCGTGTGCCGGAAGCGGTCGCCCTCCATGTGGTCGTACCCCACCTCGCAGACCCGCTCGGGGCGCAGCGCCACCCAGGACAGGTCCTTCTTTCCCGTCCAGCGGCTCTGCGCGCCCGGGAGGCGGGAGGACTCGTGCGCCGCCTCGTCCGCCCAGGCCGCCCATGGGTGCCCGTCCGGCGGGTCCATGCGCAGCGGCTCCAGTTCCTCGACCAGTTCGGCGCGCCGCTTCGCGGTGAAGGCCGCGCACACGCCGACGTGCTGGAGGACGCCTCCGTCGTCGTAGAGGCCGAGCAGCAGCGAACCGACCACCGGCCCGCTCTTGTGGAGGCGGTATCCGGCCACGACCACGTCGGCCGTGCGCTCGTGCTTGATCTTGTACATCAGCCGCGCGTCCGGCCGGTAGGGCAGGTCGAGCGGCTTGGCGATCACGCCGTCGAGGCCGGCTCCCTCGTACTGTTCGAACCAGTGCTCGGCGACGGTGACGTCGGTGGTGGCCGGGGCGAGGTGGACCGGGGGCCGGACCCCGGTGAGCGCGCTCTCCAGGACGACACGCCGCTCGGCGAGCGGCGTGTCGAGGAAGGACTCGTCGCCGAGGGCGAGCAGATCGAAGGCGACGAACCGGGCGGGCGTCGTCTCCGCCAGCATCCGGACCCGGGACGCGGCCGGATGGATCCGCTCCGTGAGCCGGTCGAAATCGAGCCGGCCGTCGTGCTCGATCACGATCTCCCCGTCGATCACACAGCGCTCGGGCAGCCGGTCGGCGAACGCCTCGGCGAGCTCGGGAAAGTAGCGCATCAGCGGCTTGCCCGTGCGGCTGCCGATGAAGAGCTCGGGGCCGTCCCGGTGGACGAGGGCACGGAAGCCGTCCCACTTGGCCTCGTACTGCATGCCCGGCGGGATCTTCTTCACGGATTTCGCGAGCATCGGTTTCACGGGCGGCATCACCGGCAGGTCCATGGGGTGATTGTCCGGTATGCGCGAGTTGTCGGCGAGCCCTAGGCTGACCCGCATGGCAGGCAAGGCGGCAGCGGTGGAGCTCGAGGTCGGCGACCGGACCGTACGGGTCTCCAACCCGGAGAAGGTGTACTTCCCGGAGACGGGCTACACCAAGCTGGACATGGTGCACTACTACCTGGCCGTCGGCGAGGGCATCACCCGCGCCCTGCGGAACCGGCCGACCACCCTGGAGCGCTACCCCGACGGCGTGACAGGCGAGTCCTTCTTCCAGAAGCGCGCGCCCAAGTACCTGCCCGACTGGATCCCGACGGCCCACATCACCTTCCCCAGCGGCCGGTCGGCCGACGAGATGTGCCCCACCGAACCGGCCGCCGTCCTGTGGGCCGCCAACCTGGGGGCCGTCACCTTCCACCCCTGGCCGGTACGCCGTGACGACACCGACCACCCCGACGAACTGCGTCTGGACCTCGACCCCCAGCCCGGCACCGACTACGCCGACGCCGTCCGCGCCGCCCACGAACTCCGCGCGATCCTGGACGAGCACGGGCTGCGAGGCTGGCCCAAGACCTCGGGCGGACGCGGGCTGCACGTCTTCGTGCCGATCCTGCCGAACTGGACGTTCACCCAGGTCAGACGTGCCGCCATCGCCTGTGGCCGGGAGCTGGAGCGGCGGATGCCGGAGCGCGTGACCATCAAGTGGTGGAAGGAGGAGCGCGGGCAGCGGATCTTCCTGGACTACAACCAGACCGCCCGCGACCGCACCATCGCCTCCGCCTACTCCGTACGCCCGCACCCGCACGCCCCCGTCTCCGCGCCGCTGCGCTGGGACGAGGTCGACGACGCGGTGCCGCGGGACTTCGACATCCGCACCATGCCGGCCCGGTACGCCGAACACGGCGACGTGCACGCGGACATGGACGACGAGCGGTTCAGCCTGGAGTCCCTGCTCGAACTGGCCCGCCGGGACGAGGCGGAGCACGGTCTCGGCGACCTGCCCTATCCGCCGGAGTACCCGAAGATGCCCGGCGAGCCGAAGCGGGTGCAGCCGAGCCGCGCGAAGAAGGAGGGGAAGGAGGAGTAGGGGGCTGGTGTGGGGGCGATCGGTCCGGTCTGAAAACAACACGAACGGTCGTGCTAGCATTTTCTCGTATCGAGGACGATCGAGGAGATCCGGCATGTTTCCGAAGGCCCTGCTGGTCCGCACCGCGCTCAACGCCGCCGCCCGCGTCGCTCCCGCCCCCGCCGGGCGCGCCGCCTTCCACCTCTTCGTCCGCCCCGCCGGCCGGGCGCGGCTCAGGCCGGCCGAGGAAAACCTCATGGCCACCGCCCGGGTCGACCGCATCCGGGTGGGCGGGAAGGAGGCCGTCGTCTACGCGTGGGGAGACGGGAGACGGCCGGTGCTGCTCGTCCACGGCTGGTCCTCACGGGCCTCGCGCCTGGCCGCCTTCGCCGAGGCCCTGCTCGACCGCGGCTACAGCCCCGTGGCCTTCGACGCCCCCGGCCACGGGGACGCACCCGGCCGCGCCTCCAACATCATCGAATACCGCGCGATCATCCGGGAGCTGCACACCCGGCACGGTGACTTCGAGGCCGTCCTCGCGCACTCCTTCGGCGTCCTCGCCGCCCTCTTCGCGCTGCGTGACGGGGTGCGCGCCGGTCGCTTCGTCGGGATCTCCGGCGTCGGCTCCTTCACCCTGCTCACCGACTGGTTCCAGGGCGCCTTCGGCCTGACCGGTCGCACCATGCGGGCGATGCGCCGCCACGTCGAGCGCCGGCTCGCGCCGGGCGAGCCGGAGATCTGGGGCCGGCTGGACGCGGACTGGCACCCCGGCGACCTCGGCGCGCCCGTCCTGCTGTTCCACGACGAGACCGACGAGATGGTCCCGATGGCCCACGCCCGCTTCCTCGCCCGCGCGCACGGCGAGCGGGCCCGGCTGGTGGTCACCCGTGGACTCGGCCACCGGCGGATCCTCATGGACGATCAGGTCGTGGCGCAGGCCGTGGAGTTCATGACGGAGGAGCGCGCCGAGCGCGAGGGCGGCGTCGAGCCGGCCGCGGCGACCGCAGTGCCGGGCGCCGCTGCCCGCTGACTCACCCCGCCGGGGCGCCGATCTCCTCGCGCCCCCCGGCGGTCGCCTCCGCCCGCAGCAGCCGGGCGATGCCCCGCTCGGCCCGCGTGTACGCGGAGGTGTCGCCGAGCAGGACGGACTGGGCGTTGGCCGACTCCATGAGGGCGATGATCTCGAAGGCGAGCTGCGGAGCGTCCACGTCCGCCACGAAGCCGCCGGCCAGCCGGGCCTCCTCGATCGTCCGCTCCACATAGGCCAGCCAGTCGCGGCGGGACTGCGCCACGGCGTCGTGGACCGGGCCCGTGCGGGCGTCGAACTCCGCCGAGACCGCGTAGAAGAAGCAGCCGCCCTCGAAGGTCCGCCCGGACGAGTACGCGAGCCAGTTGCGGCACAGCGCCCACACCCGGCCCGGACCGGGCGGCAGGTCGGCCAGCGGTGTGACGACCTCGGAGACGAACACGGAGGTCGCCGCCCGCACGGTGGCGAGCTGAAGCTCCTCCTTGGAGCCGAACAGGGCGAAGACCCCGCTCTTGCTCAGCCCCAGCTCCGTGGCGATCCGGCCGAGCGACAGCCCTTCCAGGCCCTCCACGGAGGCGATGTGCATCGTGCGGCCCAGGACGAGTCGCCGGGTCTGGTTGCCGCGCTCGACGCGCCCGTCCGTTCTGGTGCTGCCGCTCATGCCGCCATCGTACTGTCCGCACGACCGTGCGGACAGTCGCCGCGCACGGAGCCGTGGGGTCCGTGGCCTGGCCGAAACAGGCGCACCGATCCCGGCGCGCCGCGTTGAGCAGACGTTGATGGCGCGTTTAGGCCACCCGGCCAGTCTGGTTCCATGCAGACCGACACGATGCCCTCCGCCCCGCAGGCCCTCATGACCCCCGACCTCTCCTGGCAGCAGGACGCGCTGTGCGCCCAGGCCGGACCCGAGTTCTTCTTCCCGGCGCCCGGCTCCTCGACCCGTGAGGCGAAGCAGCTGTGCGGGGCGTGCGAGGGGCGCGTCGCGTGCCTGGAGTACGCGCTGAAGCACGACGAGCGCTTCGGGGTGTGGGGCGGCCTCTCGGAGAAGGAGCGGATCAAGCTGAAGCGGCGCCGGGGCTGAACCCGCCCGCCCCACGGGCCACCGGCCCCTCCAGGGTCGCCGCGCCCGCCCCACGGGCTCACCGGTCCAGCCTCCCGGGTCGCCGCGCCCGCCCCACGGGCCGCCGGCCCCTCCAGGGTCGCCGCGCCCGCCCCAGGGCTCACCTGCGGCCGTCAGCCGGCCTTGCGGGCCTCCATCCGCGCCTTGCGCGCCGCGAGCCGCTCGTCGAACTTGGCGGCCTCGCCGTCCAGCCCGTTCATGTACAGCCCCAGCTCCTCCTGCGCCTTCAGGCCCTCCGGGCCGAGGCCCTCGATCTGCAGGACCTTGAGGAAGCGCAGCACCGGCTGCAGCACGTCGTCGTGGTGGATGCGCAGGTTGTAGATCTCGCCGATCGCCATCTGGGCCGCCGCGCGCTCGAAGCCCGGCATGCCGTGACCGGGCATGCGGAAGTTGACGACGACGTCCCGCACGGCCTGCATCGTCAGATCCGGAGCGAGCTCGAAGGCCGCGCCCAGCAGGTTGCGGTAGAAGACCATGTGCAGGTTCTCGTCGAGCGCGATGCGGGCGAGCATGCGGTCGCACACGGGGTCGCCGGACTGGTGGCCGGTGTTGCGGTGCGAGATGCGGGTCGCGAGCTCCTGGAAGGCCACGTAAGCGATCGAGTGCAGCATCGAGTGACGGTTGTCGGACTCGAAGCCCTCGCTCATGTGGGCCATGCGGAAGCGCTCGAGCTCGTCCGGGTCGACCGCCCGCGAGGCCAGCAGGTAGTCGCGCATGACGATGCCGTGCCGGCCCTCCTCCGCGGTCCAGCGGTGCACCCAGGTGCCCCAGGCGCCGTCGCGGCCGAAGAGCGTGGCGATCTCGTGGTGGTAGCTCGGCAGGTTGTCCTCGGTGAGCAGGTTCACCACGAGCGCGATCCGGCCGACGTCGGTGACCTTGGACTGCGAGCGGTCCCAGGCCTCGCCGTCCTCGAAGAAACCGGGGAAGTTCCGGGCGTCCGACCACGGCACGTACTCGTGCGGCATCCAGTCCTTGGTGACCTTCAGATGCCGGTTGAGCTCCTTCTCGACGACCTCCTCCAACGCGTACAGGAGCCGTGCGTCGGTCCACCCTGCCGAACTGCCGAGATGGGGAGAGGTGAGCGTCAAGGGAACTCCTGGGGGACGGAGGAAGGGCATACGTCAATTACCTACGGATTCGTAGGTTACGAGACCGTAGGTTAAGGCCCCGTAAGAGGCTGGCCAAGCCCGTCTCGGCGATGTCCGGTTACGTTCCGTTATGACCCCAGCTCCCGTACGGGTGAGAGAGATCCAGGTCACGCGGACGGGGCACCCCGCTTCCCCTTTCCCGCGTGACCTGGTGGCTACTCAGAGCAGACGCGGCCGGTCCTCGGCGGCCTCGGCCTCGCCGCGGAGGGCACGCTGGAGGTCGGTCACTCCACCGCCGCTCCCGCCCCGAGCCCTGCCCGCACGGCCTCGGCCGTCGTCGGCCGCAGCTCGCCGTCGAGCAGCAGCCAGCGGGTGATCCCCAGCGACTCCAGGAACGGGACGTCGTGGCTCGCCACGATCAGCGAGCCCTCGTACGCGTCGAGCGCCGCCGTCAGGCTCCGTACCGACGCCGCGTCCAGGTTGTTGGTCGGCTCGTCCAGCATCAGCAGCCGCGGAGCCGGTTCGGCCAGCAGGAGCGCCGCCAGCGTCGCGCGGAACCTCTCACCGCCCGACAAGGTGCCCGCCGGACGGTCCGCCCGGGCGCCCCGGAACAGGAACCGGGCGAGCCGCGCCCGGATCTGGTTGGGCGTCGCCGCCGGAGCGAACCGGGCCACGTTCTCCACCACGCTCAGCCCGTCGTCCAGGAGGTCGAGCCGCTGCGGCAGGAAGCGCAGCGGGACGTGCGCCACCGCCTCGCCCGCGACCGGGGCGAGCTCGCCCGCGATCGTCCGCAGCAAGGTCGTCTTCCCGGCGCCGTTGCGGCCGAGGAGCGCGACCCGCTCCGGCCCGCGCAGCTCGAAGCCGCCCGCCACCCGCGCCCCGTACGGCAGCTCCAGGTCGCGCAGCAGCAGCACGTCCTGGCCCGGGTGGACGGTGGTGCGGGGCAGTTCGATGCGGATCTCGTCGTCGTCCCGTACCGCCTCCACCGCCGCGTCGAGGCGCGAGCGCGCCTCCGCGAGCCGCTCGGTGTGCAGCGCGCGGTGCTTGGCCGAGGACACCTCGGCGGCGGCCTTGCGGTTGTTGGCGACGATCTTCGGCACGACCTTGTTGTCGTAGCTCTTCTGTCCGTAGCGCCTGCGGCGCGCCAACTTCATCTGGGCGTCCGCCAGATCGCGCCGCTGCCGCTGGACGTCGGCCTCGGCGACCCGCACCATCCGCTCGGCCGCCTCCTGTTCGGTCGCGAGCGCCGCCTGGTAGTCGGACCAGTTGCCGCCGTACCAGGCGACCTCGCCGTCCCGCAGATCGGCGATCTGGTCGACGCGCTCCAGGAGTTCACGGTCATGGCTGACCACGACCAGCACGCCCGGCCAGGCGTCCACCGCCTCGTAGAGCCGGTGCCGCGCGTACAGGTCGAGGTTGTTCGTCGGCTCGTCGAGCAGCAGCACATCGGGCCGCGCGAGCAGCAGGGCGGCGAGCCGCAGCAGCACCGACTCACCGCCCGAGACCTCGCCGATCGTGCGGTCGAGCCCGATGTGACCGAGCCCGAGCTGGTCGAGCACGGCCCGGGCCCGCTCCTCCACGTCCCAGTCGTCGCCGACGGCCGCGAAGTGCTCCTCGGCGGTGTCGCCCGCCTCGATGGCGTGCAGCGCGGCCCGGGTCCGGTCGATGCCGAGCACCTGGTCGACCCGCAGGGCCGTGCGCAGCACCAGGTTCTGCGGCAGATAGCCGACCTCCCCGGCGACGCGGATCGTGCCCGCCGACGGGGTCAGCTCGCCGGCGATCAGCTTGAGCAGGGTGGACTTCCCCGCCCCGTTGAGACCGACGAGGCCGGTCCTGCCGGGGCCGACGGCCAGTCGGAAGTCGTCGAGGACTCCGGTCCCGTCGGGCCAGGAGAAGGAGAGGGACGTGCAGGTGATGAAGGTGGGGCGAGTCGCCATAGGGGCCTCCCGGTTGCGCGACGTGGGCAAGGGCATCGCGTGAGACACCGGGGCGCGCGCGGAGACCGGAAGGGCCGGGGCGGCCGGAGAGGCCGGGAACGGACCGGAACGGAAGCAGCGCTCGTACGCCGAGGTCGACGACGGCACACGCGGCGGGGCGGCACGCGCGGCACGGTGTCTCGAGCCTCAGCGAAGCAACGGCCTTCTCCGATCAGGGTGACAACAGGGCCAGGACGAAACGCTACGACCGGGAGGCGGAGGGCCGCAATCGAATTAGGGGTGCTCCTCCAGGAGCTGCGCCAGGTCCTCGTCCCAGTCCAGGTACTGGTGCTCGCGCCCGCGCGGCACCAGGTGCTGCGAGCGCTCCAGGAAGGTGCGCAGCTCCTCCGTCCGGACGTGCACCACCGCCACCCCCTCGGGCGCGTGGAACTCCACCACCGTGCGGTCGTAGCCGTACGGGCGCAGCCGCACGTCACCGACCCCCGCCGGGCCGTCCACGCCCTCGACGAGCAGCTCGCGCGCGAACGCCCACGACACCTCCACGCCCTCCAGGGTGGCGGGTGGCGGGAAGGCCATGCTCACGGCGTACGGGTCCTCGCGGTCGTACCGCAGCGTGGCCGCCACGGACTCCGTCCGCGGCGCGGACGCGACGAGTCGGGCCTGCACGGCCTGCTCGATGACGGTGGACATGGGCCAGCCTCCTGTCGCGCGGCTACGTTCTCCTGGCGTCTCCCTGACACCACAGGAGACGAGCGGAGGGGCTCCGGCGTGCATTGGAGGGGTACGTGAGCTGCGTCACCGCTCCTCGGCGCCGGCCGCGGCCGCCGCCCGGGCGGGCCCCGGAACGCCATGGCGGGCAGGCACTCTGGACGGGGTCCTCGCGGTGGGCTAGCTTCCGGCGCCATGACGCCCATGGGGAAGACGAGACGAATGACGGTCCTGGGACTCGCGGCGGGACTGGCCGGGGCGGCGCTCGCCACGACCCTGGCGGCCCCGGTACCGGCTGCGGCGGCACCGGCCCCCGCCCTGGCGGTCCCGGCTCCGGCTGTGGCGGCTCCGGCGATTCCGGCACCGGCCCCCGCCCCGGCGGCTCCGGCCTCCGTCCCGACACCGGCCCCGGCGGTTCCGGCCCCCGCCCTGGCGCGGACCGCACCCGGACAGGCGCCCGCCACCGCCGCCTGGGAGCTCACCCCGACCGGGACGGACGCCCGCTTCCGGGGCCTGGCCGCCGTGAGCCGGCAGGTCGCCTGGGCCGCCGGTTCCCGCGGCACGGTGCTGCGCACCACCGACGGCGGCACCAGCTGGCGAAACGCCTCTCCGCCGGCGGCCGGCGAACTGGAGTTCCGCGACGTGGAGGCGTTCGACGCCCGCAGGGCCGTGGTCCTCGCCATCGGTGAGGGCGAGGCCTCCCGCGTCTACCGCACCGAGGACGGCGGAGCCACCTGGACGGAGTCCTTCCGCAACACCGACCCGCGCGCCTTCTACGACTGCATGACCTTCTTCGACCACCGGCACGGGCTCGCGATGAGCGACCCCGTCGACGGCAGGTACCGCATCCTGTCCACCCGCGACGGCGGCCGCTCCTGGCAGGTGCTGCCCAGCGACGGCATGCCGGAGGCGCTGCCCGGCGAGGCCGGGTTCGCGGCGAGCGGCCAGTGCCTGGTGTCGTCCGGCCCCAGGGACGTGTGGCTCGCGACCGGCGGCGGGGCGACCGGCCGGGTGCTGCACTCCGCGGACCGGGGTCTGACCTGGCGCGCCACGGAGACGACGATCCCGGCGGGGGAGGGGGCCAAGGGCGTCTTCGGGCTCGCCTTCCGCGACCGCCGGCACGGCATCGCCGTCGGCGGCGACTACCGCAAGGACCAGCCCTCGCCACGGGCCGCCGCCGTCACCGACGACGCCGGCCGCGCCTGGGCGCCGTCCACCACCCCGCCGCCCGCCTACCGCTCCGGCGTCGCCTGGCTCCCGCACTCCCGGTCCGCCGCCCTCGCCGTCGGCCCCACCGGCACGGACCTCACCACCGACGGCGGCCGCACCTGGCGCACCGTCGACACCGGCTCGTACGACACGGTCGACTGCACCCGCGACGGCGCCTGCTGGGCCTCGGGCGAGAAGGGCCGTGTCGCGCGGGTGGAGTTCCGCGGCTAGGCCGCTTCGGCCTGGACGGTGAAGTCGACCATACTGGCGCCCGGCACTCCAACGGGGGCGGGACACATGGGGCGGGACGGGGGCGGCGCGATGGATCTGCCGGAGCGTGTGGGCCACTACACGGTGGAGCGGGAACTGGGCGCGGGCGGCATGGGGACGGTATACCTGGCACGTTCCCGGGGCGGACGCACGGTGGCCGTGAAGGTGGCCCGAGCCGAGCTGGCCGCGGATCCCCACTTCCGCGCCCGGTTCCGCGCGGAGGTGGAAGCCGCGCGCAGGGTCGGCGGGTTCCACACCGCGCAGGTGGTCGACGCCGACCCCGATGCCGCCGCACCCTGGCTGGCCACCGCCTACATCGCCGGGCCGACGCTCTCGGAACTGATCGCCGACCGGGGGCCGATGGACGAGCCCGCGCTCCGTCTGCTCGGTGCGGCGCTTTCGGAGGCGCTGCAGGCCATTCACGCCTGTGGCCTCGTGCACCGTGATCTCAAGCCGGGCAACATCATCATGGCGGACGACGGGCCGCGGGTGCTCGATTTCGGGATCGCCCGGGCCCTGGAATCGTCCCGGCTCACGTCGGCCGGAGCCGCTTTCGGCACTCCCGGCTTCCTGGCGCCCGAGCAGGCGCAGGGGCTCGACGTCGGCCCGGCGGCCGATGTGTTCGCGCTGGGTGCGGTGCTGGTCGCGGCGGCGGGTGGCAGGGCGTTCGGAGACGGTACGCCGATGGGCCTGATGTACCGGGCGGTGCACGAGCAGCCGGACCTCGCGGCCGTCCCGCAGGGCATCCGACCGGTGGTCGCCGCCTGTATGGCCAAGGACCCGGCGCAACGCCCGACCGCGACGGGGCTCCTGGACCTGTTCGTGCCCGGCGCCGCTCGCCAGGCGACGGCGGTGGCGCATGCGCCTACCCTGCCGGACGCGGGCGTAGGCTCCCCGCCGACGCCGCCTGGGGCGGTGGCGGTCGCTGGGGCGGTGACCGCGCCGCGCGGCGAGGGCGTCCACAACGCCATGACCGTCGGCGCCCCGCCGGACACCGCGCCCGGGGCCGCCCCCGTGCAGCGCACCCCCTTGGGCCAGCAGGCGGGGACCCTACGCCGGCCGAGGAAGAAGTGGCGCACGAGGCTGTACGTCGCCGGAGCCCTGATCCTGCTCGGCGGTGCGGGCTACGGAGGCTATGAGTTCTCCGACGCGTCCTTCCCCGACGCCACGCACAAACTCATCGTGCCCACGACCCTGCTGGGGGGCGCGTACGCGCACGACGGCGTTGGGTCTCTCACGCCGGACGGGCCTTCGGACGGCTATTTCGAGAGGGACGTGAGGAGCTTCTCGGTCACCTACGCGGCCACTGACGAGGACCGTAAGCCCGACACGATAGAAGTCTGGGGCGAGTTCGGCCGGTTCAAGTTCGCGGAAGCGAAACGGGACAACCTCATGTACTCCTCGGAGAGGGGCGACGACAGTGTCATCGAGCCGGCCACCACGAAACGCCTCCCCGGCGCGGACGTGGACTTCCGCTGCGAGGCGACGACCGAGCAGACCCTCTGCGCGTGGGGAGACGCCAACACCATGGCCGTGGTGACGTTCCCTCCGACCGTCAACGTCGAACAGGCGGCGGCGGAGACCCACCGGATACGCAAGGAGATACGCCGGCCGATCACCCCCGGCTCCTGACGACTCCCGCGGTGGGACGTCCTCCTCCACGGCCCCGACCCCAGCGCCTCGGAGCGCCGCCCGCCGGATCCTTCCCTAGGCCGGCAACTCGTCCCGGAACGGGGCGAGTCCGTCCACCGACTTGGTGGCGTAGAACTCGACGATCCGGTACGCGCAGACCCCCTCGACGGTGAACGGGTCGGTCGCCACGATCTTCTCGATCTCCTCGCGGCCGACCCCGCCGGCCAGGATCACCCCGCCGTCCCGCGGGTTCTTCCGCCCGGAGGCCAGGAACACCCCGGCGGCGTACTGCGCGTCGAGCCACTCGACGTGTGCGGGGATCAGCGCGTCGACCCGCTCGACGGGCGCGGTGTAGGTCAGCTCCAGTACGAACATGATCGCCAGGCTACCCGGCGCCGCCACCGGTCCGCGCGGTCGTCCGCCCACCGGGCCACCCGACGCCGGACCGCCCGGGACACCCAGCCGCCCGGGACACCCAGCCGTCTGGAAACGCCCGGCCGCCCCGACACCCGGCCGTGTCCGGGCGCTTTGGGGGGGCGAGGCCCGCCGGTCCGGGTCCCGCCGCCCCAGCGCCTTCTCCCCGCCTCCTCTAACCTCCTTCCGTGACCGAACTCTCCGCCCACCACCGCACGACGGCCGACGCCTACGACGCCGTCGCCGCCCTCTACTCCGAACTCCCGCGCCCCGACCTCGACTCGCTCCCGCTCGACCGCGCGCTGCTCGCCGCGTTCGCCGAGACCGTGCGGGCCGGCGGTGCCGGGCCCGTCGTCGAGGTCGGGTGCGGCCCGGGGCCGGTCACCGCGCGGCTGCGGGACCTGGGGCTCGACGTCTTCGGGGTCGACCTGTCGCCCGAGATGATCGACCTCGCCCGTGCGACGTATCCGGACCTGCGGTTCGAGGTCGGCTCCATGGACGCGCTCGACGCCCTGGGCGTGACGGACGGCGGGCTGGGAGGCGTCGTCTCCTGGTACTCGGTCATCCACACCCCGCCCGGGGAACTTCCCCCGTACTTCGCCGAGTTCCGTCGGGTCCTCGCGCCCGGCGGCACTCTCCTCCTCGCCTTCTTCGAGTCGGAGGGCGCCCCGGTCACGGCCTTCGACCACAAGGTGACGACGGCCTACCGGTGGCCCGTCGACGACCTCGCGGGCCTGGCCGCCGAGGCCGGCTTCACCGAGGTCGGCCGGATGCTGCGGGAACCGGCCGAGGGCGAGCGGTTTCGCCGCGGGCACCTGCTGATGCGTGCGGACGGCGGGACGCCGGCATGACGATCATCGGGATTCCCCACGGCTGGCCCGCCGACGAGCAGACCGCCCTGGCCGTACAGGAGGAGCTGCACGGGCGGCTGGTGCTGGAGGAGCAGGGCCCCGGGGTCGGCGAGGGGAACGTCACCGGAGTCGATGTGGCGTACGACGACGAGCGGGACCTCGTCGCGGCGGCGGCCGTCGTCCTGGACGCCCGGACCCTCGACGTCGTGGCGGAGGCCACCGCCGTCGGCCGGGTGTCCTTCCCGTACGTGCCGGGCCTCCTGGCCTTCCGGGAGGTCCCCACCGTGCTCGCCGCGCTCGGACGCCTCACCGCCGATCCCGGGCTGCTGGTCTGCGACGGCTACGGGCTCGCCCACCCCCGCCGCTTCGGCCTGGCGAGCCACCTCGGGGTGCTCACCGGGCTGCCCTCGATCGGCGTCGCCAAGAACCCGTTCACCTTCACCTACGAGCAACCAGGGGCCAGGCGCGGTGAGTTCAGTGACCTCGTCGCCGAGGGCGAGACCGTCGGCCGGGCGCTGCGCACCCGCGACGGCGTGAAGCCGGTCTTCGTGTCGGTCGGTCACCGGATCTCGCTGGAGCGTGCCTGTGCGCACACGCTGCACCTCAGCCCGCGCTACCGCCTTCCCGAGACCACCCGCCACGCGGACGCCCTGTGCCGCCGGGCCCTCGCACAGGCTCTGGGGGCGGAGACCGGCTGACCCTTGGTACGGCCGACCCGCGGTACGGCTGACCCGCGGTTCGGCTGACCTTCGGTTCGGCTGACCCTCGGTACGGCCAACCAGCGGTTCG
Source organism: Streptomyces sp. NPDC126499 (assembly GCF_040302485.1). Taxonomy (NCBI): domain Bacteria; kingdom Bacillati; phylum Actinomycetota; class Actinomycetes; order Kitasatosporales; family Streptomycetaceae; genus Streptomyces; species Streptomyces sp. NPDC126499. The sequence goes on along the minus strand of NZ_JBEOUO010000005.1, from coordinate 193,593 downwards.
GCTGACCGTCGGTACGGCTGCGCCCCCGTCCGGCCGATGGCCGCCGGCCGCGTCCCCGTCCGCCGAGGGTCGTACGGCCGCGTCCCCGTCCCGCCGCGCCCCCGTCCGGCCAACTACCCGTCCGGCTGAGTACCTGTACGGATACCGTGCGGTGACGATCGGGCGGCAGAGTGTCCGGCATGACTTCCCCCGGTCCGAACACTCCCGGCCCCGACGCCACCGCTCCCGCCTTCGGCCCCGGCCGCGAACCCCTCCGCACGCCCGGTTCCCCCGCCCCCGGCCCGATCGGCACCCTGCAGTGCGTGGTCCTGGACTGCCCCGACGTCCTGGAACTGGCCACGTTCTACCAGCGCTTGCTCGGCGGTGAGATCAACCGGCCGGACCCGCAGTGGGCGGTCGGCGACTCCTGGGCCACGCTCCACGGAGCCTCCGGCGCGCCGGTGCTCGCCTTCCAGGGGGTGGCCGACCACCGGCCGCCGGTCTGGGGCGCGCCCGAGCAGCAGTTCCACATCGACGTGCGGGTGGCCGACCTGGACGCCGCGCACGACGCGGTCCTCGCGCTCGGTGCCTGGCGCCTCGACGCCGCCGGGGACGACGAGGACCGGGCCTGGCGGATCTACGCCGACCCGGCCGGCCACCCGTTCTGCCTCGTCAGGCACTGAGCGCGCCGCCGGGGCGACGGCGGCGCGTCAGCCCGAGTACGCCACCCGGAAGCGCAGCCCCGCCGCCCGCAGCCGATCGAGCAGCGCGTCGCCCATCGCGACCGCCGTCGTGACCTGCCCCGAGGTCTTCGGAAGGTCGTCGAGCGCGAGGCAGAGCGCCGACTCGGCCAGCATCTTCGCGGTCTCGCCGTAGCCGGGGTCGCCGCCCGACACCTCGGTGAAGACGCGGCGCCCGCCGCCCTCCCCGACGAACCGCACGGAGAACCAGCTCCGAGCCCGCCGCTCGGCGCTCGGGCCCTGGCCGGGTTCGTAACGTTCCATCAGCCAGCGCCGTACGAGGGGCAGTTGTGCGGCGAGCACACCCGTACCGACGGCGGCCGTGCCGCCCAGGGCCATCGCGAGGGTCTTCACCGAGGCGTAGTGGCGGTAGCGGAAGTCCGGTCCGTACCGTTCGAGGGCCGCCGCCGAGCGGGCGACCACCTGGGGGTCAAGCGTGGGCAGCGGCAGCGCCCAGGCCCCCGTCTCGCGGCTGAACCTCGGCCCGCCCAGTGGCGCGCGGGCCCGCCGGGTCACCAACCGCGGCTCGTGCAGCCGTCGTTCGTTCGCGGCCCGCAGGATGTGCCGGCCGCGGCCGAAGGCGGTCAGCGCCGAGGCGAAGGTGCCGCCGGAGAAGATCGCCCCGGCCCGTACGAAGCCGTCGATGCGCAGCGGCACCCCCTCCGGCAGCTGCCGCACCGTGTAGTAGACGCCCAGGTCGTGCGGCACGGAGTCGAAGCCGCAGGCGTGCACGAGCCGGGCGCCGGTCTCCCGGGCGCGGGCGTCGTGGCGTACGTACATCCGGTCCACGAACTCGGCCTCGCCGGTCAGGTCCAGGTAGTCGGTGCCGGCCTCCGCGCACGCGGCCACCAGCCCCTCCCCGTACCAGACGTACGGGCCGACGGTGCTCGCCACCACCCGCGCCGACTCCGCCAGCTCGCGCAGCGACTCCGGGTCGGTGGAGTCGGCGACGACCAGCGGGAGCCCGGCGCAGTCCGGCCGGCGCCCGGCGAGCCGGTCGCGCAGGGCGGCGAGCTTGGCCCGGCTGCGTCCGGCCAGCGCCCAGCGGAGGCCCGAGGGGGCGTGCTCGGCCAGATACTCCGCGGTGAGCTCGCCCACGAAACCGGTCGCCCCGAAGAGAACCACGTCGTACGGCCTCACGGCCGCCCCATTGTCCATCCAGCCCAGCCCCTCCGATGTCGCCCGCGCGGTCTTTGGGCGCGCATGTCGTCGGCGGACTCTAGCGGAAGACCCGGTCGGGACGGCCGGCCCGGTCCGCTCCGCATTTTCCCAGCGCTTGCTCGGCCCGGGGGCTTGTGCCGAGTGGAACACGTTCCTAGCATCTCCGGTGTTACATCATCACTGTCACACCCGGCGCGGACGCACCGCACACCCATCTCAGGGGGCTCGATGACCACACCGCACCAGCCCGCCGGCGGCCCGCTCGCCGGCGTCCGCGTGGTCGAACTCGCCGGCATCGGCCCCGGACCCTTCGCCGCGATGCTGCTCGCCGACCTCGGCGCCGACGTCGTCCGCGTCGACCGGCCCGGCGGCCCCGGACTCGGCATCGACCCCGCCCGCGACCTCACCAACCGCAACAAGCGCTCCGTCCTCGTCGACCTCAAGACCGACGACGGCCCCGGCACCGTGCTCGACCTGGTCGCACGCGCCGACGTCCTGATCGAGGGCTACCGCCCCGGCGTCGCCGAACGCCTCGGCGTCGGCCCCGACACCTGCCTCGCCCGCAACCCGCGCCTGGTCTACGGGCGGATGACCGGCTGGGGCCAGAGCGGACCGCTCGCCCGCACCGCCGGGCACGACATCGGCTACATCGCCGTCACCGGCACCCTCGGCATGATCGGCCCCGACCCCGACGGGCCGCCCACCGTCCCCGCCAACCTGGTCGGCGACTACGCGGGCGGCTCCCTCTACCTCGTCATCGGCGTCCTCGCCGCCCTCCAGCACGCGCGCACGCACGGCGAGGGCCAGGTCGTCGACGCCGCCATCGTCGACGGCACCGCCCACCTCGCCACCATGATCCACGGCATGCTCGCCGCGGGCGGCTGGCAGGACCGGCGCGGCGTCAACCTGCTCGACGGCGGCTGCCCCTTCTACGGCACCTACGCCACCTCCGACGGCGGATACATGGCCGTCGGCGCCCTGGAACAGCGCTTCTACGACGAGTTCGCCCGCCTCCTCGGCATCGAGGACGTCGCCGCGGCCCGCCACGACCTCGGGCGCTGGGGCGAGCTGCGCGCCGCCGTCGCCGAGCGCTTCCGGACCCGTACGCGAGAAGAGTGGACGGCGGTCTTCGAGGGCACCGACGCCTGCGTGGCCCCCGTCCTGTCGCTGCGCGAGGCCCCCTCCCATCCGCACCTCGCCGCCCGCGGCACCTTCGTCGAGCACGGCGGACTCGTCCAGCCGGCGCCCGCACCCCGCTTCTCCGTGACCCCGGGCGCTCTCCGCACCGGGCCCGCCCTGCCCGGCGCCGACACCGCCGACGTGGCCCGCGACTGGGCCGTCCCCTCCCTTCGCCCCGATGACGCCGCCAAGGAGACCTCCGCATGAAGCGCCAGCTCTACACCGCCGACCACGAGGCCTTCCGCGAGACCGTCCGCACCTTCCTCGCCAAGGAGGTGCTGCCCCACTACGAGAGCTGGGAGAAGGACGGCATCGTCTCCCGCGAGGTCTGGCGGGCCGCCGGACGGCAGGGCCTGCTCGGCCTCGCCGTCGACGAGGAGTACGGCGGCGGCGGAAACCCCGACTTCCGCTACAGCGCCGTCCTCGCCGAGGAGTTCACCCGGGCCGGCACCCCCGGCCTCGCCATCGGCCTGCACAACGACATCATCGGCCCCTACCTCACCTCGCTGGCCACCGAGGAACAGAAGCGCCGCTGGCTGCCCGGCTTCTGCAGCGGCGAGACCGTCACCGCCATCGCCATGACCGAACCCGGCGCCGGCTCCGACCTCCAGGCCATCCGCACCAGCACCGAGGACCACGGCGACCACTGGATCCTCAACGGCTCCAAGACCTTCATCTCCAACGGAATCCTCGCCGACCTCGTCATCGTCGTCGCCAAGACCAGCCCCGAGGGCGGCGCCCACGGACTCTCCCTCCTCGTCGTCGAACGCGGCATGGAAGGCTTCGAACGCGGCCGCAACCTCGACAAGATCGGCCAGAAGTCCCAGGACACCGCCGAGCTCTTCTTCCACGACGTCCGCGTCCCCAAGGAGAACCTGCTCGGCGAGCTCAACGGCGCCTTCGTCCACCTCATGACCAACCTCGCCCAGGAGCGGCTCGCCATCGCCGTCGCCGCCATCGCCGGCGCCGAACACCTCCTGGAGCTCACCACCGCCTACGTCAAGGAGCGCGAGGCCTTCGGCCGGCCGCTCGCCCGGCTCCAGCACGTCCGCTTCGAGATCGCCGAGCTGGCCACCGAGTGCGCCGTGACCCGCACCTTCGTCGACCGCTGCGTCGAGGAACACGCGAACGGCGGCCTCGACGCCGTGCACGCCTCCATGGCCAAGTGGTGGTCCACCGAACTGCAGAAGCGGACCGCCGACCGCTGCCTGCAACTGCACGGCGGATACGGCTACATGAGCGAATTCCCGGTCGCCAGGGCCTTCACCGACGGCCGGATCCAGACCATCTACGGCGGGACGACCGAGATCATGAAGGAGATCATCGGCCGCTCCCTGCTCGCCTGATCCCGAGACCGCCCCACTCGCCCGAAAGGCAACACCCGTGACCACCGAAGCGTACGTCTACGACGCGATCCGCACCCCGCGCGGCCGCGGCAAGGCCAACGGGGCCCTGCACGGCACCAAGCCCATCGACCTCGTCGTCGGCCTCATCCACGAGATCCGCTCCCGCTTCCCCGGCCTCGACCCCGCCGCCGTCGACGACATCGTCCTCGGCGTCGTCGGCCCCGTCGGCGACCAGGGCTCCGACATCGCCCGTATCGCCGCCATCGCCGCCGGCCTGCCCGACACCGTCGCCGGAGTGCAGGAGAACCGCTTCTGCGCCTCCGGCCTCGAAGCCGTCAACATGGCCGCGATGAAGGTCCGCTCCGGCTGGGAGGACCTGGTCCTCGCCGGCGGCGTGGAATCCATGTCCCGCGTGCCCATGGCCTCCGACGGCGGCGCCTGGTTCGCCGACCCGATGACCAACCTGGAGACCAACTTCGTCCCCCAGGGCATCGGCGCCGACCTCATCGCCACCATCGAGGGCTTCACCCGCCGCGACGTCGACGAGTACGCCGCCCTCTCCCAGGAGCGCGCCGCCACGGCCTGGAAGGACGGCCGCTTCGACCGCTCCGTCGTCCCCGTCAAGGACCGCGCCGGCCTCACCGTCCTCGACCACGACGAGCACCTGCGCCCCGGCACCACCGCCGACTCCCTCGCCAAGCTGAAGCCCTCCTTCGCCGACATCGGCGAGCTCGGCGGCTTCGACGCGGTGGCGCTGCAGAAGTACCACTGGATCGAGGAGATCGACCACGTCCACCACGCCGGCAACTCCTCCGGCATCGTCGACGGCGCCTCCCTCGTCGCCATCGGCTCCAAGGAGGTCGGCGAGCGCTACGGGCTGACCCCGCGCGCCCGGATCGTCGCCGCCGCCGTCTCCGGCTCCGAGCCGACCATCATGCTCACCGGACCCGCCCCGGCCGCCCGCAAGGCGCTCGCCAAGGCCGGTCTCACCATCGACGACATCGACCTCATCGAGATCAACGAGGCCTTCGCCGCCGTCGTCCTGCGCTTCGTCAAGGACATGGGCGTCTCCCTCGACAAGGTCAACGTCAACGGCGGCGCCATCGCGCTCGGCCACCCGCTCGGCGCCACCGGCGCCATGATCCTCGGCACCCTCGTGGACGAACTGGAGCGCCAGGACAAGCGCTACGGCCTCGCCACCCTCTGCGTCGGCGGCGGCATGGGCATCGCCACGATCGTCGAGCGCGTCTGACCGCCCGTCCGAACCCCCTTACGGAGAAGCAGCAGTCATGAGCGAGAGCACCACCATCCGCTGGGAGCGGGACGAGACCGGTGTCGTCACCCTCGTCCTCGACGACCCGGACCAGTCCGCCAACACCATGAACCAGGCCTTCCGGGCCTCCATCACCGCGATCGCCGAGCGCGCGGAGGCCGAGAAGGACTCCATCCGCGGCATCATCTACACCTCCGCGAAGAAGACCTTCTTCGCCGGCGGCGACCTCAAGGACATGATCAAGGCCGGCCCCGAGGACGCCCGGGCGATCTTCGACGCCGCCATGGAGATGAAGAACGCGCTGCGCCGCATCGAGACCCTCGGCAAGCCGGTCGTCGCCGCGATCAACGGCGCCGCGCTCGGCGGCGGCTACGAGATCGCCCTCGCCTCCCACCACCGCATCGCCCTCGACGCCCCCGGCTCCAAGATCGGCCTCCCCGAGGTCACCCTGGGCCTGCTCCCCGGCGGCGGCGGCGTCACCCGCACCGTACGCCTCATGGGCATCACCGACGCCCTGCTCAAGGTGCTCCTCCAGGGCACCCAGTACAACCCCAAGCGCGCCCTGGAGAACGGCCTCGTGCACGAGCTGGCCGCCACCCCCGAAGAGATGCTCGCCAAGGCCCGCGCCTTCATCGACGCCCACCCCGAGTCGCAGCAGCCCTGGGACGTCCCCGGCTACAAGATCCCCGGCGGCACCCCGTCCAACCCGCGCTTCGCCGCCAACCTGCCGGCCTTCCCCGCCAACCTGCGCAAGCAGCTCAACGGCGCGCCCTACCCCGCCCCGCGCAACATCATGGCGGCGGCCGTCGAGGGCTCCCAGGTCGACTTCCAGACCGCGCTCACCATCGAGAGCCGCTACTTCACGGAGCTGGTCACCGGCCAGACCGCGAAGAACATGATCCAGGCGTTCTTCTTCGACCTCCAGGCCGTCAACTCCGGCGCCAACCGCCCGCAGGGCATCGAGCCCCGTACGGTCCGCAAGGTCGCCGTCCTCGGCGCGGGCATGATGGGCGCCGGCATCGCGTACTCCTGCGCCCGCGCCGGCATCGAGGTCGTCCTCAAGGACGTCAGCGCCGAAGCGGCCGCCAAGGGCAAGGGCTACTCCGAGAAGCTCTGCGCCAAGGCCGTCGCCAAGGGCCGCACCACAAAGGAGAAGGCCGACGCCCTCCTCGCCCGCATCACCCCGACCGCCGATGTCGCCGACCTCGCCGGCTGCGACGCCGTCATCGAGGCGGTCTTCGAGGACACCGCGCTCAAGCACAAGGTGTTCCAGGAGATCCAGCACGTCGTCGAGCCCGACGCGCTGCTGTGCTCCAACACCTCCACCCTTCCCATCACCGTCCTCGCCGAGGGCGTCGAGCGGCAGACCGACTTCATCGGCCTGCACTTCTTCTCGCCGGTCGACAAGATGCCGCTCGTGGAGATCATCAAGGGCGAGCGCACCGGCGAGACGGCCCTGGCCCGCGCCTTCGACCTGGTCCGCCAGATCAACAAGACGCCCATCGTCGTCAACGACTCGCGCGGCTTCTTCACCTCCCGGGTGATCGGCCACTTCATCAACGAGGGCGTCGCCATGGTCGGCGAGGGCGCCGAGCCCGCGTCCGTCGAGCAGGCCGCGGCCCAGGCCGGCTACCCGGCGAAGGTCCTCTCCCTCATGGACGAGCTGACCCTCACCCTGCCCCGCAAGATCCGCAACGAGACGAAGAAGGCGGTCGAGGCGGCCGGCGGCACCTGGGTCACCCACCCCGGCGAGATCGTCATCGACCGCATGGTCGACGAGTTCGGCCGCCCCGGCCGCAGCGGCGGCGCCGGCTTCTACGAGTACGGCGAGGACGGCAAGCGCGGGAAGCTCTGGCCCGGGCTGCGCGAGCACTTCACCAAGCCGGAGGTGGACATCCCGTTCCGGGACATGCAGGAGCGGATGCTCTTCGCGGAGGCCCTCGACACCGTGCGGCTCCTGGAGGAGGGCGTCCTGACCTCCGTCGCCGACGCCAACATCGGCTCCATCCTGGGCATCGGCTTCCCGGCCTGGACCGGTGGCGTGCTCCAGTACATCAACGGTTACGAGGGCGGTGCGGCCGGCTTCGTGGAGCGGGCGCGCGAGCTGGCGGCCACCTACGGCGAGCGGTTCAACCCGCCGGCCCTGCTGATCGAGAAGGCCGAGCGGGGCGAGGTCTTCACGGACGCCCGGTAGTCCGGAAGGCGCTCCTCAGCTCCTCGCTGAGGGACCGCTGGAAGGCCGTGACGAGGGCCTGGATCACCATCGGCTGCATGTGCGCCGAGAGCGACTTCATCGCCGCCAGGTGGTCCGGGTCCTCGCCGCTCTCCCGGTACGGGTTCCACACCTGCTCCTGGAAGAGCCGGGCCAGCTCCTCGGCGGCGGCGCGGGCGTGCTCCAGCAGGACGGTCCGGGAGGCCAGGATCGTCTCGTGCTCGATAGGTACGTCCAGGAGCTCCACCCCGAGGCGCAGCAGGGCCGCGTCCAGCCGGAAGACATCCGGATCGGGCCCCTTGTCCAGCACGCCCATGGCGGCCAGTCGGTCCACGTCCCGGTCGGCCAGCGCCCGCCCCGCCCGCCGCTCGAGCTCCTGCCGGGTGATCTCCTCGGCGGACTCCGGCGCCCAGGAGGCCACCAGGGCCCGGTGGACCGCCAGGTCCCGGGCGCTGAGGTCGGGCGGCAGCTGCCCCAGGTACCGTTCGATCGCGGCGAGCGTCATGCCCTGGCGCTGCAGCTCCTCGATGAGGGCGAGCCGGGACAGGTGCTCCGGGCCGTAGCGCCCGACCCGCCGGGGGCCGATCACGGGCGGCGGCAACAGGCCGCGCGTCCCGTAGAACCGCACCGTCCGCACGGTCACCCCGGCCCGGGCGGCCAGCTCGTCGACCGTATAGGTGGGCGCGGCGGCGGCCCCCTCCCCGCCCTGGTGCTCGTCGCTCGCCTGGTCCATGGTGCAACAGTATTGCTGTCTCACCAGGCATGTAAAAGGCTTCGGCCGTTGTCAGTGGCGGCTCGTACGGTGGTGCCATGACCGTGATCGAGTACGTACGGGGGGACGCCACCGCGCCGCGCGGCAAGGGCGTCAAGATCGTGGCGCACGTCTGCAACGACCTGGGCGGCTGGGGCAAGGGCTTCGTCCTCGCCGTCTCGCGGCGCTGGCCGGAGCCCGAGGCGGCCTACCGCCGCTGGCACCGCGAGCGCGCGAGGAACGACTTCGGGCTCGGCGCGGCCCAGTTCGTCCAGGTGGAGCCCTCTGTGTGGGTGGCCAACCTGGTGGGCCAGCGCGGGATACGGACGGGGCGCGGCAGCGGAGTGCCGGTGCGGTACGAGGCGATCGACGCGGCCCTCGGGCTGCTCGCCGAGCGGGCGGTCGAGCTCGGGGCGTCCGTGCACATGCCCCGGATCGGCTGCGGGCTCGCGGGTGGGCGGTGGTCCCGGGTCGAGCCGCTGATAGCCGGGCGTCTGTCGGCGCGGGGGATAGCGGTCACCGTGTACGACTTCGGGGCGTAGCGGACCGGGCGGGGCGCGGGTGGGCGCTCCGGTCGGGGGGCCTCGTTCGAAGGGGCGGTGCGGCGGGCGCTAGAGTCATGCGCCTGTTCGAATTCAGGGGCATGACAGGGGAGGGCCATGCAGGCGCAACTCAGGGAGACGGCCACGGAGTTGGCCGGGGTCCTGTGGCGGGAGCACACCGTCTACCGCGAGCGGGGCGGCGGGGTGGTGATCCGGGGGGAGCACGTGCGGCGCTGGATCAGCCTGTCGCCGACCGGCGGCAAGGACCAGGCGCTGGTCCGCGCCGGCCGGATCCTGGACGGCGGGACGACCGCGCCCGCCCGCCTGGAGGCCGTGGTGGACCTGACCGCCGGCACCACCGAACTGGCCGCGGTCTGCCGCCGCCTGCTCGCCGAGACCGCCGCCGACGCGGCCCCGTCCACGGCGAGCGCCCGCCCCGCCCGCGCGACCAGTCCCGCCCGCTCCGCACGCCCGCCCAAGGCACCCAAGGCGGCCCGCCCGCGCAAGGGCCGCCACACGGGCATCGGGTCGTGGGTGGTGCTGCTGTGCGTGGGCGGGGTCGTGGCCCTGTGGGCGTACAGCGTCTTCGGCAACGCGCACTAGGACGCGGGCCTGGGGGTGGACAGCCGGCTCCGGTCGATGACTGCGCAGCCCTCGGGCTTCCCCTCCGGCCGTTGCGTTCGTTGCCCGTCCACCTTGCATTCCATGCGGCATTGAGGGTGGTGCGTGAAATGCAAGAGGGGGACGGGGTTCCGGATTGCGATCACGATGCGGCAGTGCTGGTCTGGAGGAGGTGGGGGAAAACGGCACTCACCCGCCTGAAACGTGGCGCTGGCAGGGCGAGGGGGGTCGACGGTCTCGGCCGGAAGCCGCAGCAAGGTCTCCGTCGCAGTCACCCGCAGATCTGGTCCGGTGGGCTCACCGGGCAACCCGTGCTGCCTCGCCACGGGGAGGTTCGCCATGTCCCACGCCTCTGCTGTCGGCCGCCCCCTGCGCCAGATCATGGCGCTGCTCGTGACGGTTGCCCTGACGCTCGGCCTCTCGGCCGTGATGACGGTCACCTCGTCGAAAGACGCGGCCGCCCTCTGCTCCGCTGACCGTTTCAACGGAAAATGGCGCTCGTCCGACCCCAGGCTGAAGCGCATCGACATCTGGCAGGGAGAGGACTGCCGCCTCTACGCCAGGGCCTGGTCCGTCTGCGAGCACGACAAGTCGCGCATCTGCAGCTGGGGGACCCGGAGGATGGGCGACAGCCCCGAACCGAACTTCCGGTTCTTCTATTACAACTGGAGCAACGCCAACGAGGTGCTGCATCTGCGGATGAAGGACAGGTCACACATCTCGGTATGGGACCGCACCGACTTCCACGACGGCACGAAGCAGACCATCTCGGTGACGATGTACAAGAGCAGCTGAGCACCCGCCCAGCCCCCGACCGACGCCGGGGTCTTCCTCGACCGGGACGACATCGCGGCGGCGTACGGCACCCCATTCCCGTCGGATGACAAGGACTTCAGGGTCTGGTCCGTGTGCTGAAAGACGGACGATCTCGGTGTGGGCGGCCGGACGGCATCATGCTCTCAGGCGGTGCTTCGGGCCTCTTCGTGGTCCGGCTCCGGTAGCGGGTGGTTCTTCGGCTTTCCGGCCGGGGGCAGGGTGGCCAGCAGTACGGCCGCTCCGAGGAGCGCGATGACCGCGATCCAGCCCGCGCCGGCGTGCATGGCGCGGATGAACGCGTCGTCGGCGGCCTGGGCGAGAGCGGGCCGGTGGAGGGCGGCGGCGACGTGGCGGGCCTGTTCGGCGGAAACGCGGGCCTGCTCCCGCACCGGACCGGGCACAGCCCCCAGCGAAGGCTCGATCGCACGCCGATACATGATCGACATGATCGTGCCGCCCACCGCGATGCCGATCACGCTGCCGGTCTGCCGCACGGTGTTGGTGACGGCCGATCCCGAACCGGCCTGTTCCAACGGCAGACTGCCGATCAGTGCGGCCGTGACGGGGCCGATGACCATGCCGACCGAGAGACCTTGTACCAACAACAGGGCCTCGATCCAGACGAGTGGAGTCTGGAGTCCGAGGAACCCGTACCCGCCCATGGTCAGCGCGGCCACGGCGAGCGCCGGAACGGTGACGACACGCAGCGACAGGCGGCGAACCAGGCGCGTGGCGAGGGGCGCTCCCGCGAGCGCGCCGAACGCGGTCGGGAGATTGGCCAGACCCGCCTCCATCGGCGAGTATCCGAGCGCGCCTTGCAGGTAGAAGGCGCTGTAGAAGGTGATGGCGGCCACGCCGAAGAGCAGCAGTCCGAGCGCCGCATTGCCGCCGGCGAACGCGCGTCGCCTGAACAGTCGCGGATCAAAGCCGGGCACCTTGACGCGCAGCTCGACGCACACGAAGACGGCCAGCAGGACCAGTCCGACGACGATCGGCGCCCAGACGTCGGTACGACTCCACGCGGCGACCTGCCCCGCCCGGATCAGCCCGTAGGCCAACGCCACGAGCCCGCTGATCGACAGCAGCATTCCGGCGGGATCCAGCGGCCGCCGCGTGGGGCTGCGGAAATTCGGAACCAGCACGGCGAGCCCGACCAGTGCCGATGCCGCGACCGGGACATTGACCAGGAAAACCGAGCCCCACCAGAAATGATCGAGCAGAAACCCCGCCAGCACCGGCCCGGCGGCCATTCCCACCCCGGCCGACGTGGAGAAGACACCGATCGCGGCGGCCCGGGCGGGGCCGGTGAAGGTCCACATGAGAATGGCCATCATGGCGGGCGTGATCAGCGCGCTGCCCACCCCCATCACGGCTCGGGCCGCAATCAGCTGACCCGCGTCGCCGGCGTACGCCGCCCACAGCGAAGACGCGGCGAAGACCACCAGCCCACCGGAGAACACGGTCCGGTGACCGAACCGGTCGCCCAACGCGCCCGCGGTGAACATCAGCGTCGCGAAGACCAGCGTGTAGGCACCGGTGGCCCATTGCAGCTGACCGGGATCGGCCCCCAGTCCACGAACCGGGTCGGCAAGGGTCTCCAGTGCCGTACTCAGGACGGTGTTGTCCAGCCAGATCAGCAGCGAACACACCATGAGAACGGCAAGAATCAGTCGCTGCCGGAACTTCGGCAACGTCGGAGGCGCGGACATGAACACCTTCGGATATCGATCGGCGGGAACCTGACCGCCTGGACGATAAGCAGGTGACACGACGCTGTCAATTTCAGATTTTCTTTCCCGTGCTATTGCGGCTGGGTCGACTTTATGTCCTCTTTTGGATTTGCGGACCGAGTAATTCTGTGCCCTCCGGCAGATTCACACGTTGAGGGAATCGGTCAATTCCGGAGGATTGTGGTCGGGCGGATTTCATGTGGATGCCAGGGGCCCTTCGCCTCGACGGGATCGAGCATGATCGAATCTCTGTAGAGTCGACGGTGGGGTGGGGTGGTGCGGTGTGAGCGAGTGGCGGAGCGACCCGACATTCGCGATGTGCCGGGCTCTGGCGGACGGGGTGGACCTGGCCTCGTTCACGGGAGGCCCGTTCGACGTCGGGCTGTGGTGGCCACTGTTCGTCCCGATGCCCTTCACGGAGCCTTCCTCGACGACCTTCCCTGGGGAAACTTCCCTGATGGAGAGAAGGCCCGAGAGGCCGTTCGCCTGCTGTGTACCGGCGGCGAGCCTGCACGGGACGCAATGGGCGTGTTGATCGCCCTGTGCGCCGACGACAGCCGGGCCGCCGCAGCTCTCGCCGTACCGTTTCTGATCCGGCTCGCCACCGACCTCCACCACCCACACCGCGCCAACGCCCTCGGCGTCCTCTCGGCCCCGGCCCGCGCCCGCCACTTCGGGGTCGCCTCCCGCGACGAGCTCCTCCTCCACCGCTCCGGCCCCGAGCACGCCACCTTCGACGACTACGACGACTACGACGACTACGGCGTCGAGGTGACCGGCTACCCGGCGGGCTGGTCGGTGGCCGCCGCCCGAGCTGCGATCACCGCCGAAACCCCCGTGCCCCTGGCCCTCCTCGACGACCCCGACCCCACTATTCGCATCGACGCCTCCTACGCCCTCGCCACCGCCGCCGACCCCGGCCGCACGGCCGAAACGCCTTCGCCACCCGGCTCGCCGAGGAGCAAGACCCCATGGCCCGGGCCGCCTTGATTTTCGCCACCGCGGAGACGACCCGTGTCCATCCGCACCCGCGGACCACTGCGTGGCTCCACGAACTGTGGCAGGACCGGAAACAGGCTCCGGAAGTCCGTCTGGCCGCCGCGATCGGCTGGCTCTGCCTCACCGACGAACCCGCCCCCGCCGCCCTGCACGCAACCGTCGGCGCCCTGGCCACCGACGAATGCGCCCCGTGCCATGGACACCCTGCCCTGGATGACGGCCGCCGGAGGCGGCGAGCCGGGACTTCTGCGCTGCGTCCGCCGCATGCTCCACCCGGAAGAGCCCGAACCGTACGGCGAAGACCCCTGGGCTCCACTGCCCTGAACGACGAGCGGAGGCGCGACGCGCGCGGAGTCTCGTTCGCCGCGCCGGCCCGGATGCGGTCGTTCGCCTTTCGTGGGGACGCCCATCCCACCCGTTGGGCCGAGTGAGACGGCCGTTAGCCTCGGCGCATGAGTGCTGTGCGGCCTTCGGACGTAATCACGCGCAACCGGGACGGGGCGATCTACGCGTACGGGTTGGACTCCTGCGCGCTCGGCACGCTGGAGCCTGTCGCGATCTTTCGGCCACGGGCAGGGGACGAGGTCGTGGCGTCGGCGGCCTGGCCCGATCTGGAGCGAGTCGTGTACACGACGCTCAACAGCGTCGTGTGCCTGACGCGTTCCGGTGATGTGGCGTGGACGGCGAACCTCGAGCCGTACTCGGACCGACCCCATGGCCACCGGCCCGGCTGTGCGCTGTCCCTGGACGGCCGGAGCGTGTGGGTCTACAGGCCGGATGCGATGGCGGGACGCGGAGGCGGAGACCAGTGGGTCATGCACGACGCCGACAGCGGAGTGGTCCTGGGCCGCCGGGAGCTGGAGACGTCCGGGCACGGCGCCTTCCAGTATGTGCACCCGGTGGACGGCAGCATCTACCTCAACATCGGGGAGGGGCAGGACGGCTCCGTCATCTGCAGGGTGACGGCCGGGGCGGACGGCGAGCCGGAGTTCGTCACCTATCCCTGGTGGGACCGCTGCATGATCGGCCTGTCGCCGGATGGGCAGCAGTTCATGACGGTCGACCATGGGCAGAATGACGTCGCTTTCCACCGTCACCCCAGCGGGGACGCACTCTTCACCCTGCCCGTCGAAGCCTTCGGATACGACCCGGAGGAGTCGTTCGTGGAGTGGAGCGGGGGCTACCTGAGCCCGGACCTGGCCATCGTCGCCCTGGGTGGTGAGGGCCAGGACGAGGAGGAGTGGTTCCGCTACCACCTGGTCGACGTGCGCACGGGCACGCTGAACGGCGAGATCATCGTCGAGGTGAGCCATCCGTACGAGCTGGAGCCCCTGGGGGACGGCTCCTGGCTCAGTGAAGATCCCGACGGCCACCCCGTCCGTCGGGCGCACCCTGGCTCGTTCCCTGCGTCCGGCTGACCCCAGACGTGGCGAATGCGCCCCTCCCCGCGCTGTGGCGCGGGAGGGGGCGCGTTCGTGCTGAGCTTCGCGTGGCCGGGCGAGGCCGCGCCGACCTCGGCCGCGGGCGCCGTGCCGGCGGCCGCCGCCCGCGCTTTCTTCTAGGCGCTGCCCACGACCGGGTAGTGGTCCGACAGGTTGGTGTACGTGTACCGGGTGCCCCAGCTGGAGACGGTCCACGGCGCGCTCTGTTCCAGGACCACGTGGTTCGTCCAGTTCGCCGGGCGGGCGTGGCCGGCGCGGAAGAGGACGTAGTCGAGGTCCTCGCGCGGGTCGTCCGGGTAGCGGTCGCGGGCGATCGAGTTCTGCTCCGTGTCGAAGGAGTAGGGGTGACCGGTGCGGGCGTCCGCGCCGACCAGGCCGGCGTCGGCGAGCATGGTCGCGTACTCGGGGGTGCGGGAGTCCACGTTCAGGTCGCCCGTGACGATCACCTGCTCGCCCGCCGGGATGTTCTTGGCGTCCAGGAAGGCGTCGATGTTCTTGAACTGCCGGCTGCGCATCTGCGCCGCCTCGCCCGCCGAGCAGCCCGGGTCGGTCGACTGGGCGTGCGTGCCCACCACGTGAACCTTGGTGCCGCCCACGTTGAGGACGGCGTAGACGAAGCCCTTGTTCGAGTACCAGTCCGCACCGCAGGCGTCCTTGTAGACGTACTGCTCCTTGCGCACGATCGGCCACTTGCTCAGCAGCGTCACGCCGCCGTCCTCTGGCGTCGTGGCCGAGTACGCGCCGCCCGTGGCGTCCCAGCCCGAGGTCGAGCGGCCGACGATCGGCGTCTGGTACGGGTACTGCGCCGCCGCCTTCGCCTTCAGGGCGTCGGAGGCGGCGTTGTCGAAGGCCTCCTGGAGCACGACGACGTCGTTGCCCTGGAAGAAGGGCGTCTGGGGGATCGCGGCGGCCCGGTGGTCCTGGCCCCAGTTCGGGTAGAGGCTCTTGGAGAACAAGAACACGTTATAGGAAAGCACCTTCAGCGCCGGGGTCGCGGTGGCCCCGGATTCGGCGGCCGAGGCGGCGGGCGCGGTCGCGGTCAGGGTGGCGGCGGCGAGCGCGACGGAGAGGGCTGCGCCGGGGATGCGGCGGAGCGCGGCGAACGGCACTGTGAACTCCCAGGGAAGAGTGGGGGGTTGGACCGGGCGCCGCACATCAAATCAGTCGTGGTTACCTTCCGGTAGCCATTGGATGCCGCGAATCTTGCGCGGCTCGCACAAACGCGCCAACTCTCCGGCCGCGGCCCGCCGTCTGCCTGAATTGCGAGCATTGCGACCAGGTAGGATGCGCGCATGACCCTCGCGCAGAACTCGCAGATCTTCCCGATTGACCTGGGCCCGCTCAACCCCGTCTGGGCCGAGCTCATCCTGGGTGCCGTTCTCTTCGGCCTCACCTTCCTGATCCTGGCCAAGGGAATCCTGCCGAAGATCAACCGCACGCTCGCCGAGCGTGAGGACGCCATCGACGGCGGCACCGAGCGTGCCGACGACCTGCGCTCCGAGGCCGCCGCCATCCGCGCCCAGTACGAGGCCGAGCTCGCCGAGGCCCGTCACGACGCCGCCCGCATCCGCGCCCAGGCCACCGAGGAGGGCTCCGCGGCCATCGCCGCCGCCCGCGCCGAGGGCGTCCGCGAGCGCGAGGCCATCCTCGCCGCCGGCCACGCGCAGATCGCCGTCGAGCGCGAGGCCGCCGAGCGTGAGCTCGCCGGTGACGTCGACGCCTGGGCCCGTGCCCTGGCCGGCCGTATCGTCGGCGAGCCGGTCGGCGCCGAGCGCTCCTGACGCGTCGCGCACCCACCCGTACGGGGCCGCGCCCCGGGCCACCACGCCCGGGCCGCGGCCCCGCGTCGTATCCGCGACCGGCCCGGTGCCACCGCCCGCGCCTTGCCCGCCGCGCCCTGCCCCGGCAGCCTGAGACAGAGACGACCGTGTGAGGAAGAAGCCTCCGATGCCCCGCCCGCAGCCCCCGGCCCCCGACACTCCGCCGCCCGGCCCGGCCCGGACCGGCTCGACGCCGTCCGACCCGGTGCGGACCGACCCCGGGCGGACCGACGAGGCTCCGACCGGCTCGACGCCGTCCGACCCGGCGGGGATCGACGAGGCCCGGACGCACGCGGCCCCGAACGACACGACGCCGTCCGACCCGGCCCCGGCCGACCAGAGCCCCGGGTCCGCCGGCTCCGGGCGGCCGGGGCGGCAGGGGCAGCCCGGGTCGCACCCCTCACGGACGGCCGCGGTGCGGCGCGGAGAGCCCGTGCCGCCGCCCGTCGGGGGCGCCCTGTGGACCCTCGCCGGAGACGTCCGGGCCCTGCTGATGCTGCCCGCCGCCCTCACCCTCCAGGTCGCCCACCCCGCCGTCGGCGCCGGAGTCGACGACCACTCCGTCTTCCGCACCGACCCCTGGGGCCGCGGCGAGCGTTCCCTGCTCTCGCTCCAGCTGTGGATCTACGGCGGCGAGGCGGCCGCCGAGGAGGGCCGCAGGCTCCGCGCGCTCCACAAGGACATCCAGGGCACCGACACCCGCGGCCGCCGCTACCACGCCCTCACCCCCGCCAACTACGCCTGGGTCCACGCCACCGGCTTCCCCGTCTACCACCACGGTCTGCGCTACCTCTTCCGCCCCCTCACCGACGCCCAGGAACGGCAGCTCTACGCCGAGTGGCTCCAGGTCGGCCGGGTGCTCGGCATCCACGACCGGGACATGCCCCAGACGATCGAGGAGTTCTGGCCGTACTACCGCCGCGTCCTCGACGAGGAGCTGGAGGCCACCGCCGTCGTCCGCGAGCTGGTCGCCACCGATGTGCCGGTGCCCGCCCCGGACCGGGGCCCGCTGCCCGTACGGCTCGTCCTCAAGGCGCTGTGGCCGCTGCTCCGACGCCCGTTCCTGCGGGCCCGCGCCTTCCTCACCGTCGGGCTCATGCCCCCTGACGCCCGCGCCGCCCTCGGCCTGGAGTGGACCGAGGACCAGGAGCGGCGGCTGCGCCGCTTCGCCCGGGTCGCACGGACCGTGGTGCCCGTGCTCCCCGAGCGACTGCGCTACCTCCCGCTCGCCCGGCGGGCCCGCCGGGCGGCCCGGGTCAGCGCGGCGGCAGCCCGTTGCGGGCGATGACGTCCGCGTACCAGCGGGCACTGTCCTTCGGCGTACGGCGGCCCGTCGGGAAGTCCACGTGGACGATCCCGAAGCGCTTGCCGTAGCCGTACGCCCACTCGAAGTTGTCGAGCAGCGACCAGAGGAAGTAGCCGCGCAGGTCCACCCCGTCGGCGATCGCCCGGTGCGCCGCCGCCAGGTGGGCGCGGAGGTACGCGATGCGCTCGGGGTCGTGGACGTCGCCCTCCGGGTCGGCGTAGTCGTCGTACGCGGCGCCGTTCTCCGTGATCAGCAGCGGTACGTGCGGCAGCTCGTCCCGCAGCCGCACGAGCAGCTCGTGGAGCCCGTTCGCGTCCACCGGCCAGTCCATCGCGGTGCGCGGGCCCGGGACGTGCGGGAAGCGCACGTGCCCGGCGGTGCCGGCCCAGGGCGAGGGCGTCTCGGAGGTCCCGGCGGCGACCACGGCGGGACAGTAGTAGTTGACGCCCAGGACGTCGATCGGGGTGGAGACGGCCTCCAGGTCGCCGTCGTGCACGAAGGACCAGTCCGTGATCCCCGCCGTGTCGGCCACCAGGTCGTCCGGCAGCCGCCCGTGGAACACCGGCTCCAGGAAGATCCGGTTCCCGACGGCGTCGACCCTGCGGACCGCGTCCCGGTCCTCCGGTGTGTCCCGGTACGGCCGGAGCGCGTGCAGATTCAGGGTCAGTGACAGTTCGGCGGGCGAGGGCAGTACCGCGCGCAGCGCCTGTACGGCCAGACCGTGCGCCAGGTTGAGGTGGTGCGCGGCCCGCAGCGCCGCCCGGTCGTCGGTCCGCCCCGGGGCGTGCACCCCGGCGCCGTACCCGAGGAAGGCCGCACACCACGGTTCGTTGAGCGTGGTCCAGGTGGCGACCCGGTCACCGAGCGCGTCGGCCGCGACCGCCGCGTACTCGGCGAACCGCTCGGCCGTCGCCCGCTCCGGCCACCCGCCCCGCTCCTCGAACTCCTGCGGAAGGTCCCAGTGGTAGAGGGTGGCGACCGGCCGGATGCCGGCGTCGAGCAGCTCGTCGACGAGGCCCCGGTAGAAGTCGAGCCCCTTCTGCGAGGCGGGCCGCCGGCCGCCGGGCAGAACGCGCGACCAGGAGAGCGAGAAGCGGTAGTCGGTGAGCCCGAGCTCCTTCATCAGCGCGACGTCCTCGCGCGTCCGGTGGTAGTGGTCGGTGGCGATGTCACCGGTGTCGCCGTTGCGGACCCGGCCCGGCGTACGGCTGAAGGTGTCCCAGATCGAGGGCGTACGGCCGTCCTCGGCCGCCGCGCCCTCGATCTGGTACGCGGCGGTGGCGGAGCCCCAGCGGAAGCCGGCGGGGAAGAGAGCGTTCATACGAGGGAAACGCCCGCCGCCGCACGAGGGACACGAAAGGCGGGACCGGCCGGACGGATTACGGGCCGGGGGCGGCGGAACCGGCCGCGGCGGGAGGTGCGGTGGGACGGGCTCGAACGGCGCGCCCCGGACCGGGCCGCGGGCCACGCCGGCTCGTGCCCCAGCCGGTCCGGCGCGTCGAAGGCAGTCGGCAGGTCCGGCATCAGGTCGAAGAAGGGAGGGACGGTGAGCGGCACGTCGTGCCCGTCCCGTCCGCGCTCCCCGGGCCGGCTCGCTGGGGAACAGCACCATGCCCCCACCGTCACGCGACGCCACCTGCCTGCCCGACCCCAGCCCCGACCCCGGTCCCGCCCCCGAAGCCCATTGCCCTCGCCAGCAGTTCGCGGGCGAGCCGTCTCGCCTCCAGGTCCGGGTGGGGTGAGCCGTCGCAGGGGAAGCCGGAGACGAGGCGGCGCGGGGAGCAGGCGATGTGCCGCACGTCGGGAAGGGCGGAGGGCGGAAGGACTCCCATCGCGAGCAGGGTTCGCAGCGCGGCGACATGGGGCTGGTGCGGGTCGCCGGGGCGTGCGAGGGCCGCCGCGACCACGGGGGCGGTGTCGGCGACGCGGCCCGTGAGGCGCCAGACCGCGCCGGCGGCGTCCGCCCGGGCCTCGCGGCTCGGCGCCCGCAGCCGTTCCTCGACCAGCGGGAGCAGGTCGAGCGCGGCCGGTCCGAGCGCGTTCGCCACCCGTACGGCCCCGATCCGGCGGGCCAGGGCGTCCGGCTCCGCCCGTACGGCCGCGACGGCGGGCCCGGCGTCGCTCGTGAGCCGGCCGAGCGCCGTCGCGCACTCCAGGTCACCGGCCTCGGCCCGTACCCGCAAGGCCCGCTCGGCAGCGGGTCCGGCGGGTCCCGCGGCTCCGCCCAGCGCGACCAGGACCGGCGCCGAGGCGGGCAGCAGGCGGACGAGGTCGTCCCGGCAGGCGGCGGCGAGCTCGGGGAAGGGCAGCAGCGCGGGCAGCCAGGCCGCGCACGGCCGGGCGGCAACGCGCCGGGCCACCGGTTCGGCCGCCGCGCCGAACACCTCGACCGCGGCCGTCACCACCGCACCCGGCGCGGACAGGGGCCCGAGACGCAAGGACGCGGCCGCCTCCGGCAGTTCGTCCATCAGACGCAGGACCAGATCGAGCGCTCCCGGCACCCGGAGCCGTACCGCCGCCAGGGTCGCGGCCGTCCGCACCGCCGGATCGGGCGACCGCAGCGGCGGCTCCAGCCAGGGCGCGGGCGCGCCGTCGTCCAGGGCGGCGCCCACCCGAGCCACCCCGCACAGGTCCTCCGCGTCCTCGGCCGCGGCGCCGAGCCACGGCAGCACGTCCCGCTCCCGGTCCCGCCAGGTCTCGGTGAGCTCCCAGGCCAGCGGCAGCCCGCGCGCCACCGCCCGCAGCGCCGCGTCCGGGTCGTCCATCAGCCGGTCGGTCAGCGGCCGGTACGCGTCCGGCCAGTAGTCGGGGACGTCGTCTCGGGGAGCCGCCTCGTACGCGTCGAGCGCCGCCTCCACCAGCGGGCCCGGCAGCGGCAGGGCCGCGGTCCGCAGCAGATCCGTCGCGGCGGCCCTGCGCACCTCCGGCTCGGGCGCCGTGGCGAGCAGGGCCCGGTTGCGGTCGTCCCGGGGACCCGGCGACACGTCGAGCAGCCCGAGGGCGGTGACCAGATCGGCCCGTACGTCGGCGTGGTCCTCCGCGTCGAGACGGGCCCGCAGCAGCGGCAGCAGCGGCAACGACGCCTCCCCGCCCGCCGCGACCAGCCACACCACCGCCCGCCGGACATCCGCGTCCCCGTCCTCCGCGAGGCCCAGCAGCCCCGGCAGCGCCGCCGCCACCGCCCTGCGTACCTCCCGGTACTCCCGCCCGCTCCCGACGGCCGCCGCGTGCAGCAGCCACAGCAGGGACAGCCGGTGCCCCGGCCCGTCGGCGGCGAGCCGCGCCAGGAACGGCACTGCGGCGGCCGTCGCCGAGTAGACGGAACCCTGGTGGCACAGAGCCGAGTTCAGCTCCTCCATCGCCGCGGCACGGACCTCCTCGTCCGGCGATCCGGCCGCGCGCAGCAAACCGGGGACGTCGTCCGCCGGACCGTACGCGTGCCGGAGCGCCGACCAGTCGACCGCGTCGATGTGGTGGTGCTGCCGGTGCTCCTGGAGCTCCTGCTGTGCCTGGTGCCCCTGCGGTGCCTGGTGCCCCTGCGGTGTCTGGTGTCGCTCGTGCCCCTCCCACATGAGCGCGACCCTATGCGAGGGCTATGACAACGGCGGCTCGCTGCGCGTCGGCCCGCTCTCCGACGGCCCGCCCGCCAGGGACGTCAGGTAGTCGTCGACGAGCGCGACCTGGTGCTCGGGCGGGAAGGCGGCGGGGTCGAAGAGTGCCTGGACCACCAGGCCGAGGGTGAAGGCCTGCGCGCCGGCCGCGAGGCGGGCCGGGTCGCCGGGCGGCAGTTCGCCGAGTTCCTGGGCCGTCGCGATCAGTTCGCCGAGCCGGACCCGGCTGCGCGCGTACCGGCCGGCGTGGCCCTCGCTCAGGGCGGGGTCCGCGAGCGCGGTGTCCCAGGAGGAGACCCAGACGCGGTTGCTCGCCGTGGCCTCGGCGGTGAGCGGCAGTATGTCGAGCAGGGCGGCCCGCACGGCGGCGAGGCCCTGTCCGGCGGAGCGGCGCGGGCGGGCGGCGGTGCGCTCGTCGAGCAGGTCGAGGGCATGGGCCAGCAGGTCGCGTTTGGCCGGAAAGTAGTGGGTCAACAGGCCGGTGGTGGCGCCCAGTTCCGCAGCGACGGCGCGCAGCGTGAGGCCGTCGAACCCGTGCGCGGCGAGCACGCGCCAGACCGCCTCGGACACATCGCGGCGCCGGGCCTCGTGGTCGCCCTTGGTACGTGGCATGCTGCTACGGTAATAGTCATAACGCCTGTTGTGTGAATGGGGTCCCCATGTTTTCCCTCCCGCTGCGGGACGACGCAGAGCTCCGGCCGCTCGAGACCTGGCACGCCGAGGAGTTCGCCGCCCATCTGGACCGGGCCCGCGAGCACATCCGGCCGTGGGTCGGGCAGGGTTTCGTCACCACCGACCTCGAAGGGGCCCGCGGGACTCTCGTCCGCTACGGCGAGCGCCGGGCCGCCGACGGCGGGCGGCTCTACGGGATCTGGCGGAAGGGGACGCTGGTCGGCGGCGTCATGTTCACCGCCTTCGACGCCGCCGCGGGCACCTGTGAGCTCGGCTGCTGGCTGGAACCCGCCGGCGAGGGGCACGGTCTCGTCACCGGCGCCTGCGAGGCCCTCCTCGACTGGGCCCTCGTCGAGCGCGGGCTGCACCGTGCCGAATGGCTCTGCCGGGCCGACAACGACCGCAGCGCCGCGGTGGCCGAGCGGCTCGGCATGACCCTCGAAGGGGTACGGCGCGAGGCCTGGCTCTACGACGGGGTCCGCCGCGACCAGCAACTGTGGGCGGTCCTCGCCCCTGAATGGCGCGCCCGCCGCGCGGACACCGCCCGCTGACGGGGCGGCGCCCCCGGACCGCCCGAGCGGGGTCCGGGGGCGCCACCCGGCCCGTCAGCGCGCGTCAGCGCGCGCCGCCGTGCCCGTCCTCCGACCCGTGTCCGTGCCCGTCCTCGGACCCCTGTCCGTGCCCGGCCTCCGACCCGTGCCCGGTCTCCGGCCCGCGGGCGCCGCCGTGGATCTCGTGGCCTCCGCGGCCTCCGTGACCCTCGTGGTCGTGGATCGTGTTCGTCTCCGCGATCTTCTTCCACGACTTCGGCTGCACCGGCTTCACCGGCTTCACGGCCGCCCCCGAACCCGCCCGATCCGCCGAGCCCGCCGGACCCGCCGTCCGCGCGCCCGGTGCCGCCGCGACCCCGGCCTCCGCCGCCGTCGGAGCGGACGGCTTCACCGGCTGGTACAGCCAGGTGTCGAACAGCTCGGCCAGCGGCTTGCCCGAGATCCGCTCCGCGTACGTCACGAAGTCGGCCACCGAGGCGTTCCCGTACGCGTGCTCCTGCGGCCAGCCCTTGAGGGTCGCGAAGAAGTCCTCGTCGCCTATCTCGTTGCGCAGCGCCTGGAGCGCCAGCGCGCCCCGGTCGTACACGGCGATGTGGAACTGGTCGTCGGCGCCCGGATCGCCCGGCTTCACGGTCCAGAACGGGTCGTCCGCCGCCCGCGTCCGGTACACGTAGTCGGCGAGCTCCTGCGCCGTGCCCTCGCCCTCCTTCTCCGACCACAGCCACTGGCTGTAGCGGGCGAAGCCCTCGTTGACCCAGATGTCCTTCCAGTCGGCGACCGACACGCTGTCGCCGTACCACTGGTGGGCCAGCTCGTGCACGACCACCGAGACGTTCGCGCCGTTCGCGAACTGCCGCGGGCTGTAGAACGGCCGGGTCTGCGTCTCCAGGGCGTAGCCGCTGGTCACGTTGGGCACGTAGCCGCCGAGGGAGTTGAAGGGGTACGGCCCGAAGACCGACTCCAGCCACTCG
Organism: Streptomyces sp. NPDC126499; assembly: GCF_040302485.1. Lineage (NCBI taxonomy): Bacteria > Bacillati > Actinomycetota > Actinomycetes > Kitasatosporales > Streptomycetaceae > Streptomyces > Streptomyces sp. NPDC126499. The sequence goes on along the minus strand of NZ_JBEOUO010000005.1, from coordinate 169,871 downwards.
GCGACCTCGACGGTCCGCTCGATCGACGCGCGCGCCGCGCCCGCGTGGTCGCCGAGATCCTTGCTGTACGCGTTGAGGACCGGCAGGCCGGCCGCTGTCTTGTCCGTGGTGATGTCGAACTTGCCGACCGCCAGCGTGGCGAGGTACGTCGCCTGCGGCTTGTTGGAGCGCCAGTTGTAGCGGGTCCAGCCGAGCCGCGAGGACGTCGACTGCAGCACGCCGTTGCTGATCGCCTGGGTGCCGTCCGGCACCAGGACCGAGACGTCGAAGGTCGCCTTGTCCAGCGGGTGGTCGTTCGACGGGAACCACCAGACGGCCGAGTCCGGCTCCTGGGCGGCGACGCCGCCGTCCGGGGTGCGGTGCCAGGCGGTCCAGCCGCCGATCTTCAGCTCGGACGGCTTGCCCGCGTAACGGACCACGACCGACACGGACTTGTTCTTCTCCAGCGGGACGGCCGGGGTGACCTCCAGCTCGTGGTCGCCGCTCGCCTTGAACTTCGCGACGCGGCCGTTCACCCGCACCTCGCCGACCCTGAGGCCCAGGTCCAGGTTGAAGCGCGACAGGTTCTGCGTGGTGGTGGCGAGGATCGTCGCCGTGCCCTCCAACAGGTCCGTCGCCGGCTGGTACTTCAGCCGCAGGTCGTAGTGCGAGACGTCGTAGCCGCCGTTGCCGCTGGCCGGGTAGTAGGAGTCGCCGATGCCCGGCGCGCCCGGGCTGAAGTCGGCCGCCGATGCCGGGATCGCCAGCAGCAGGGAGGCCGCGAGGGCGCTCGGGACGATGAGTCTGCGGTGCACAGGTGCTCCCCAAGTCGTAAGAATCGTCAGACGCACGGGTGGTCGTCGGTCCTTAGCGACCCTATTCAGCCCTGCGACGCCCCGTCACGTCCAGAGCACCGCCTGTCACATGATCGCCATTCGGCCGACATGAATCACGACCGCGGCCCTGCATCACGCGCGCAGTCATGAATCACGCGCGCAGCCATGGACCATGCGCGTCGCCGCGCATCACACGCGCCGCCGTGGACCACGCGTACCGACTGCCCGGGGAGGCACCCTTTTGCGCGGGAGTCGACCGGAGTACGTTCCGCCCCATGCCGATACCTGTGCCGGTACGTGGGCGGAGAACCCGCCGAGTCCGTTCGTCGCGCAGACCTCTGGCCGTCCTCGCGACGGCCGCCCTCACCACCGCTCTCACCGCGGTCCTGATCAGCCCTCAGGGGGCCCGGGCCGCAGGCCCGCCGTCGGTCCCCGAGTCGAGGCCGGTGTACTCCTACGGCGACGCCGTCCGCGAGTCCGTCTGGGTCGACACCGGACTCGACGGCGACGCCGACGGCCGCACGGACCGCGTCGCCGTCGACATCGTCCGCCCCCGCGAGCCCGCCGCGGCCGGCCGCAGGATCCCGGTCATCATGGACGCCAGCCCCTACTACGCCTGTTGCGGACGCGGCAACGAGGGGCAGAGGAAGACCTACGACGCCGACGGCGACCCGGTCGGCTTCCCGCTCTTCTACGACAACTACTTCGTGCCGCGCGGCTACGCCTTCGTCGCCGTCGACCTCGCCGGCACCAGCCGCTCCGACGGCTGCGACGACGTCGGCGGTCGCTCGGACGTCCAGTCCGCCAAGGCCGTCGTCGACTGGCTGAACGGCCGCGCCCGCGGCTACACGACCCGCACCGGAGACCGGACCGCCCGCGCCACCGCCTGGTCCACGGGCGACGTCGGCATGATCGGCAAGAGCTGGGACGGCACCGTCGCCAACGGCGTCGCCGCCACCGGCGTCGAGGGGCTGCGCACCATCGTCCCGATCGGCGCGATCTCCTCCTGGTACGACTACTTCCACTCCCAGGGCGCCCCGCTCTACGACGCCAACCCGACCTGGCTCTCGGACTACGTCAACAGCCCCGAGGCCAGGGCCCGTTGCGGCGCTGTGCAGGAACGTATCGCCGCCGCCACCCCGTACAGCGGCGACTGGACCCCGGCCTGGAGCGAGCGCGACCACGTCCCCGACGCCGGCAAGGTGAGGGCCAGCGTCTTCGTCGTGCACGGACAGCAGGACCTCAACGTCCGCGCCCACCATTTCGGCCGCTGGTGGGACGCCCTCGCCGCGCACGGCGTCGAGCGCAAGATCTGGCTCTCCCAGACCGGACACGTCGACCCCTTCGACTTCCGCCGTGCCGACTGGGTCCGCACCCTGCACCGCTGGTTCGACCACTACCTCCTCGGCCACGACAACGGCATCGACCGCGAACCGATGGCCGACATCGAACGCGCTCCCGACCGCTGGACCACCGACCGCAGCTGGCCGCCGCGCGGCACCGCGCCCACCGTGCTCCGCCCCGCGCCCGGCACCGCCCCCGGAGTCGGCACCCTCGGCCGTACCCCCGCCACACCCGGCAGCACCGAGACCTTCACCGACGACCCGGCCCTCGACGAGCTCGACTGGGCCGCCGACGCCGACCGCTCCACCCCCGCCAAGGTCTCCTTCACCACCCGGCCCCTCACCCGCGACCTGCGGATCTCCGGCGCCTCGACGGTGACCGTCACCGCCACGCCGACCACCGAGACCGCGCATCTGACCGCCGTCCTCGTCGACCTCGGCCCCGACACCATCCGCGCGTACAACGCGGCGGGCGAAGGCATCACCACCCTTGCCACACGCACCTGCTGGGGAGCGAGCACCGCCGGCGACAGCGCCTGCTACAAGGAGACGCAGGCCCGCACCGCGGACGTGGCCCACACCGTCGTCAGCCGTGGCTGGGCCGACCTCGGCACCTGGGCGGACCCCCGCCGGGGCCGGCCCCTCACCCCCGGACGGGCGTACACGATCACCCTGAACCTCGCCGCCACCGACCATGTCGTCCCCGCGGGCCACCGGCTCGCCCTGATCGTCGCCGGCACCGACAAGGACCTGCTCGACCCTCCGTCGACCCGGCCCACCCTCACCCTCGACCTGGCCCGCACGCGGGCCGCCGTACCGCTGCTCGGCGGGCCGTCGGCCTTCCACCGCGCCACCACCGGGCCCGGCCCGACGGGTGACCTTCCGCCCGGCGCGGACGTTCAGCACCGTGTCGCCCCGACCGGCGCCGCCGCGCCCGCGCGCACCGGCGCCCCGATCCCCGGTGAGGCCCGATGACCCGCACCCCGCGCAGCCCCCGGCGCGCCCTCCTGGCCGCGGCGGGCGCCGCCGCCCTCGCCCTGCCGCTGCTCGCCGCCCCCACCGAGGCCGTCGGCAGCGCGCCCCCGCCGCCCGCACCGCGCACCGGCTTCGAGATCAGCGACGGTGCCCGGTGGACCACCGAGGCCGAGGAGACGGACTTCCTGGCCGCCCTCGACCGGGGCAGCCCACGCCTCACGGTCCGCACGGTCGCCACCACCGCGCAAGGACGCCCGCTGCGCCTCGCCACCGTCGGTACGGGCCCGACCACCGTGCTCCTGATCTGCTCCCAGCACGGTGACGAGCCCTCGGGCCGCGAAGCCTGTCTGACCACCCTGCGGGACCTCGCCCAGGCCCGCGACCACACCACCCGTGCCTTCCTGGCCCGCACCACCGTCCTCGTCGTCCCCACCGCCAACCCCGACGGCCGGGAGGCGAACACGCGCGGCAACAGCGACGGCGTCGACATCAACCGCGACCACCTCGCCCTGCGCACCGCCGAGGCCCGGGCGCTGGCCGCGCTCGTCCGTGACCGGCGGCCCGAGCTGATCTACGACCTCCACGAGTACGGCGCCACCCCGCACTACTACGACAAGGACCTGCTCACCCTCTGGCCGCGCAACCTCAACACCGACCCGCGCGTCCACGACGAGTCCCACACCCTCTCCGAGGCGTACGTGCGGCCCGCCGCCGGACGCGCCGGCCACGACAGCGGCATCTACGGCATCTGGACCGACCCCGTCACCGGCAAGCCCGTCAAGCAGGTCGCGGGCGACGGCCAGGAACGCATCCTGCGCAACACCGCCGGCATCAAGCACGCCGTCGGGCTGCTCGTCGAGACCCGCGAGGACGCCCGCGAACCGGACGAACACAGCGACCCGGCCCTGAGCCACCGGCGCCGGGTCGCCACCCAACGGGCCGCCCTCCAAGGGGCCTTCGCCTACCTCGACGAGCACGGCGGCCGGCTCCTGGCCGCCACCGCCCGGGCCCGCCACACCGGCTTCGCCGACCGCGGCCCCATCCTGCTCGGCGGCGCCGACAACGACCCGGCCGAACCCACGGAGATCCTTCACGACCCGCCGTGCGCCTACCGTCTGACGGACGCTCAGTACGGGGAGGTCGGCGACGAACTGGATCTGCACGGAGTCGTCGTACGCCACGAGGGTGACGGGGTGCTGGTGCCGCTGCGGCAGTCCCAAAGGGCGCTCGTGGCCCTGCTGCTCGACCCCCGGGCCGCGTACGGGATCACTCGGGGAGAGCCTGTGGAGAGGTGTTGAGGACCTGGTGACCGGCGTCAGCGGTGTCCAGGATCATGATCATTCCGGGTTATGGTTACCCATCGGTACTGACCATACCTGAACGGGCGTTTCCCTGCCCGGAACTTGGAGTGACACCATGACGAACGCGACGCCGCTGCGCCGCACCCTCACGGCTCTCGCCGCCACGACGCTGCTGGCCGGGGGCCTGCTGCTCGGCCAGACCGTGACCGCCCCGCCGGCCCAGGCCGCCGGCAAGGTGGGCACCTGCCACGTCGAGGACATGAGCAAGCAGTCCCGCCAGCTCCGCGACAAGGCCGCCCAGCTGAAGCGCCTCGGCGCCACGGCGGAGGCCCGCCGGGCCCTGGCCATGGCCGACGCCCTCGACCGCCGGATCAAGGCCTGCGTCGACGGCGACAACGAGGCGTCGAAGCCCTTCCCGCGCTAGAAACCCCCGAGGGTTCGCCCCTCGGCGCCCGCCCGGCAGGCCCCCGGCCCACCGGGCGGGCGTTGTCGTCCCGTACGACCCCGGTCGCACGGCGCGGGCTGGCGCGGCGGCGAACGGTAGCGGGCCTGCCGCTCGGCCCCGCGCGGATACGGGGCTTCCGCCCGCCCCCGTACGGTACGAGGCTCCCGTACGGCCCGGTCCGCCGCGCGCTCCTGTACGGCGCGGGCCTCCCGCCTCTCGACCGCGAGGCCGAGCAGGCCCGACCCCCCAACCCCGTCAGCTCCCGCAGACCAGCTCGGCCACCCGGTCCGCGCACCCCCAGGCCACCGTGACGCCCGCCCCGCCGTGCCCGTAGTCGTGCACCAGGAGGCCGCCGCCCGGCAGCGGCTCCGCCTCGATCCGCACCCCGGCCGCGCGCGCCGGGCGCAGCCCCACCCGATGGCCCAGGACCCGGGCCCGCGCGATCTCCGGCCTGATCCGGGCGCACCGCGCCACGATCGCCGCCGCCGTCGCCGCGTCCGGCTCGGCGCGCTCGTCGTCCTCCTGCGCCGTACCGCCCAGGATCAGCCGCCCCGGCTGCGGAAAGAAGTACGTCGTCTCGCTCGACGCCCCGTCGGCCGCCGTGAACCAGGTGTCCACGCCCGGGTTCTCCACGAGGACCAGCTGCCCCCGCACCGCCCGCATTCCCGGGTCCGGCACCAGCTCCCGCGCGGCGAGCCCCGTACAGTTCACCACCACCGGCGCCGTGGCCGCCGCCTCCCGCAGGCTCGTCACGGCCCCGTGCCCGACGATTCCGCCGGCCGCCTCGAACCGCTGCCGCAGCCACCCCAGGTGGACCGGCATGTCGATCAGCGGAAGCCGGGCCGCGAGCCCCACCCCGTACGGCCCCGGCACCTCCTCCGGCGCCAGCTGCCGCAGACCGCCGACCTCCCGCGCCCAGCCGCCGAGCCCCGCCAGGCGCGTGTCCGCGTGCACCCCGCTCACCAGGCGCACCCCCGTCGCGGCCGGGTCGGCGGCCAGCTCCTCGTACACCCGCAGCGAGGCGAGCGCCCAGGCGCCGACCTCCGCCGCCGGCTCGATCCGGTACGGCCACCACAGCGCCCCCGCCACCGCCGAGGTCGTCCCCGCCACCCCGTCCCGCGACCGGACCCGCACCCGCAGCCCCCGCTCCGCAAGGCGGATCGCGGCCGTCAGACCGACCACCCCGCCGCCCACCACGACCACGTCCACGACCCCGTCACCGTCCATGCCCGGGACCGTACCGGGATACGGCCCCCCGCGGCCCCTCACTTAGGATTCATCCCCTGATGACTGCCACCCTCGTCGCCAAGAACCTCGCCGCCGGCCACGGCGACCGTTCCCTCTTCTCCGGGCTCGACCTCGTCGTCGCCCCCGGGGACGTCATCGGCCTCGTCGGCGTCAACGGAGCCGGGAAGTCGACCCTGCTCCGGCTGCTCGCGGGCCTCGACACCCCCGAGGACGGAGAGCTGCGGCTCTCCCCGCCCACCGCCACCGTCGGCCACCTCCCGCAGGAGCCCGAGCGGCGCGAAGGGGAGACCGTCCGGGACTTCCTGGCCCGGCGCACCGGCGTCGCCGCCGCCCAGGCGGCCATGGACGAGGCCACCCAGGGCCTCGTCGACGGCACCCCCGGTGCCGACGACGCGTACGCCGTCAGCCTGGAGCGCTGGCTCGACCTCGGCGGCGCCGACCTCGACGAGCGCGCCGAGGAGGTCGCGGCGAGCCTCGGCCTCACCGTCGGGCTCGACCAGCCGATGACCTCCCTCTCCGGCGGCCAGGCCGCCCGCGCCGGACTCGCCTCCCTGCTGCTCTCCCGCTACGACGTCTTCCTCCTCGACGAGCCCACCAACGACCTCGACCTCGACGGCCTGGAACGCCTGGAGACCTTCGTCACGGGCCTGCGTGCCGGCACCGTCGTCATCAGCCACGACCGCGAGTTCCTCGCCCGCACCGTCACCAAGGTCCTCGAACTCGACCTCGCCCAGCAGCAGATCACCCTCTACGGCGGCGGCTACGAGGCCTACCTGGAGGAGCGGGACACCGCCCGCCGGCACGCCCGCGAGGAGTACGAGGAGTACGCCGACAAGAAGGCCTCGCTCGAATCCCGCGCCCTCATGCAGCGCAACTGGATGGACAAGGGCGTCCGCAACGCCCGCCGCAAGGCCACCGACAACGACAAGATCGGCCGCAAGCTGCGCGGCGAGGCCAGCGAGAAGCAGGCCGCCAAGGCCCGCCAGACCCAGCGCATGATCGAACGCCTCGACGTCGTCGACGAGCCCCGCAAGGAATGGGAACTGCGCATGGAGATCGCCGCCGCGCCCCGCTCCGGCGCGGTCGTGGCCACCCTGCGCGAGGCCGAGGTCCGCCGCGGCGCCTTCGCCTTCGGGCCCGTGACCCTCCAGATCGACTGGGCCGACCGGGTCGCCATCACCGGCGCCAACGGCGCCGGCAAGTCCACCCTGCTCGCCGCCCTCCTCGGCCGCCTCCCGCTGGACGCGGGCGACGCGGCCCTCGGCCCCGGCGTCGTCGTCGGCGAGGTCGACCAGGCCCGCGGGCTCTTCCACGGTCCGGAAACGCTCCTCGACGCCTTCTGCGCCGCCGTCCCCGACACCGAGCCGGCCGAGGTCCGCACCCTGCTCGCCAAGTTCGGCCTCAAGGCCGACCACGTCCTGCGCCCCGCCACCACCCTGTCGCCCGGCGAACGCACCCGCGCCGCGCTCGCCCTCCTCCAGGGCCGCGGAGTGAACCTCCTCGTCCTCGACGAGCCGACCAACCACCTCGACCTGCCGGCCATCGAGCAGCTGGAGTCCGCCCTCGACTCGTACGACGGCACCCTGCTGCTCGTCACCCACGACCGCCGGATGCTCGACGCCGTCCGCACCACCCGCCGCATCGAGGTCGCCGACGGCAAGGTGACCGAGCTCTGATGACCGTGTCCTTCGGCTGGGGACCCGTCGAGGCGCGGGCCCTCGCCCGCCAGGGCGGCTGCGTGGTCGTCGTCGACGTCCTCTCCTTCACGACCGCCGTCGGCGTCGCCGTCGAGGGCGGCACCGCCGTCCACCCGTACCGATGGCGGGACGCGGGCGCCGTGGCGTACGCGAAGGAGAAGGACGCCGTCCTCGCCGTGGGCCGCGGCCAGGCCACCGAGGCGCACCCCTGGTCGCTGTCCCCGGCCGCGCTGCGCGCCGCGCCCGCGCCCCGGCCCGACCGGCTCGTCCTGCCGTCCCCGAACGGCTCCGCCATCGCCGCCGAAGCCGCGTCCGGGCGGGCGACCGTCGTCGCCGCCTCGCTGCGCAACCCCACCGCCGTCGCCCGCCGGCTCGCCGCCGAGGGCTACGGCACCGCCGAGCGGCCCCTCGCCGTCGTCGCCGCCGGCGAACGATGGCCCGACGGCTCCCTGCGCCCGGCCCTGGAGGACCTGCTCGGCGCCGGAGCGGTGCTGGCCGCGCTGCGGGACCTGGCGCCGCACCCCTTCACCCCCGAGGCGACCGCGGCGGCCACGCTGTGGGAGGCCACCGAGGACCCGGTCGCCGCCTTGCACGGCTGCGACTCGGGCCGTGAACTGTACGAGTACGGCTGTCCGCGGGACGTGGAGGTGGCCGCCGAGATCGACGCGTCGACCGCGGTTCCCGTCCTCGTGGACGGCGCATTCCAGGAGGCACCATGACCGACGACCGCGTGACCCGGCTCATCGAGATGCTGGACGACCCCGAAGCCGACGTCGACGAGACGATCGACCTCGCCGACGAGATCGCCGCATCGGGCGACCGGGGGGCGCTGCCGCGCCTGGAGGCGGAACTCGACCGCGCCGTCGCCGACCGCAACTCCTACGCCCGCGAACTCCTCGGTGGTGTCGTCGCCGCCCTCGGCGGTACGGAGAAGCTGCCCGTCCTCGTCCGCGCCTCCGCCGTCGACCTGGGCGACGACCAGGACGGCCTGGCCGCCGAGATCGTCGACCTCGTCCAGGCCGACCCGAAGACGGCCCAGCGGCTCCTCCACCCCCTGACGGAGGACGACGACCTGTCGGTCGCGAACCGGGCGGACTGGGCGCTCCGCTTCGTGCCGTAGCCTCCGCGTCTCCTCGCGTGCGGGGGAGCCTGACAGCTCCTCCGCACGTTCCGGCGAAGGCGTGGCACGCCGGCACGTTCCGGCGAAGCCGTGGCAGGCCGGCACGTTCCGGCGAAGGCGCGGCACGCCCGCACGTTCCCGCGAAGCGCGGCACGCCCTCGGCGACGCCGGCCGGAGGGCCTTCGACGCCACGCCAGGGACCTGAGCTCCGCCCCGCATGAGAGGGCCGGCCGAAGACCCGGCGGCGGGCCCGGCCTCCCGGCCGGGCCCGCCCGTTGTCCGCGGCGGCTCCACCTCAGCGGCGGCTCACCGCCCGCGCCGCTTGCCGCCGCCACCGCCCTCGTTCAGGAGGCCTGCCTTCCGCAGGGCGTCCGCCATCGCGCTGTTCGCGGGGGCCGCGGCGCCCTGGCCCCGGCCACGGTTCCCGTCGCGGTCGCGGCTCCGGTCGCGGTCACGGCTCCGGTCGGGGTCACCGCCGCTGCCGCGCCGCTGCTGGGGCGGGCGGCCGCCGCGCTCGCGCTTCGGGGCCGGGGATTCCGCCGCCGCGGCCTCGTCGTCGAGGCGCAGCGTCAGCGAGATCCGCTTGCGCGGGATGTCGACGTCCAGGACCTTCACGCGCACCACGTCACCCGGCTTCACCACGTCCCGGGGGTCCTTGACGAAGTTCTTCGACATCGCCGAGACGTGGACCAGACCGTCCTGGTGGACGCCGACGTCGACGAACGCGCCGAACGCGGCCACGTTGGTGACGACCCCCTCCAGGACCATCCCGGCGGACAGGTCGGAGATCTTCTCCACGCCCTCCTTGAAGGTGGCCGTCTTGAACGCGGGCCGCGGGTCGCGGCCCGGCTTCTCCAGCTCCTTCAGGATGTCGGTGACCGTCGGCAGACCGAAGGTCTCGTCGACGAAGTCGTCCGCGCGCAGCGAGCGCAGCACCCCGGTGTTGCCGATCAGCGCGGCGACCTCGCCGCCCGTGGCCTTCACCATGCGGCGCACGACCGGGTACGCCTCCGGGTGCACCGCCGAGGCGTCCAGCGGGTCGTCACCGCCGCGGATCCGCAGGAAGCCCGCGCACTGCTCGTACGCCTTCGGGCCGAGCCGGGGCACGTCCTTCAGGGCGCGGCGGGAACGGAAGGGACCGTTGGCGTCGCGGTGGGCCACGATGTTCTCGGCGAGGCCGGCGCCGATGCCGGAGACACGCGAAAGCAGCGGCGCGGAGGCGGTGTTGACGTCGACGCCGACGCCGTTCACACAGTCCTCGACGACCGCGTCGAGGGAGCGCGAGAGCTTCACCTCGGACAGGTCGTGCTGGTACTGGCCGACGCCGATGGACTTCGGGTCGATCTTCACCAGCTCGGCCAGCGGGTCCTGGAGGCGGCGGGCGATGGACACCGCGCCGCGCAACGACACGTCCAGATCCGGGAGTTCCTGCGAGGCGAAGGCGGAGGCGGAGTAGACCGAGGCGCCCGCCTCGGACACCATCACCTTGGTCAGCTTCAACTCGGGGTGCTTCGCGATGAGTTCACCGGCGAGCTTGTCGGTCTCGCGGGACGCCGTGCCGTTGCCGATGGCGACCAGCTCGACCGCGTGCTCCTTCGCGAGCCGCGCCAGCTTCGCGAGGGACTCCTCCCACCGGTTCGCCGGGACGTGCGGGTAGATCGTGTCGGTGGCCACGACCTTGCCGGTCGCGTCCACCACGGCCACCTTCACGCCCGTACGGAAGCCGGGGTCCAGGCCCAGGGTGGCCCGCGTCCCGGCGGGAGCGGCGAGCAGCAGGTCGCGCAGGTTCGCGGCGAAGACCCGTACGGCCTCGTCCTCGGCGGCCGTACGCAGCCGCAGCCGCAGGTCGATCCCGAGGTGGACCAGGATCCGGGTCCGCCAGGCCCAGCGGACCGTGTCCAGGAGCCACTTGTCGCCGGGGCGGCCGCGGTCGGCCACGCCGAAGCGGCGCGCGACGATCGGCTCGTACGACGAGGTGGCGGCGGGGCCCTCGCCCGGCTCCTCCGGCTCCAGCTCCAGGGTGAGCACGTCCTCCTTCTCGCCGCGGAGCATGGCGAGGATGCGGTGCGAGGGAAGCGCCGTGAACGGCTCGGCGAAGTCGAAGTAGTCGGCGAACTTCGCGCCCGCCTCCTCCTTGCCCTCCTTGACCCGGGCGACCAGCCGGCCCCGGCCCCACATGCGTTCGCGCAGTTCGCCGATCAGGTCGGCGTCCTCCGAGAACCGCTCGGTGAGGATGGCCCGCGCGCCCTCCAGGGCGGCCGCCGGGTCCGCGACGCCCTTGCCGGCGTCGACGAACGCGGCCGCGGCGGCGAGCGGCTCCACCGAGGGATCGGCGAGCAGCCCGTCGGCCAGCGGCTCCAGACCTGCCTCGCGGGCGATCTGCGCCTTGGTCCGCCGCTTCGGCTTGAACGGCAGATAGATGTCCTCGAGGCGCGCCTTGGTGTCGGCGGCCCGGATCTGCGCCTCCAGCTCGGGCGTCAGCTTGCCCTGCTCGCGTACGGAGTCCAGGACGGCGGTCCGCCGGTCCTCCAGCTCGCGCAGATACCTCAGCCGCTCCTCCAGGGCGCGCAGCTGCGCGTCGTCGAGCATCTCGGTCGCTTCCTTGCGGTAGCGAGCGATGAACGGCACCGTGGAACCGCCGTCGAGCAGTTCGACAGCAGCCTTCACCTGCCGCTCGCGTACGCCGAGCTCCTCGGCGATCCTTGCCTCGATGGACGTCGTCACGATGTCCCGACCCGCCTTCTCGTGCCTCAAGCTTGCGGGATGCATTCTGCCGGGTCGGTCACCCGTCCGTGGCAACCGACCCGCCCCCTCGCCCCCTACGCCTTGCCGGTGAGGTCCGCCGGGAACGCGCCCGCGCCGACCGCCGTCACCAGGAAGCCCTTGGCCAGCTCGGTGAGCCGGGCCGTGCCGTCCGCGCCCAGGTGCTCGTACGGGGCGGCGTCCAGGCGGTCGGTCTCCTCCTCCAGGGCCTCGCGCAGCGCCGCGCCCGCCTCGGTGAGCTCGCCCTCCGCGTCGAGCAGCCCGCGCCCGCGCAGCCGTTCCACGGCCGCGTCCCAGTCGGCGCGCCGCCAGCCGCGGGTGCCCAGGACCCAGCGCGGAGCCATGCCCCGGCCGGTGGCGGTGTGGCTGGCCAGGGCCTCCACCGGGTCGAGTCCCGCGCTCAGCAGGGCCGCCAGGTGGCCGTCCCCGCGGTGTTCGCGCAGCAGCGTCGTGGCGTGCCAGAGCCGCAGGTGCGGGGCGTCGGGCACCGGCAGGTCCGCGTTGCCCGCGTACAGCGGGCGGGCGTGCCGGGTGCAGGCCTCGGCGGCGCGCAGGGCCAGCTCGGCCGCCTCGGCCATCTCGGCGGAGGCGAGGGCCTCCTCGCCGAGCAGCCGGCGCAGCGTGGCGTCCGCGGCCCGCAGCCGGGCGTCGAGGACGGCGGCGGGGGAGGCGGCCTCCCAGACGGCCGGCAGGTGCCGGGCGAGGAAGGCGTGGTTGTAGTTGTAGAAGGCCGCGGCGACCGTCCCGGGTCCCACGGCCCCGAGCGGCGCGCTGCGCGCGGCCAGCCGCGCGGCGCTCCGGTCCGTGACGCCGAGCCGCTGGAACTCGGCGTCGAGATCGGGCGAGAAGAACAGCGTCGCGTGCAGCAGGTTCACCGGGTGGGCGCAGCGGCGGCCCGCGCGGGGCGGCAGGTTCGTCATGAGGCCGCACCTTACCTACTGGTCGGTACGTGGGGTATCCCCGGGTCGCCCCGCGACCCCGCGGCCGGGCCGAGCGCCGCGTTCCGCCCTCCGGGCCGAGGGCCCTGCCCGCCCGCCGCTTGTCCGACCCGGCGCCGTCTGGCCCGCATGGCCCGGCCTGCACCGCCCCACGGGGCCTCGTCCGACCCCTGCCCGCCCCGCGGCCTGTCCGACCCGGCCCGTCTGGCCCGCCCGTCCCCGGCCGGTCCGCCCCGCCGTGCCCGCCCCGGCCGTCCGGTGAGTCCCGCCGCCGAGCGGTCGGCCCTGCCCGCCTCCGGTCGGCCCGCCCCGCCAGGCGTCGCCGAGCCCGCCCGCCGCCAGGCCGTCGGCCCCGCCGTGCGCGCCCGCCCGTCCGGCCAGTCAAGACGCCCCGGCCGACCGGTGCGGACGCCTGTCGGCGGGTCGGCACACCCATGGCAGGAAAGGTGGGCAGGACGTCATTGCGGCCATCCCCGCCGCCGCCAAGGATGGGCCCATGACGCAGCGACCCGTTCTCGTCGTCCTCTTCGACGGCGTGCAGAGCCTCGACGTCACCGGTCCCGTGGAGGTGTTCGCCGGTGCCGGTCGTGCCGCGGGGCGGCGGGCCGGGTATCCGATCCGGACCGCGTCGCTGGACGGCGGCCCGGTCCGGTCCTCCAGCGGACTGCGGCTGCTGCCCGACACCACGCTCGCGGACGCCGTGGCCGACGGACCCCCGCACACGCTGCTCGTGCCCGGCGGCGAGGGAACCCGCGCGCCCGACCCGGCGCTCGTCGACTGGCTGCGCGCCCACGCGCCCCGGGCGGAGCGGCTGGTGTCGGTGTGCACCGGGGCGCTGCTGCTCGCGGAGGCCGGGCTGCTCGACGGGCACCGTGCCACCACGCACTGGGTCGCCTGCGACCACCTCGCCCGCTGCTACCCGGAGGTCGACGTCGACCCCGACCCGATCTTCGTACGGGACGGCCGCCTGTCCACCTCCGCCGGGGTGACCGCGGGCATCGACCTCGCGCTCGCGCTGGTCGAGGAGGACCTGGGCCGGGACGCGGCCCTCACCGTCGCCCGCCACCTGGTCGTCTTCCTGCGCAGGCCCGGGAACCAGGCCCAGTTCAGCGCCCAGCTGGCCGCGCAGACCGCCCGGCGGGAACCGCTGCGGGACCTCCAGCAGTGGATCGCCGAGCACCCGGAGGCGGACCTGTCCGTCGAGGCCCTCGCCGCCCGGGCCCGGCTCTCGCCGCGGCACTTCGCGCGCGCCTTCCACGCCGAGACCGGCACGACGCCGGGCCGCTACGTGGACCGCGTACGCCTCGAACACGCCCGCAGGCTCCTGGAGGAGTCCGTCCAGGGCGTCCAGGAGGTCGCCCGCGCCTCGGGATACGGCACTCCGGAGGCGATGCGCCGCGCCTTCGTCAAGGCGCTCGGCACCGCCCCGGCGGACTACCGGCGCCGCTTCCACGCACCCGTCCGCTGAAAGGAATCACCGGCATGCAGATCGCCGTCCTGCTCTACCCCGGCTTCACCACGCTCGACGCCGTCGGACCGTACGAGATCCTCGGCCGGCTGCCCGGAGCCGAGACCGTCTTCGTCGCCAAGGAGCCCGGCCCGGTCAGGAACGACCAGGGCAGCCTCGCGCTCGTCGCCGACCATGCCCTCTTCGAGATCCCCCGCCCGGACATCGTGCTCGTCCCGGGCGGACCCGACTCCCGCGAGGCGATGAACGACCCGGAGATCCGGGCCTGGCTCCGCAGCGCCGACGAGACGAGCACCTGGACCACGTCCGTCTGCACCGGCGCCCTGATCCTGGGCGCCGCCGGCCTCCTGAAGGGCCGCCGCGCCACCACCCACTGGCTCGCCTACGAGGAGCTGCGCGCCCTCGGCGTCGAACCGACCGGCGAGCGGGTGGTCTTCGACGGCAAGTACGTCACCGCCGCCGGGGTCTCCTCCGGCATCGACATGGCGCTCCACCTGCTCGGCCGGATCGCCGGCGACGAGGCCGCGCAGACCGTGCAGCTCCTCACCGAGTACGACCCGCAGCCCCCGTACGACGCGGGCTCCCCGGAGAAGGCCCCGGCCCACCTCGTCGCCCGGTGGCGCGGCGTCAGGACGGACTCCCTGGCCACGGAGAGCTGAGCCGAAGCCCGTCCCCGAGGGGCCCGCCGCCGCGGGCTCAGCGCCCGTACGTGAAGCGGGCCGGGCGGCGCTCCAGGAAGGCGGCGACACCCTCCGCGGTGTCGCCGCTGCCGTGCGCCTGTCCGGCCCAGTGCGCGTCGCGGTCGGTGCGGCCGTCGGCGAACTCCTTGGCCGCGGCCTGGGTGAGCAGCGAGCGGGACACGAGGGTACGGGTGAACTCGGCGACCCGCTTGTCCAGTTCGCCCGCCGGGAGCACCTCGTCGACGAGACCGGTGCGCAGCGCCCGCTCGCTGTCGATCAGCTCGCCCGAGAACAGCAGGAACTTGGCTGCCGAGGGGCCGACGAGGGCGGTGAGGCGGCGGGTGGAGGCGGCCGGGTAGACGATGCCGAGCTTGGCCGGGGTGATCCCGAAGCGCGCGCCCTCCTCGGCGAACCGCAGGTCGCAGGCGGCGGCGAGCTGGCTGCCGCCGCCGACGCAGTAGCCGCGGATCGCGGCGAGCGTCGGCTTGGGGAAGGCGGCGAGCGCCTCCTCGGCGCGGACCGCGAGGGCCTGCTGCTCGTCGCCCGGCTCGCGCAGCGTCGAGATGTCGGCGCCGGCGCAGAAGGTCTCGCCCGCGCCGGTCAGCACCAGGGCGCGCACCGCCGGGTCGGCGGCGAGCGGGGCGAGCAGCCCGGGCAGGGACCGCCACATGCCCGCGGTCATGGCGTTGCGTTTGGCGGGGTTGGCGATGACGACGGTGGCGACCTCGTCGGCGACGCTGACGGTCAGCTGCGGCTCCATGCGCCGGATGCTATCCGGGCCCCTGCTACGTACGATCGGCATGGGGGTGTGAGAGGAGACACTCATGGCCGGCAAGGACACGCCCCCGCGGCGGACGACGGACCGCACGAGTGACGAGACGGCCCGCGACGAGGGGCGAAGACTCAGCCGCAGTTTCGGCTGGCTGGCCGCCCTCGGCGTCCTGCTCGTGCTCGCGGGCGCCGTAGGGCTGGTCTACACCGGGGTCGCGACCCTGACCACCATGCTGCTCTTCGGCTGGCTGCTGCTGATCGGTGGGGTCGTCGGTCTGCTGCACGCCATCGAGTCGCGCGGCAGCAGCTACTTCTGGCTGGCGGTGGTGGTGGCCGCGCTGAACATCGCGGCGGGTCTGGTCGTCATCCGGAACCCGGAGGGCTCCGCCGAGGCGCTGACCATGTTCGCGGCCCTGCTCTTCCTGACGGGCGGGGTGTTCCGCCTGGTCGGCAGCGTGGTGGTGCGCGGCCCGCAGTTCGGCTGGACCCTGTTGCAGGGCGCCTTCGGGCTGCTGCTCGGTCTGCTGGTGCTCTTCGACTGGCCGGACAGCAGCCGGTACGTCCTCGGGACGTTCTTCTCGCTGGCGCTGCTCTTCGACGGACTCGGCCTGATCGCGATGGGAGTGGGGGGCCGCCGTATCGTCAGTATGGTCACACCGGACGCCAATCTTCCGAAGTCGTCAGCGGAGGATCAGGAGCAGTCGAACAACTGACGTTGGCATACTCACCCGATCAGAAGTCGATCGATAAGTGTCGACTTCTGGTCAGTATCCCGAGCCGCACCGGCGGATTCCCAAGACTCGACCTGTGGCGACAATCGAGCACGAGGGCGGGAGCCGGACTATGGAGAGCCGCGGGAGCGTCCCCGCCCGGCCACCGTCCTACGAAGGGGTCTGGCGCTTCACCGCTCCCGCGGTCGACGTCTCCGTGCCGCAGGCCCGGCACGCGGTCCGCGACCTTCTCATCAGGCAGAGCGTCCCGGTCCACGACGACACCGTCCAGGGACTGCTCCTCATCGTCTCCGAACTGGTCACCAACGCGGTCAAACACGCCGCGCTGCTCTCGCCGGAGATAGCGGTGGAGGTCGCGATCGGGGCGGAGTGGGTCCGGGTGTCCGTCGAGGACAACCACCCCTACCGGCCCAAGGCCCTGGAAGCGGACTGGGGCCAGACCGGCGGGCGCGGACTGCTGCTCGTCCGGGAGATCGCGCTGGAGTCCGGCGGCGCCTGCGACGTCGAGCACACCGCGAGCGGCGGCAAGATCATCTGGGCGGCGCTGCCCCTGAACCCGTTCGTCCCGGGCGGGGCACCGCCCGGGACAGGGGTGCCGGGCGCGATGCCGGGACCGATGCCCGGTCTCGGCACCGTCGCGGGCACCGGCACCGGCACCATCGCGGCCACCGGCACCGGCACCGCGCCCGGAGTCCCCGGGGTCACCAGCCCCCGGACGGACCCGTCAGCTCCTTGATCGCCGGACGCGCCGCGTCGAGCACCGTCATGAACCAGGCGGAGAACGGCGCGGCCGCGTGGCGCTCGGCGAGCTCGGCCGCGGTCACGAAGGCGGTCTCCTCGACCTCCTCCGGGTCCGGCCGCGCTCCCGACTGCACCAGGCCGACGAAGAGGTGGTTGAACTCCTGCTCCACCAGGCCCGAGGCCGGGTCGGGGTGGTTGTAGCGGACCGTGCCCGCCTCCGCCAGCAGCGACGGCGAGACGCCCAGCTCCTCGAAGGTGCGCCGGGCGGCCGCCGCGAACGGCGCCTCGCCCGGGTACGGGTGGCCACAGCAGGTGTTCGACCAGACGCCGGGGGAGTGGTACTTGCCGAGCGCGCGCCGCTGGAGCAGCAGCCGCCCCGCCTCGTCGAAGAGGAAGACCGAGAAGGCGCGGTGCAGCTGCCCGGGCGCCTGGTGCGCGGCCAGCTTCTCCGCCGTACCGATCGTGACGCCGTCCTCGTCGACCAGTTCGAGCATGATCGGCTCTTCGGCCGCGATCGGCCGGGCGCCGTTCGAGGAGCTGTGGGCCACGGGGGCTGGTGTGGTCGGCATACCCATCCTTCGCTTCGGTCCTCGCCCTGAGGGGCGACCTCAGTCTGCCGTACAAAACCGGCTTGTCCGTACTTCGGCGGCCGGACATGGCCGCTCCCACCGCACCGGAGTACATCCGGCGCGGCGGGAGGGCGCTCGTGTCAGACCCCGAAAGCCGCCGGATACGAGATCGTGCCCCTGGCCACGGCCCCGGAACCGTCGAGATCGAGGGCCATCATCGCCTCGTCGGGCACCTCGAAGGCTGGCTTGATCCCATACGCGGACGCACGTACGAACCCGAACCGTGGGTAGTACTCCGGGTGGCCGAGCACGAGCACCAACCGCTCCCCGCGCAGCCGCGCCGCGTCGAGCACGGCCCGTACGACGGCCTCCCCGGCGCCCTGGCGCTGGCGCTCCGGAGCGACCGCGACGGGCGCGAGTGCCGCCGCCGGGACGCCGTCCACATGACAGCGGGTGATCAGGGCGTGCGCGGCGACGGTGCCGTCCGGTGCCTCCGCGACGTACGAGAGGCCCGGCAGCCACGCCTCCGGGTCCCGCCGCAGCGCGTCCACCAGATCCGCCTCCGCCTCGGTCGGGAAGGCGCCGGCCTCGACCCGCCGTACGGCCGCCAGGTCGGCCGCCGTCTCCGGACGGGTCCGCCAGCGCGGATCGGCGGGCCGCAGGACGTACCCCGTGTAGCCGTAGTCGCCGCCGTGCGCACGGCGCAGCTCCAGCTCCTCCCGGGTCGCGGCCAGCGCCGCCGCCATCCCGGGCGCCGCCGGGTCGGCGGCCGCGGCCCGCGCCGCGAGCGGGCCGTAGTACTCGTCCCAGTCGCTCTCGGGCTGCCGTACGGTCCCGAGGACGTGATAGCCGGCGGCGACGGCCGCGGCCGTGTTCTCCGCGGTGGTACGGAGCCGGTAATGCCGTTCCCAGAAGGCGCGGGCCACCGGGCCCGGCTCCTCGGTCGTCCACTCGCACTCGGTGAGGACCAGGGTCCCTCCGGGCGCGAGCAGGCGGCGCCACTCGGCGAGCGCCCGGTCGAAGCCGATCGCGTAGGCCGAGCTCTCGGCCCAGACCAGGTCGAAGGCGCCGTCGGGCAGCTGCTCCAGGGCGCCCATGTCGGCGCGCAGGGTGCGGACGCGGCCGTCGAGCCCACGGGCGGCGGCGGCCTCCCGCAGCTCGGCCAGGAACGGCTCGTGCAGGTCGACCGCGGTCACCTCCGCGCCCGCCTCGGCGGCGAGCAGCAGCGCGGAGCGGCCGGGACCGCAGCCGAGGTCGAGCACGCGCGGGCGCGCGGGCAGCGGGCCGGCCAGGGTGAGGAGCCGACGGGTGGTGGTGTCGGAGCCGGGGCCCTGCCGCGGCAGACCGTGGTGCAGGGCGAAGAAGGCGTCGCGAAGCGACTCGGTGGTGATGTCGTTGTCGGACAACGTGGGAATCCCTTGGTGGAAGGGGGCCCCGGCCGACGAAGGAACGTCGGGACCGACGAGGAACGTCAGAGCCGACGAGGAACGTCAGGAACGACGAGTACGTCAGGAGCGACGCAGAACGTCGGATCGGCCGGAGACCCGGGAGCTGGGGCTGAACCGGGCGCCGCCGCCGTGGGCGGCCACCATCGCGACGGTCATCAACCTCAGCTCCTCTCCCTGCCACGTCTGTCGCGCCCAGGCTAGCAGCCGCTCACAGGCAGAGCTTGGCCTCGTGCTCGGCGTGACCGGCCGGCTCCAGCTGGAAGGTGCAGTGCTCGACGTCGAAGTGGGAGCCCAGGCACCCCTGGAGGTCGTGCAGCATCTTCTCGTGGCCCACCGCGTCCAGGGTGTCCTGGGTGACGACCACGTGCGCGGACAGCACCGGCATCCCCGAGGTGATCGTCCAGGCGTGCAGGTCGTGCACGTCCTCGACGCCCGGGAGATCCAGTATGTGCTGGCGCACCTCGGCCATGTCGACGCCCTTCGGCGCGGCCTCCAGGAGCACGTCCAGGGTCTCCCGCAGCAGTTTCACCGTGCGCGGGACGATCATCAGACCGATCACGATCGAGGCGATCGGGTCCGCGTACTGCCAGCCGGTCAGCAGGATGACGCCCGCGGCGACGATCACCGTCACCGAGCCGAGCGCGTCGGCGAGGACCTCCAGATAGGCGCCCCGCACGTTCAGGCTCTCCTTCTGGCCGCGCATGAGCAGCGAGAGGGAGACGATGTTGGCGACCAGGCCGACCAGGGCGAAGGTGATGGCCAGTCCGCCGCGGGTCTCGGCCGGCTCGACGAACCGCTGGATCGCCTCGTACAGCACATAGCCGCCGACCCCCAGCAGCAGCAGACAGTTCGCCAGTGCCGCGAGGATCTCGGCGCGCGCGTAGCCGAAGGTGCGGTTGCCCGTGGGCGGCCGGTTCGCGAAGTGGATGGCGAGCAGGGCCATCGCGAGGCCGACCGCGTCGGTCGCCATGTGGGCCGCGTCGGCGATCAGGGCGAGCGAGTCGGCGAGGATGCCACCCACGATCTCGATCACCATCACGGAGAGCGTGATGCCGAGTGCGATCCGCAGTCGGTTCCTGTACGCCAGGGCCGCGGTGCCGCTCGGCGGCGGTCCGCCGTGGCTGTGCCCGTGATCGTGTCCAGCCCCCATGACAAGGCCTCCCGGTCGTGTCGACGACGTGCTCGGTGGTGTCCCCGGTGCGCAAGTGAACTACGGGTGGGGGGTATGCGCAACACGGTACTGAACACCGTTGTCATATGCTCTGACCTGCGGTTATGTGGATCGGACGGGGTATGGCCGAAACCCTGCGCCCGGGGGGCCTCCCGGGCGGTTTGGAGGCTGGGCCGCCGATCACCCATGATGATCACGACAGCATCAGGCGCACCCGTGCGGACGCGAGGCGGCCCGGGGGAGGCCGTGCCGCGAAACCTCGGTGAACTCGCGCTTGTCGCATCCGATAGCCTCAGCCGACGTGCCGCCGCCCGGTGCCGGGCCGCCTCGCCGCGCCCGGGGCCGTGCCATGGGCCCCGCCGGCCCGTCCGCCAGCTCCAAGGAGTGAGTTCGCCCTGTCGACCGCCATCCTCACCGGTCCGCCGGTACCCGGATCGTCGCTCGACGCCGATCTGCGGTCCCTCGGCTTCCACGTCGAGATCGCCTCGGGCCCCCACGAGACGGGCACTCTGCTCGCCCGGGTGCCCGCCGACCGGCGCGTCGCCGTCGTGGACCCCCGCTTCGTCGGCCACCTCCACGCCCTGCGGCTCGCCCTCACCGACCCTCGCTTCCCGGCCGCCGCCGCGCCCGGCGTCCTCACCGCGCAGCCCGAGGCCCGCCCGGCCCTGGCCCGCGCGCTCGCCGCCGCCGCCGTGCCCGCGGGCGCGCCCGCCACCGTGGCGGTCCTCCCGGACACCCTCGCCGCCGCGCTGGACGCCGACGGCGTCGCCGTCCACCGGCCGCAGCTCGGCACCCTCGTCGCCGCCGTGCCCGACGACCCCGAGGCCCGCCACCGGGCGCGCGCCGCCGTCGACGCCGTCGACGAGGAGGCCGTACGGCTGCGCTCCGCCGTCAAGGCCCACGACGGCTTCTTCACCACCTTCTTCATCAGCCCGTACTCGCGCTACATCGCCCGCTGGTGCGCGCGCCGCGGACTCACCCCCAACCAGGTCACCACCGCGTCGCTGCTCACCGCGCTGCTCGCGGCCGGCTGCGCCGCCACCGGCGACCGCGCCGGCTACGTCGCGGCCGGCGTGCTGCTCCTGGTCTCCTTCGTCCTGGACTGCACCGACGGGCAGCTCGCCCGCTACTCGCTGCAGTACTCGACGATGGGCGCCTGGCTCGACGCCACCTTCGACCGCGCCAAGGAGTACGCGTTCTACGCCGGGCTCGCCCTCGGCGCCGCCCGGAACGGCGACGACGTGTGGTTCCTCGCGCTCGGCGCCATGGTCCTCATGACCTGCCGGCATGTCGTGGACTTCTCCTTCAATGAGGCGAACGCCCAGAGCGCGGGCGCCACCGCCAAGACCAGCCTGGCGCTGTCCAACCGGCTCGACAACGTCGGCTGGACCGTCTGGGCCCGCCGCATGATCATCCTGCCGATCGGCGAGCGCTGGGCGATGATCGCCGTCCTCACCGCCGTCACCGCCCCCCGGATCGTCTTCTGGGCGCTGATCATCGGCTGCGCCTTCGGCGCCTGCTACACCACCGCCGGCCGGCTGCTGCGCTCGCTCAGCCGCACGGCGCCCCGCACGGACAGCGCCGCCCAGGCGCTGGCGGACCTCGCCGACTCCGGCCCGCTCGCCGAGGCCGTGGCCCGTATCACCGCCCGCCGCGCCCGTGCCGGATTCCTCGCGCCGCTGCTCGCCGCCCTCGGCGCGGCGGCCGTCCTCGTCACCGCCGCCCTCACCGGCCCCGGCTGGGCCGTCGTGGCCGCCGCCGGCGGTCATGTCCTGCTCTCCGGCCTCGCCGTCGCCGCCCCCCTCAAGGGCCGGCTCGACTGGCTCGTCCCGCCGGTCTTCCGCGCCGCCGAGTACGGCACGGTCCTGCTGCTCGCGGCCGAGGCCGACGCCGCCCAGGCCCTCCCCGCCGCATTCGGGCTGGTCGCGGCGGTCGCCTACCATCACTACGACACGGTGTACCGCATCCGCGGCAACGCCGGCGCGCCGCCGGCCTGGCTGGTGCGCACCATCGGCGGCCACGAGGGACGCACGCTCGTGGTGGCCGTACTCGCCGCTCTGGCGGCGAATCGCGGCAACGACTTCACCTCGGCGCTCACCGCCCTCGCGGTCGCCGTGGGCCTCGTGGTGCTCGTGGAGTCGGTCCGCTTCTGGGTCTCCTCCGGAGCACCCGCCGTACATGACGAAGGAGAGACAGCATGATTGGCCTCGTACTGGCAGCCGGTGCCGGACGGCGTCTGCGCCCCTACACCGACACGCTCCCGAAGGCCCTCGTGCCCGTGGACCCCGCCGGTGACGGTTCTCTCACCGTGCTCGACCTCACGCTGAAGAACTTCGCCGAGGTCGGCCTCACCGAGGCGGCCATCGTCGTCGGCTACCGCAAGGAGGCCGTGTACGCGCGCAAGGAGGCCCTGGAGGCGAAGTACGGCATCGCGCTGACCCTCATCGACAACGACAAGGCCGAGGAGTGGAACAACGCCTACTCCCTGTGGTGCGCGCGTGAGGTCCTGAAGCGCGGTGTGATCCTCGCCAACGGCGACACCGTCCACCCGGTCTCCGTCGAGAAGACCCTGCTCGCCGCCCGCGGCGACGGCCAGAAGATCATCCTCGCCCTCGACACGGTGAAGAACCTCGCCGACGAGGAGATGAAGGTCGTCACCGCCGACGGCAAGGGCGTCCGGAAGATCACCAAGCTGATGGACCCGGCCGACGCCACCGGCGAGTACATCGGGGTCACCCTCATCGAGGCCGAGGCCGCCGAGGAGCTCGCCGACGCCCTGAAGACCACCTTCGAGCGCGACCCCGACCTCTACTACGAGGACGGCTACCAGGAGCTCGTCAACCGCGGCTTCACCGTCGACGTGGCGCCCATCGGCGACGTCAAGTGGGTCGAGATCGACAACCACGACGACCTGGCGAAGGGCCGTGACATCGCGTGCCAGTACTGACCCGGCTCATTCCGTCGCCGGTCGTCGTCGACATCCGCGGAGGGGCGCTGGACGACCTGTCCGCGCTCCTCGCGGATAGGCGGATCTCCAGCAACGGGCGGATCGCCGTCGCCATCAGCGGTGGCTCCGGCCTGAAACTGCGTGACCGCTTCGCCGCCGAGCTCCCGGACGCCGACTGGTACCCGGTGGCGGGCGGCACCATCGACGAGGCCGTCAAGCTCGCCGACGCCATGCGCGGCAAGCGCTACGACGCGGTCGTCGCGCTCGGCGGCGGCAAGATCATCGACGTGACCAAGTACGCGGCGGCCCGGGTCGGCCTGCCGCTCGTCGCCATCGCCACCAACCTGTCGCACGACGGCATCTGCTCGCCGATCTCCACCCTGGACAACGACAACGGCCGCGGCTCCTACGGCGTCCCGACCCCGATCGCGCTGGTCATCGACCTCGACGTGATCCGGGACGCGCCGATCCGCTACGTCCGCTCCGGCATCGGCGACGCCATCTCCAATCTCTCCGCCATCGCCGACTGGGAGCTGTCCCACCGCGAGACCGGCGAGAAGGTCGACGGCCTGGCCGCCGCCATGGCCCGCAGCGCGGGCGAGGCGGTGCTGCGCCACCCCGGCGGCGTCGGCGACGACGACTTCCTCGTCACCCTCTCCGAGGGCCTGGTGATGTCCGGCATCGCCATGTCGATCAGCGGCGACAGCCGCCCCTCCTCGGGCGCCTGCCACGAGATCAGCCACGCCTTCGACCTGCTCTACCCGACCCGGGCGGCCAGCCACGGCGAGCAGTGCGGCCTCGGCGCCGCCTTCGCCATGCACCTGCGCGGGGCCCGCGAGGAGTCCGCCCAGATGGTCCAGACCCTGCGCCGGCACGGCCTGCCCGTGCTGCCCGAGGAGATGGGCTTCACCGTCGACGAGTTCGTACGGGCGGTGGACTTCGCCCCGCAGACCCGGCCCGGCCGCTTCACCATCCTCGAACACCTCGACCTGTCCGCCGACGAGATCAGGGACGCATACGCCGACTATGCAAAAGCCATCGGTAGCTGAGCTCCGCCCGGTCGTCCACCCGCCGGGTGTGAAGGACCGGCGGAGCGGCGAACACTGGGGCGGCCGCCTGTACATGCGGGAGATCTCGCTGCGGATCACCCGGCACCTGGTGCACACCAGGGTCACGCCGAACCAGCTCACGTACGTGATGACCCTCGCCGGTGTCCTCGCCGCTCCCGCGCTGCTGATCCCCGGGATCCCGGGGGCGCTGCTCGGCGTGCTCATGGTCCAGCTCTACCTGCTGCTCGACTGCGTCGACGGCGAGGTGGCCCGCTGGAAGCAGCAGTTCTCGCTCGGCGGCGTCTACCTGGACCGGGTCGGCGCGTACCTCTGCGACGCGGCCGTCCTCGTCGGCTTCGGCCTGCGCGCCGCCGACCTGTGGGGCGGCGGCCGGATCGACTGGCTGTGGGCCTTCCTCGGCACCCTGGCCGCGCTCGGCGCCATCCTGATCAAGGCCGAGACCGACCTCGTCGGCGTCGCCCGCCACCAGGGCGGCCTGCCGCCGGTCAAGGAGGCCGCCTCCGAGCCGCGCTCCTCCGGCATGGCGCTGGCCCGCCGGGCCGCCGCCGCGCTCAAGTTCCACCGCCTGATCCTGGGGATCGAGGCCTCCCTGCTGATCCTGGTCCTCGCCGTCGTCGACCAGGCCCGGGGAGACCTGTTCTTCTCCCGGCTCGGCGTCGCCGTCCTGGCCGGCATCGCCCTGCTGCAGACGGTGCTGCACCTGGTGTCGATCCTCGCCTCCAGCAGGCTGAAGTGAGGGCGCCCGTCATGACCGCACCGATGAAGCTGGGCGCCGTCATCATCACCATGGGCAACCGGCCCGACGACCTGCGGGCGCTGCTCGACTCGGTCGCCAAGCAGGAGGGCGACCCGATCGAGGTCGTCGTCGTCGGCCAGGGCGTCGAGATCACCGGCCTGCCCGACGGCGTCCGCACCGTCACCCTGCCCGAGAACCTCGGCATCCCCGGCGGCCGCAACGTCGGCATCGAGGCCTTCGGCCCCGGCGGCAGCGACGTCGACGCCCTGCTCTTCCTCGACGACGACGGCCTGCTCGCCAACACCGACACCGCGGAGCTGATCCGCCAGGCCTTCACCGCCGATCCGCGCCTCGGCATCATCAGCTTCCGGATCGCCGACCCCGAGACCGGACTCACCCAGCGGCGGCACGTGCCCCGGCTGCGCGCCTCGGACCCGATGCGCTCCTCCCGCGTGACCACCTTCCTCGGCGGCGCCAACGCGGTGCGGACCAAGGTGTTCGCCGAGGTCGGCGGCCTGCCCGACGCGTTCTTCTACGCGCACGAGGAGACCGATCTCGCCTGGCGCGCCCTCGACGCCGACTGGATGATCGACTACCGTTCCGACATGGTGCTGCTGCACCCCACCACCCCGCCCTCCCGGCACGCGACGTACCACTACAACGTGGCCCGCAACCGGGTGTGGCTGGCTCGCCGCAATCTTCCCGCGCCCCTGGTGCCGGTCTATCTCGGCGTGTGGCTGCTGCTCACCCTGGCACGGCGACCCTCCGTACCCGCTCTCAAGGCCTGGTTCGGCGGTTTCCGGGAGGGCTGGACGGCCCCCTGCGGACCTCGGCGACCCATGAGGTGGCGTACGGTGTGGCGGCTGACCCGACTGGGACGCCCGCCCGTCGTCTGACATCGTGGTACCCGACTTGCCGCGCATCTTGAACACGAAAGTTTCGACTTGTGAGTGACACATCCCGGGACGGTGGGGTCGTGACGAGCACCCGACCGTCCGTCGACGACGGCCTGAGCCCGGCCGAGCTGGCCGCGAAGTACGGTCTGTCCGTCAGCGGAGCCCGGCCGGGGCTCGTGGAGTACATCCGCCAGCTGTGGGGCCGGCGCCACTTCATCCTGGCCTTCTCCCAGGCGAAGCTCACCGCCCAGTACAGCCAGGCCAAGCTCGGTCAGCTCTGGCAGGTGGTGACGCCCCTGCTGAACGCGCTGGTCTACTTCCTGATCTTCGGTCTGATCCTCGACGCGGACCGGGGCATGTCACGTTCGGTGTACATCCCGTTCCTCGTGACCGGTGTGTTCGTGTTCACCTTCACCCAGAGCTCGGTGATGGCCGGCGTCCGCGCGATCTCCGGCAACCTCGGCCTGGTGCGGGCGCTGCACTTCCCGCGGGCCTCGCTGCCGATCTCGTTCGCGCTCCAGCAGCTCCAGCAGCTGCTGTTCTCGATGGTCGTGCTCATCGTCATCGCCGTGGCCTTCGGCAGCTACCCGGCCCTGAGCTGGCTGCTGATGATCCCCGCCCTGGTGCTGCAGTTCGTCTTCAACGCCGGACTCGCCATGATCGTGGCGCGGATGGGCGCCAAGACGCCCGACCTCGCCCAGCTGATGCCGTTCATCATGCGTACCTGGATGTACGCGTCCGGCGTGATGTTCTCCATCCCGGTGATGCTGAAGGACCAGCCCGCCTGGATCGCCGACCTGCTGCAGTACAACCCCGCCGCCCTCCACATGGACCTGATCCGGTTCGCCCTGATCGACGGCTACGGGTCCTCGAACCTCCCGCCGCACGTCTGGGCCATCACCGTGGCCTGGTCCGTGGTGATCGGCGTCGGCGGCTTCATCTACTTCTGGAAGGCCGAGGAGAGGTACGGCCGTGGCTGACCACGACACCCAGGACCGCGTGCCCACCGTCATCGCGGACAACGTCCACATCGTCTACCGGGTCAACGGCGCCGCCGGCGGCAAGGGCAGCGCCACCGCCGCCCTGAGCCGCATCCTCCGCCGCCGCAAGGGCGAGACCGAGCGCGGTGTGCGCAAGGTGCACGCCGTGCGCGGGGTCTCCTTCACCGCGTACCGCGGCGAGGCCATCGGCCTGATCGGCACCAACGGCTCCGGCAAGTCGACCCTGCTGCGCGCCATCGCCGGCCTGCTGCCCACCGAGAGCGGCAAGGTCTACACCGACGGCCAGCCCTCGCTGCTCGGCGTCAACGCGGCGCTGATGAGCGACCTGACCGGTGAGCGCAACGTGATCCTCGGCGGCCTCGCCATGGGCATGAGCCGTGACGAGATCAAGAGCCGCTATCAGGACATCGTCGACTTCTCCGGCATCAACGAGAAGGGCGACTTCATCTCCCTGCCCATGCGGACCTACTCCTCCGGCATGGGCGCCCGGCTCCGCTTCGCCATCGCGGCCGCCAAGCAGCACGACGTCCTCATGATCGACGAGGCCCTCGCGACCGGTGACCGCAAGTTCCAGATCCGCTCCGAGGAGCGCATCCGCGAGCTGCGCAAGGAGGCCGGCACGGTCTTCCTGGTCAGCCACAGCAACAAGTCGATCCGCGACACCTGCGACCGCGTGCTCTGGCTGGAGAAGGGCGAACTGCTCATGGACGGCCCGACCGACGAGGTCATCGCCGCCTACGAGCGCGAGACCGGAAAGTAGCCCCGGGTCTCCATCCCGCCGTGCGACCGCCCCCGCCGACCCGATCGGCGGGGGCGGCCCCGTGTCCGGAAGCGTGCGGTCATCGCCGGTCGGGAGACCGCCTGGAATGTTCATGCGGTCAACATCGGGCAGGATGAGCGCATGGCAGCGATCTCGGGAGGCAAGACCTACCACCACGGCGATCTGCGCAACGCCCTCATCTGCGCGGCCGTCGACCTCGCCACCGAAGGAGGCCCCGAACGGGTCGTACTCCGCGAGGCGGCCCGTCGCGTCGGCGTCTCGCCCACCGCCGCCTACCGGCACTTCGAAGGCCGCGGCGACCTCCTCGCGGCCGTCCGTGACCACGCCCGGCGGGCCCTCGCCGACGCCATGGAGCGGACCGCCGCCCGCGCCCCGGGCGCCGACGATCCCGTCCTCGCCGCCGAAGCCCGGCTCGCCGCCCTCTGCCGCGGATACGTCGACTTCGCCGTCGCCCAGCCCGGCCTCTACCGCTCCGCCTTCACCGACCTCCGCACCCCCGCCGACGACGCCGGCCTCCCCGGCCCGGCCGGCGACGACTCGGGGGCCTGCGCCGCCGAGGTGCGCGCGTTCTCCCTGCTCACCGACGCGCTCACCGCACTCGCCGCCACCGCCCGCCCGCCGCGCGCCACCCGCCCCGCCGCCGAGGCGGCGGCCTGGTCGGCCGTGCACGGACTGTCCCTCCTCCTGCTCGAAGGGCCGCTGCGCCGCCTGCCCGCCCAGCGCAGGGACGACGTCGTCGAGTCCACCCTCGCCATGGTCGTCTCCGGCACCCGCGCGCCGTGAACACCGCCTGACCGAAGGTGTCCGTCAGGTGAACTTCCTTGCCCGCCGGGAAGGTTGGCGTGTCCCGCGCCGTCGTGACCGGGCGCCCGACCCACCGGTGGGGCCCCGGCGCGGCACGAAGCCTCGTACAACGTAAGCTGTACCGGTCTGTTTCGCGGCAAGTGGGGCGATACCCCCAGGTGCCCGGCCACCGGGCACCGAGCCACGTGCAGGGGTCGGCGGCGTGTCCGAAATAGGATGTTTTGGATCCGCAGTGTAGAACGGGAGATGTGACGGCCATGACGCAGAATCTCCAGCTCCACGAGGGTGTCGCCGTCCCCGCGTCGGGCAGCGGCCGGTGACGGGAACCCGGCAGGTGCGCCCCGACGCCTCCTCGCACACCACACTCGGCAAGGCCGCGGACGAGAACTTCCCCGTGGCCCCCTTCTTCCTGCCGCGGGCCTGGCGCGACGACCTGATGGCCGTGTACGGCTTCGCCCGCCTGGTCGACGACATCGGCGACGGCGACCTCGCCCCCGGCGGCGCCGACGCCCGCCACCTCGGCGTCGCCCCCGAGCACGCCGAGGACCGGCTCGCCCTCCTCGACGCCTTCGAGACCGACCTCATGCGCGTCTTCGACCCCGCCGGCCGAGCCCCCCGCCATCCGCTGCTGCGCGCCCTCGGCCCCACCGTCGAGCGCTGCCGGCTCACCCCGGAGCCGTTCCTCGGCCTCGTCGCCGCCAACCGCCAGGACCAGCTGGTCCGCCGCTACGAGACCTACGACGACCTCCTCGCCTACTGCGAGCTCTCCGCCAACCCCGTCGGCCGGCTCGTCCTCGCCCTCACCGGCACCGCCACCCCGGAGCGGATCCGCCGCTCCGACGAGATCTGCACCGCGCTGCAGATCGTCGAGCACCTCCAGGACGTCGCCGAGGACCTCGCGCGCGACCGGATCTATCTGCCCGCCGAGGACCTGAAGCGGTTCCACGTCACCGAGGACGACCTCGCCCGCCCCACCGCCGGCGCCTCGGTGCGCGCCCTGATCGCCTTCGAGGCGGACCGGGCCCGCGCCCTGCTCGACGCCGGCGCCCCGCTCGTCGGCAGCGTCCACGGCCGGCTGCGTCTGCTCCTCGCCGGCTTCACCGCCGGCGGACACGCGGCGCTCGACGCGATCGCCGCCGCGGGCTTCGACGTGCTGCCCGGGCCGCCCAAGGCCGCCAAACGGAGTCTGATGCGCCGGGCGGGCGCCGTCCTGCTCACGGCGCGGAGAGAGGGGTGAGCCGCACCGTGGAGGGACAGCCGCAGCCGTCCGCGCCGGTCCAGGCCGCGTACAGCTACTGCGAGGCCGTGACCGGAGGTCAGGCCCGTAACTTCGCCTACGGGATCCGGCTCCTGCCGACCGAGAAGCGCCAGGCCATGTCGGCGCTCTACGCCTTCTCGCGCCGGGTCGACGACATCGGCGACGGACTGCTCCCGCCCGCCGAGAAGAAGGACCGGCTGGAGGCCACCCGCACGCTCCTCGGCCGGATCCGGGCCGGGGAGATCGAGGAGGACGACACCGACCCCGTCGCCGTCGCCCTCGCCGACTCCGCCCGCCGCTTCCCCCTCCCGCTCGACGGGCTCGACGAGCTCATCGACGGCGTCCTCATGGACGTGCGCGGCGAGACCTACGAGACCTGGGACGACCTCAAGGTCTACTGCCGCTGCGTGGCCGGCGCCATCGGCCGGCTCTCCCTCGGCGTCTTCGGCACCCAGCCCGGCGCGCCGGGCGCCGAGCGCGCCCCCGAGTACGCCGACACGCTCGGCCTCGCCCTCCAGCTCACCAACATCCTCCGCGACGTCCGCGAGGACGCCGGCAACGGCCGCACCTACCTGCCGGCCGACGATCTGGCCAAGTTCGGCTGCTCCGACGGCTTCGCCGCCGCCACCCCGCCCGCCGGATCCGACTTCGCGGGCCTCGTCCACTTCGAGGTCCGCCGCGCCCGCGCCCTCTTCGCCGAGGGCTACCGGCTCCTGCCGATGCTGGACCGCCGCAGCGGCGCCTGCGTGGCCGCCATGGCCGGCATCTACCGCCGCCTCCTCGACCGCATCGAACGCGATCCCGAGGCCGTCCTGCGCGGCCGGGTGTCGCTCCCCGGCCATGAGAAGGCCTACGTCGCCGTCCGCGGCCTCTCCGGCCTCGACACCCGCCACCTCGCCCGCCGCACCCCCCGGAGGCCCGTGTGACGCGCGCCCCGGCCCCGGCCCGCCGGGGAACCGGCTCCAGGGCGGCCGGGCCCGGTGGCCCGGAGGTCTTGGGCGTGGTGGCGTCGGGTGGCCGCCCCGGGGTTGTCGTGGCGGGCTGCTCGGTGCCGGTGCGGGCAGGCTCGGGGGGCGCCGTCGTGGCCGTCGTGTCCGGTGGCCCGGAGGTCCTGGGCGCCGTGGCTACGGGTGTCCGCCTCGGGGTTGTCGTGGCGGGCTGCTCGGTGCCGGTGTGGGCAGGCTCCCCGGGCGCCGTCGTGGCCGTCGTGTCCGGTGGCCCGGAGGTCTTGGGCGCCGTGGCTACGGGTGTCCGCCGCCGTTCTGTCGTGGTCGGCCGCCCGGCTGCCGGGGGGAGTGCGACCGGTGCCCTCGGCTCCGTGGCGGTACGGGCCGGAGCGCGCGTGGTGGCCGGATGTGGCCGCGCGGTCGGGGCCGGGGCCGGCGCGTTCGGTGTGCCGAGGCGTGGTCCGCGCGCCGGGCGCAGTACGGTGCTCCGGCGTGCGGTCGGCAGGACGCCCGGGGCGAACGGGCCCTGCGGCGTCCCGCTCGGGGCCGCGCACGCGACGGGCTGCCCGGACGGCGGCCTCCGGGCGCTCGCCGGTCCCGCCGGCGCCGCGCCGTCCCGGACACCCGGGACAACCCGTGGGCGCGGCTCCGCGTCCCTGAGCACGACACTCCGAGGGGAGGCCGCATGACCGCCGACGAGGGCCGCGCCGCGGCCGAAGACATCCAGCCGGTCCGGCCCGGCCACGGAACCGTCAGGCCCGCCGGACCGGCCGGCACCGGGCACGGGGGCGGCTCGCGACCGCACGCCGTCGTCGTCGGCGGCGGGCTCGCCGGGGTGACCACCGCCCTGCAGCTGGCCGAGGCGGGCGTGCGCGTCACCCTGCTCGAAGGCCGGCCCCGGCTCGGCGGACTGGCGTTCTCCTTCCAGCGCGGCGAGCTGTCCGTCGACAACGGCCAGCACGTCTACCTGCGCTGCTGCACCGCGTACCGCTGGTTCCTCGACCGGATCGGCGGCGCCCACCTCGCCCCCGTACAGCCGCGGCTCGACGTGCCCGTGCTGGACGTCGCCCACCCGCGCGGGCCACGGCTCGGGCGGCTGCGGCGCACCGCCCTGCCCGTGCCGCTGCACCTGGCGCACAGCCTCGCCACCTACCCGCACCTCTCGCTCGCCGAGCGTGCCGGCGTCGCCCGCGCCGCGCTCGCGCTGAAGAAGCTCGACCCCGCCGACCCGGCCCTCGACGGCATCGACTTCGCCACCTGGCTCGGCCGCCACGGCCAGTCCGCCCGCGCCGTCGAGGCCCTGTGGGACCTGGTCGGCGTCGCCACCCTCAACGCCACCGCGCCGTACGCCTCCATGGGCCTGGCCGCGATGGTCTTCAAGACCGGGCTCCTCTCCGAGCCCGGCGCCGCCGACATCGGCTGGGCACACGTCCCGCTCGGCGAACTCCACGACACCCTCGCCGGCAAGGCCCTGGACTCCCTCGGCGTCCGCACCGCGCTGCGCACCAAGGCCGAGCGGATCAGCCGCACCGACGACGGCCGCTGGGCCGTCCAGGTACCGGGGGAGACCCTGGAGGCCGACGCGGTCGTGCTCGCCGTACCGCAGCGCGAGACCCGCGAGCTGCTTCCCGACGGCGCCCTCGACGACCCCGACCGGCTCCTCGACATCGGCACCGCCCCCATCCTCAACCTGCACGTCGTCTACGACCGCAAGGTGCTGCGCCGGCCCTTCTTCACCGCGCTCGGCTCCCCGGTCCAGTGGGTCTTCGATCGCACCGAGTCCTCCGGCATGACGGGCCCCGGCCAGTACCTGGCCGTCTCCCAGTCCGCCGCCCACGACGACATCGACGAGCCCGTCGCCGCGCTGCGCGAGCGTTACCTCCCGGAGCTGGAGCGCCTGCTGCCCGCAGCCCGCGGCGCCGGTGTCAGGGACTTCTTCGTCACCCGCGAGCGGACCGCCACGTTCGCCCCGACCCCTGGCGTCGGCCGGCTCCGCCCCGGCGCCCGCACCCACGCACCCGGCCTCCACCTGGCCGGCGCGTGGACCGCCACCGGCTGGCCCGCGACCATGGAGGGTGCCGTCCGCAGCGGCTTCAGCGCCGCGGCCGCCGCGCTCTTCGCCCTCGGCCGCCATTACGACCATCCGCTGCAGGAGGCGGCATGAGTGTGAGTACCGGAACAAGAGGAGAGACCGTGCCGACTGCGCCCCCGGGAGATCCGGCCGTCGACACCGCGGATGTCGCCGCACTGCTGGAGCGGGGCCGAGCCCTGTCCACGCCCGTCCTGCGGGCGGCCGTCGACCGCCTCGCGCCGCCCATGAACACCGTGGCCGCCTACCACTTCGGCTGGATCGACGCCCACGGCAGGCCCGCCGACGGCGACAGCGGAAAGGCCGTCCGCCCCGCGCTCGCCCTCATCTCCGCCGAGGCGGCCGGCGCCGCCCCCGAGGTCGGCGTCCCCGGCGCCGTCGCCGTGGAGCTGGTCCACAACTTCTCGCTGCTGCACGACGACCTGATGGACGGCGACGAGCAGCGCCGCCACCGCGACACGGTGTGGAAGGTGCACGGCCCCGCCCAGGCGATCCTGGTCGGCGACGCCCTCTTCGCCCTCGCCAACGAGCTGCTGCTGGAGATCGGCACCGTCGAGGCCGGCCGCGCCACCCGCCGGCTGACCACCGCCACCCGCAAGCTCATCGACGGTCAGGCGCAGGACATCTCCTACGAGCACCGGGAGCGGGTCACCGTCGAGGAGTGCCTGGAGATGGAGGGCAACAAGACCGGCGCCCTCATCGCCTGCGCCGTCTCCATCGGTGCCGTCCTCGGCGGCGCGGACGACCGCACCGCCGACAAGCTGGAGGAGTACGGCTACCACCTGGGCCTCGCCTTCCAGGCGATCGACGACCTCCTCGGCATCTGGGGCGACCCGGTGGCCACCGGCAAGCAGACCTGGTCCGACCTGCGCCAGCGCAAGAAGTCGCTGCCGGTCGTCGCCGCCCTCGCGGCCGGCGGCCCGGCCTCCGAGCGGCTCGGCGAACTGCTCGCCGCCGACGCCAAGAGCATCGACTTCGACTCCTTCTCCGAGGAGGAGTTCGCCACCCGCGCGGCCCTCATCGAGGAGGCCGGCGGCCGCGAGTGGACCTCTCAGGAGGCCCGCCGTCAGCACGCCACCGCCATCGAGGCCCTGCACGCGGTGGACCTGCCGGCCCACGTCCGGGCCCAGCTCACGGCCCTGGCCGATTTCGTCGTCGTACGGAAGAGATGATCACCATCGCTCTGATATGAGTTCGCAGTCGCCGGCCGGTGCCCTCCGGCGCCGGCCGACGGCAGACCCGAAGAAGCAGACGTACGCGGAAGTACACCGACTGCACGAAGGGGAAGCCATGACAGCGACGACCGACGGAAGCGCCGGGCCCATGGGACCCCGGGCAGCCGCGGCCAGCGAAACGACCACCGACGCCGCCGCCTCGGAGACGGGCGTCCTCGACGGGCCCACCCAAGCGGGTGTCCTCGACGGGCCTCCGGA
The DNA here is from genome assembly GCF_040302485.1 of Streptomyces sp. NPDC126499. Classification (NCBI taxonomy): domain Bacteria; kingdom Bacillati; phylum Actinomycetota; class Actinomycetes; order Kitasatosporales; family Streptomycetaceae; genus Streptomyces; species Streptomyces sp. NPDC126499. The sequence goes on along the minus strand of NZ_JBEOUO010000005.1, from coordinate 135,685 downwards.
AGCACGCGTCCTTGACGGGCCCGTACAGGCGGGTGTCCTCGAAAGCCCCCGGCAGGCGGGCGTCCTGGGCCCGCCCCTGACGGCGGGCGGCCTCGACGAGGCCGCCGCCAGGGCGGCGCAACGCTCGATCGAGCACCTCCTCGGCCGGCAGGACGCCGAGGGCTGGTGGAAGGGCGACCTGGAGACCAACGTCACCATGGACGCCGAGGACCTGCTGCTGCGCCGGTTCCTCGGGATCCTCGACCCCGACACCACCCGCGCCGCCGCCCTCCACATCCGCGGCGAACAGCGCGAGGACGGCACCTGGGCCACCTTCTACGGCGGACCCGGCGAACTGTCCGCCACCATCGAGGCCTACGTCGCCCTGCGGCTCGCCGGAGACCCCCCGGACGCCCCGCACATGGCCCGCGCCTCCGCCTGGATCCGGGCGCACGGCGGCATGGCCGAGGCCCGTGTCTTCACCCGCATCTGGCTGGCACTCTTCGGCTGGTGGCGCTGGGAGGACCTGCCCGAGCTGCCGCCCGAGCTCATCTTCCTGCCGAGCTGGTTCCCGCTGAACATCTACGACTTCGGCTGCTGGGCGCGGCAGACGATCGTGCCGCTCACCGTCGTCTCCGCCAAGCGGCCGGTGCGGCCCGCACCCTTCCCGCTGGACGAGCTGCACACCGACCCGGCCCGCCCGAATCCCGGCAAGCCCCTGGCCCCCGTGGCCAGTTGGGACGGCGTCTTCCAGCGCGTCGACAAGGGCCTGCACCTCTACCGCAAGATCGCCCCCCGACGGCTGCGCAAGATCGCCATGGACGTCGCCGCCCGCTGGATCGTCGAGCGGCAGGAGAACGACGGCTGCTGGGGCGGCATCCAGCCGCCGGCCGTCTACTCGGTGATCGCCCTCCACCTCCTCGGCTACGACCTCCAGCACCCCGTGATGCGGGCCGGCCTCGAATCCCTCGACCGGTTCGCCGTGTGGCGCGAGGACGGCGCCCGCATGATCGAGGCCTGCCAGTCCCCGGTCTGGGACACCTGCCTCGCCACCATCGCCCTCGCCGACGCCGGCGTCCGCCCCGACCACCCCGCGCTGGTCAAGGCGGCCGACTGGATGCTCGGCGAGGAGATCGCCCGCAAGGGGGACTGGGCGGTGCGACGGCCCGGACTGCCGCCGGGCGGCTGGGCGTTCGAGTTCCACAACGACAACTACCCCGACATCGACGACACCGCCGAGGTCGTCCTCGCGCTGCGCCGGGTCCGGCACCCCGATCCCGAGCGGCTGGACGCGGCCGTCGCCCGCGGTGTCCGCTGGACCCTCGGCATGCAGTCGAGGAACGGCGCCTGGGGCGCCTTCGACGCCGACAACACCAGCGCCTTCCCCAACCGGCTGCCGTTCTGCGACTTCGGCGAGGTCATCGACCCGCCCTCGGCCGACGTCACCGCCCATGTGGTCGAGATGCTCGCCTACGAGGGCAAGGCACGGGACCCCCGCACCCGCCGGGGCATCGAGTGGCTGCTGGCCGAACAGGAGCCCTGCGGCGCCTGGTTCGGCCGCTGGGGCGTCAACTACGTCTACGGTACGGGCTCGGTCGTCCCGGCCCTGACCGCCGCCGGCCTGCCCACCGGCCACCCGGCGATCCGGCGGGCCGTCGCCTGGCTGGAGTCGGTGCAGAACGAGGACGGCGGCTGGGGCGAGGACCTGCGCTCCTACCGCGAGGAGCGGTGGATCGGCCGCGGCGCCTCCACCGCCTCACAGACCGCGTGGGCGCTGATCGCCCTGCTCGCGGCCGGCGAGCGGGAGTCCGCCGCGGTCCGGCGGGGCGTCGCCTGGCTGGTGGAGACGCAGAGGGAGGACGGTTCCTGGGACGAGCCGTACTTCACCGGCACCGGCTTCCCCTGGGACTTCTCCATCAACTACCACCTCTACCGCCAGGTCTTCCCGCTCACCGCGCTCGGTCGCTATGTGAACGGGGAGCCCGTGCTGCACGGCCTGGAGGGCGGCTGATGGCCGAGGAGCCGGCCGGGACCACCGGCGCGGCGGCGGGCGGCGAGCCGGCCGGGGCGGCTGGGGCCGCCGGCGCGGCGGACAGCGGCGGGACCGCTGGAGCCGCTGGGACGACCGGGACTCCTGGGACCACCGGGGCTCTCGCCCCCGGCCCCGCACCGGCCGCCGTGCCCCCGCTGGTCATCGCCTGTGCCCTCGGCATCGAGAAGCTGGCCCTGCGCAGCGGCGACCGGGGCACAGCGCCCGCGCCCGTCACCGTGGTGCGGACCGGAATGGGCCCGGCGCAGGCGCGCCGGGCCGTCTCCCGCGCCCTGGAGCGGGAGGCGTGGCGCGACGCGGCCGTCATCGCCTCCGGCTTCTGCGCGGGGCTCGCTCCGGGCATGCACCCCGGCGACCTGATCGTCGCCGAGGAGACCCGCGGCCCCGACGGCGTCACCCCCTGCGTGGGCACCGAGCTCCTGGTGAAGGCGCTCACCCGCGCCGTGCCGGGCCGGACCGTCCACACGGGACCCCTGACCGGCTCCGACCACGTGGTGCGCGGCCCGGAGCGGGCCGCGCTGCGGGCCGGCGGGGCGATCGCCGTCGACATGGAGTCGGCCGCCACCCTGCGTACCGCGACGGCGACCGGACCCCGCCCGGTGGCGGCCGTACGGGTGGTCGTGGACGCCCCGGAACACGAACTGGTCCGGATCGGCACGGTACGCGGGGGAATATCGGCGTTCCGCGTCCTTCGTGCCGTCCTTCCCGCATTCTTCGAATGGCACCGTTCTTTGCTGCTCCCCAGGAGGTGAGCGAGTTATGGCCATGCCGCTCCGTCAGTCCATCCGGGTCGGGACCTACCTCTTCGAACAGAAGCTCCGCAAGCGGGACAAGTTCCCGCTGATCGTGGAGCTCGAGCCGCTGTACGCGTGCAACCTCAAGTGCGAGGGCTGCGGCAAGATCCAGCACCCGGCGGGCGTCCTGAAGCAGCGCATGCCGGTCGCCCAGGCGGTCGGTGCCGTCCTGGAGTCCGGGGCGCCGATGGTCTCCATCGCCGGTGGAGAACCGTTGATGCACCCTCAGATCGACGAGATCGTGCGCCAGTTGGTGGCCAAGCGGAAATACGTCTTCCTGTGCACCAACGCGATGCTGCTGCGCAAGAAGCTGGACGACTTCACCCCCTCCCGGTACTTCGCCTTCGCCGTGCACATCGACGGACTGCGCGAACGCCACGACGAATCCGTCGCCAAGGAGGGCGTCTTCGACGAGGCGGTCGCCGCGATCAAGGAGGCCAAGCGGCGCGGCTTCCGGGTCACCACCAATTCCACGTTCTTCAACACCGACACCCCGCAGACGATCATCGAGGTGCTCAACTTCCTCAACGACGACCTCAAGGTCGACGAAATGATGATCTCGCCCGCCTACGCCTACGAAAAGGCCCCCGACCAGGAGCACTTCCTCGGCGTGGAACAGACCAGGGAACTCTTCAAGAAGGCCTTCGCGGGTGGGAACCGGCGCCGCTGGCGGCTCAACCACTCCCCGCTCTTCCTCGACTTCCTCGAAGGAAAGGCCGATTTCCCCTGCACCGCGTGGGCGATCCCCAACTACTCCCTCTTCGGGTGGCAGCGCCCCTGCTACCTGATGAGCGACGGCTACGTCCCCACGTACCGCGAGCTCATCGAGGAGACCGACTGGGACAAGTACGGCCGCGGCAAGGACCCGCGCTGCGCCAACTGCATGGCGCACTGCGGCTACGAGCCCACCGCCGTCCTCGCCACCATGGGCTCGCTCAGGGAGTCGCTGCGGGCGATGCGCGAGACCGTCTCCGGGAACGGGTGACCGCGTCATGACGGGCGGTTTCGACCTGAGGGCGCTGCTCGCCGAGCGCGGCGGCGAGCGCTACGAGCTGCACGCCCGGCACCTCAACCACCAGCTGCCGCGCATGCTGCACACCATCGGCTTCGACAAGGTGTACGAGCGGGCCGAGGGCGCCCACTTCTGGGACGCCGACGGCGCGGACTACCTCGACATGCTCGCGGGCTTCGGCGTCATGGGCCTCGGCCGGCACCATCCCGTCGTCCGCAAGGCGCTGCACGACGTCCTCGACGCCCAGCTCGCCGACCTCACCCGCTTCGACTGCCAGCCGCTGCCCGGACTGCTCGCCGAGAAGCTGCTCGCCCACAGCCCGCACCTCGACCGGGTGTTCTTCGGCAACAGCGGCACCGAGGCCGTGGAGACCGCCCTGAAGTTCGCCCGGTACGCCACCGGCCGGACCAGGGTCGTCTACTGCTCCCACGCCTTCCACGGCCTGACCACGGGCTCGCTCTCCGTCAACGGGGAGAAGGGCTTCCGGGACGGCTTCGCACCGCTGCTGCCCGACACGGCGATCGAGCTCGGCGACCTCGACGCCCTGGAGCGGGAACTGCGGCGGGGCGACGTGGCCGCCTTCGTCGTGGAGCCCATCCAGGGCAAGGGCGTCCACGAGGCCCCGCCCGGCTTCCTGCGCGCCGCCCAGGAGCTCCTCCACCGGCACGGCGCGCTGCTGATCGCCGACGAGGTGCAGACCGGCCTCGGCCGGACCGGCGACTTCTACGCGTACCAGCACGAGGAGGGCGTCGAGCCGGACCTGGTCTGCGTCGCCAAGGCGCTCTCCGGCGGCTATGTGCCGGTCGGCGCCACCCTCGGCAAGGACTGGATCTTCAAGAAGGTCTACTCGTCGATGGACCGGGTGCTGGTCCACTCGGCCAGTTTTGGCTCGAACGCGCAGGCCATGGCGGCGGGCCTGGCCGTGCTCTCGGTGATGGAGGCCGAGGGCACGGTGGCGCACGTCCGCCGGATCGGCGACCTGCTCGCCGGCCGGCTGCGCGAGCTCGTGCCGCGCTACGAACTGCTGCACGAGATCCGTGGCCGCGGACTGATGATCGGCATCGAGTTCGGCCGCCCGTCCTCGCTGGCCCTGCGCAGCCGCTGGACGATGCTCCAGGCGGCCCGCAAGGGACTCTTCGCCCAGATGGTCGTGGTGCCGCTGCTGCAGCGCCACCGCATCCTGACCCAGGTGTCGGGCGACCACCTGGAGGTCATCAAGCTGATCCCGCCGCTGGTCATCGACGAGGCGGACGTGGACCGCTTCGTGACCGCCTTCACGGCGGTGATGGACGACGCCCACGGCGGCGGCGGACTGCTGTGGGACTTCGGGAGGACACTGGTCAAGCAGGCGGTCGCGCAGCGCTAGCGCGCGGGGACCCGGAGTTTTTGCCTCTGGGGCAAGAAACTTGCCCCAGAGGCATGATCCTGGCGCAATGGACGCATGGACCACGTCCCCGAGGGCGGCTCCCCGGATCCCGCCGCGCGCCCCGCTCCCGAAGCGCTGCCCGACGTCGCCCCGCGGCTGCGGGACCTGCGCCGGCGCCGCGGACTCACCCTGGAGGCCGCCGCCCAGCGCGCCGGTCTCTCCCCGGCGCACCTGTCACGGCTGGAGACGGGCAACCGGCAGCCCTCGCTGCCGATGCTGCTCGCCCTGGCCCGTATCTACGGTACGACGGTGTCCGAGCTCCTCGGCGAGGTGCCGCCCGAGCGCGACCCCGTCGTCCGCGGCGGGCGCTCCGAGCCGGTCGAGGCCGACGGCTGGACCTACCGCCAGGCGGGCGGGGCCGGGCGCGCGATGCAGTGCCTGCGCGTGCACGTGCCGTACGCCACCCGCGCGGACATCGTGCGGGTCCATCCCGGCGAGGAGTGGATCCACGTCCTGGAGGGCCGGGTGCGGCTCGCGCTCGGCGAGGCGGTCCATGTCCTCGACCCCGGGGACAGCGCGCACTTCGACTCGCTCACCCCGCACCGGATCGGGGCCGCCACCCCGGCCGGGGCGGAGCTGCTGTTCGTCCACACCCTGATGCAGAGCCCCGCCGCCGAGCTGTGCCTCGGCGACGGTCCTCCGCACCGCCGCTGACGTCCCGAAAGGTACCGCCATGTCCGAGAAGTCCGTACCGGTCACCGGCGAGGAGCGCGGCGCCGGCAAGTTCCCCAAGGGGCTGGTGCTCCGCCTCTTCGCCTACCTGGTCGCCGGGCACCTCTTCGCCGGCTTCCTCTACCTGCTCTTCATGCTGGGCGGCCAGAACCAGTAGGCCGCCCGCCCTCACCCCTGGTCGAGCAACCGCTCGCGCAGCAGCTCCCGGGTCTGCGGGGAGAGCCGCAGTCCCTCCGTGAGGTAGGCGTCCACCGAGCCCCAGGTCGCGTCGATCGTCTCGAAGGCGGCCCGCAGATACTCCGCCCGCGCGTCGAACAGCGGGCTCAGCAGCTCCATCACCTCCGGCGACATGCCGTCCGGGGCGGTGGAGCTGCGCTGCACCTTGTAGCGGCGGTGCGGCGCGTTCGACTTCAGGTAGTCCTCCTCGATGGCGTCGCGCTCGACGCCCACCGCCAGCAGCGACACCGCGATCGACAGACCGGCCCGGTCCTTGCCGGCGGCACAGTGCATCAGCGCGGGGACGCTGTCCTCGGCCATCGCGTGCAGGATCCGGCTGTGCTCGGCGGTCCGCTCGACCATCATCTTCCGGTACGAAGCGGACATCCGGGCCGCGGCCTTGCCGTCACCGAGCAGCTCGCGCAGCTGGGCGAGGTCACCCGAGCGGACGAGCGCCCAGAACTCCTTGCCGTCGGCCGGGTCGCTCAGGGGTATGTTCACGTTCCGCACACCCGGCAGCTCCACGTCCGGCCCCTCCACGCGCCGGTCCGCCTCGTTGCGGAAGTCGAAGACCGTGTGCAGGCCCAGGCCGGCGAGGAAGGCGGCATCCTCGGCGGTGGCGTGCGCCAGGTGTCCGCTGCGGAAGAGCCGTCCGGGGCGCACGGTCCGGCCGTCCACGGTCGGCAGTCCGCCCACATCGCGGAAGTTGCGTACGCCGGTGAGCTCGGGCTCGGTCGTCGCTTGCGTCACGGTTGCTCCTGGTCTCGAGATCGGTTCCCGGGGCAATCATCCAGGTGGGAGGCCCCGCACGCACCCCCTCGGGCAGGAATAGGCGTTCTGTCCGAATTGAGGGTTTAGGTATAACGCGCCCTGGTTGCAGGGGAGATGAGGATCCGGGCGTGAGCAGCGTCATAAACGTGACGGACCGTGCCTGATCGTCTTTTCCAAATTCCCTTGTGGAAAGGGAAATCGAGGGACCGTCATCGACGGAGGGTGACCGGAATTCCGGTCGGATATCACGGGATCACGGCCCTGGCGAAAACAGTGGCTTGTTCCCGTCGGCTCCCCTCGTCTAGCGTCGCGCTCAATCCGGACGGACCGCCGAATCCTGCCACCGCCCGGAATCCGCACCCACCCGTACAAGGCAGGAGCGGGGGACCCAGGTACTACGCCGATCCCTCGACGAAGGACGGCTCGGGGTGAAGCCGCGCGACCACGCGGCCGGACATCTCCAGTCCGAACCCGACAGCTCACCTCGCAGGCGACGGAGAGGAATTCGCCATGCCCGCGAAGGGTAAGCACCGCCGTCCCAAGGCCAACCCGATCACCCGTGGATTCGTGGCCGCCGGCGCCGGAGGCGCCGTCGTCGCCCTCCCGCTCATCGGCGCCACCGGCGCGCACGCCGCCGAGCAGGCGGCGCCGGCCGCCGCTCCGCAGCAGGCCGTCGCCGCCGCGGCCCCCGCCAAGGCCCCGGCCGCGGCGACCAAGAAGGCCGCCCCCACGACGTACACCGTCGTCCGCGGCGACTACCTGTCCAAGATCGCCGACGAGCACGACCTCGCCGGCGGCTGGCAGAAGCTCTACCGCGACAACCGTCAGGTGATCGGCGGCAACCCCTCGCTCATCCTGCCCGGCATGGAGCTCACCCTCGGCGGCACGTCCCCCGCCAAGGCCCCGGCCGCCGCGCCCAAGGCCCCCGCGAAGGCCGCCTCCAAGGCGAAGAGCCCCGCGAAGTCCTCCGGTGACGGGCAGCGCGCCTCCCGTGGCAGCGAGCGCTCCTCGGACGCGGGCACCTCCGCCTCGGCGTCCACGGCCGCCTCCTCGTCCTCCTCCTCCTCTTCTTCCTCCTCTTCCTCGTCGTCGTCCGGCTGGGTCGCCCCCGTCAGCGGCGGCATCTCCACCCCGTACCGCGCCTCGGGCTCCATGTGGTCCTCCGGCTACCACACCGGTGTCGACTTCATCGCCTCCTCCGGCACCACCGTCCGCGCGGTCGGCGCCGGCACCGTCCACTCCGCCGGCTGGAGCGGCGCCTACGGCAACGAGGTCGTCATCCGGCACGCCGACGGCACCTACTCGCAGTACGCCCACCTCTCCTCGCTGTCCGTCTCCACCGGTCAGTCCGTGAGCGGCGGCCAGCAGATCGGCCTGTCCGGCTCGACCGGCAACTCCACCGGCCCGCACCTGCACTTCGAGATCCGCACCGGTCCGGGCTACGGCTCCGACATCGACCCGCTGGCCTACCTGCGCCAGCACGGCGTGGGCATCTGACACGCCGTCCGACAGCGCGTCCGCCCGGGGCCCGGCACACCACGTGCCGGGCCCCGGCGTATTCCGGCTTGGGACAATCTTTATCGGTGGCATATGTCACCCTGCGTCAACCCCTCCTTACGGTCGCGTAGGTCACACCCGGAGGGGAATGATGTGCTCCCGTGGCAGACGATTCGACATCAAGAGACATGAACGCATTCGGGTCGTACGCGGCGATCGGTGACAGCTTCACCGAGGGCGTCGGAGACCCCGGGCCCGACGGGACCTACGTCGGCTGGGCGGACCGGTTCGCGGTCCTCCTCGCCGACCAGCTGCCGGAGCACGACTTCCGCTACGCCAACCTGGCGGTACGGGGGCGCCTTCTCGACCAGATCGTCGCGGAACAGGTCCCGCGGGCGAAGGAACTCGCCCCCGACCTCGTGACCTTCTGCGCCGGCGGCAACGACATCATCCGCCCCGGCACCGACCCCGACGACGTCGCCGAACGCTTCGAGCGCGCCGTCGCCGACCTGACGTCCGCCGTCGGCACCGTCATGGTGACGACCGGCTTCGACACCCGCGACGTGCCCCTCCTCAAGCACCTGCGCGGCAAGATCGCCACGTACAACGGGCACGTCCGGGCCATCGCCGACCGCTACGGCTGCCCCGTCCTCGACCTGTGGTCGCTCAGGTCCGTCCAGGACCGCCGCGCCTGGGACGAGGACCGGCTCCACCTGTCACCCGAGGGCCACACCCGCGTCGCGATGCGCGCCGCCCAGGTCCTCGGCCTGCCCGTACCGGCCGACCCGGAGCAGCCCTGGCCGCCCCTGCCGGCGCGCGGCACCCTGGAGGTCCGCAAGGACGACATCCACTGGGCGAAGGAGTACCTCGTCCCCTGGATCGGCCGGCGCCTGCGCGGGGAGAGCTCGGGCGACCACGTGGCGGCCAAGCGTCCGGATCTGATGCCGCTGTAGGGGGCGGGGGCGCCGGGGCGGCGCGGGTCGCGCCGGTACGGGCCATTCCGGACTGGACCTCGTCGGCGACGAACAGGGTGCGGGCCCGGGCACCGGTGGTACGGAGAGGTGAAGGATCGGTCCCGCCCAGGAGTGGCGCGGAGGCGCCGCCGGGGGCGGCTGGTGGGATGTCCGCGCCGCACACGGCACCCGCCATGGCACCCGCCACGGCAACCACCGCCGAAAGGACCGCCCATGACGTCCCGTCACCCCGTCGGAGCCCGTCCCGGAGCCCTCGCCCTCGCCGCGGGCGCCGCGCTCGGCGGGCTGCTGCTCGCCGGCGCCGCAGCCGCGCCCGTGTTCGCCGCCGCCCCCGCTGCCACCACGGCGCCCGCCGCCGTACGGCCGGCCACACCGGCCACCGTGACGGTCAGCGGCAGCGGCCGGGCCGCCGCCGCGCCCGACGTGGCCGTGGTCTCGGTCGGCGTCGAGGCCACCCGCAAGACCGCCAAGGAGGCGATGGCCGCCCAGAGCACGGCGGCCAAGGCGCTCCTCGCCGCGCTGCGGGAACAGGGCGTCGCCGACCGGGACATCCGCACCGAGAGCCTGTCCCTGTCGCCGGTGTACGCGCAGACCGGCGGAGGCGAGAGCAAGGTGACCGGCTACCAGGCCGGACAGGGCTTCTCCGTGAAGGTCCGCGACATCGACAGGACCGGTCAGATCGTCGGCGCCGTCAGCGAGGCCACCGGGGACGCGGGCCGGATCAACGGCGTCGTCTTCGACGTGGCCGACCCCACCGCGCTGCGCGCCAGGGCCCGCGAGGCGGCCTACCGCGACGCCCACCAGAAGGCCGCCCAGCACGCCCGCCTCAGCGGTCACCGGCTCGGGCGACTGGTGTCCCTCACGGAGGGCGAAGCCGTCCGCCCCGCCCCGGGAGCCGTCCCCAGCGCCCCCGCCGACGGCGGCGAGGGCGTGCCGCTCGCACCGGGCGAGATCGAGGAGCACGTGACGGTGACGGCGGTCTACGAACTGGTGTGACCGCGGCGGACGCGGTGCTGTCGGCCGGGGGTGGGGGCGGCCCGGGGCGAGTGCGGTCGGTGTGCCGTCCGGGGCCGGTGCGGCGGGGAGCCGCCCGGGGCCCGCGCGGCGAGGCGCCGGCTGGGCCCGCACGGTCGGGGAGCCGCCCGGCCCCGCGACGGTTGAGCCGCCCGCCCTGGGCCTGCGCGGTCCGAAAGCCGCCCCGGCCCCGGCCCGTACGGTTTTGGTGCCGGCCCACGCTCCCGCACCCGGCAGGCGGGGCCGCGCCCACGCCCGGCCTACGCGCCTACGCCTGGCCTACGTGCCCGCACCCGGCAGGCGGGGCCGCGCCTACGCCTGGCCTACGTGCCCGCACCCGGCAGGCGGGGCCGCGCCTACGCCCGGCCTACGTGCCCGCACCCGGCAGGCGGGGCCGCGCCTACGCCCGGCCTACGCGTCCGCACCCGGCAGGCGGGGCCGCGCCTACGCCCGGCCTACGCGCCCACGCCTGGCCTACGTGCCGCACCCGGCATGCGGGGCCGCGCCCGCACCCGGCACGCCGGCCCGCGCCCACGCCCGCCCTACGCGCCTGCGTCCCCGTCCGTCCCGCCCTCTCGCCCGCGCCTCCGCCTCCTGTCGGACACCGACGGCAGGCCGAGCTCGCGGGCGAGGGCCGTGTCCGCCCAGTCCAGCATCGTGGCGCGGGGGAGGGCGCCGGGGTAGCAGGTCATCTGGACGGCGAGGCCGTCGAGGAAGGCGGTGAGGCGCCAGGCCGCGGCGTTCGGGTCGGCGCAGGCGAACTCGCCGGCCGCCGTGCCCTCGGCGATCACCGAGGCGAGTTCCGTCTTCCAGGCCCGGTCCAGCGAGGCGGCGACCTCGCGGAGGGCCGGTTCACGCAGGGCGGCCGCCCAGCTCTCGATCCAGAGGCGCCAGCCCTTGGCCTGGCCGGTCGGGGCGTACCAGCGGACGGCCGCCCGCAAGCGCCGTACCGCGGTGGTGCGCCGGCCGAGCAGGGTGCGCAGCCGGGCCAGGTCCTCCTCGGCCGCGTGCGCGAAGGCCGCCGCGACCAGCTGTTCCTTGGTCTCGAAGTGGTAGAGCACCAGGGCGTTGCTCACCCCGAGCTCGGCGGCCACGTCGGCGATCCGGACGGCCGTGGCCCCCCGGGCCTCGATCTGGACGACGGCAGCCCGCAGCAGCGCTTCCCGCCGCTCCGCCACGCTCAACCGCTCTCTCGCCACGGTCCGACCCTACACAGCACATGACAAGGGCATGATCAGTCCATGCAGGGCCGTCCGTGCCGCCGACGCCGCACCGGGCCGCTCATAATGAAGGGACCCTCGACTTCAGGAGGTCCTGTGACCGGCACTGGCTCCGACCACACGCTGCGGGCACGGCTGCGCGCGCTGCGCCCCGCGGCCTTCGGCGCCGACCCAGCGGGGGAGCGCCTGGAGCGCATCCGCCGTTCCCCGAACTTCGCCGACGGCGTCTTCCGCAACCCGCAGGAGGCCCGGCACCGGCCCTCCGGTTCGACCGTCGAGTTCGCCAAGGTCTACTTCGAGAAGGAGGCGCGGGCGCGCCGGGCCCCCAGCGGCACGATCCCCGTGCACCCGACCACCGTCGCCGACCTGGCCCGGCCGCCGGCCGACGGTCTGCGGATCACCTGGATGGGGCACTCCAGCGTCCTCGCCGAGATCGACGGACACCGGGTGCTCTTCGACCCGGTCTGGGGCGAGCGCTGCTCGCCCTTCGCCTTCGCGGGTCCCCGTCGCCTCCACCCCGTCCCCGTACCGCTGGCCGCGCTCGGCCCGGTCGACGTGGTGGTGATCTCGCACGACCACTACGACCACCTCGACCTGCCCACGATCAACGCGCTGGCCGGCACCGACACCCTCTTCGCGGTCCCGCTCGGCGTCGGCGCCCACCTGGAGCGCTGGGGCGTGCCCGCCTCCCGGCTGCGCGAGCTGGACTGGAACGAGTCGGCCGAGGTCGGCGACCTGCGGCTGACCGCGACCCCCGCCCGCCACTTCTGCGGCCGTGGCCTGCGCAACCAGCAGCACACCCTGTGGGCCTCCTGGGTCGTCGAGGGCCCCGAGCACCGGATCTATCACAGCGGCGACACCGGCTACTTCTCCGGCTTCCAGGAGATCGGCGCCGCCCACGGCCCCTTCGACGTCACCATGATCCAGATCGGGGCCTACTCCGAGTACTGGCCGGACATCCACATGACCCCCGCCGAGGGCCTGCGCGCGCACCTCGACCTCCAGGGCGGCGCCCCGCACGGGGTGCTGCTGCCGATCCACTGGGGCACCTTCAACCTGGCCCCGCACGCGTGGGCGGAGCCGGGGGAGTGGACGAAGGACGTGGCGGAGGAGGCGGGGCAGGCGGTGGCGTTCCCTCGTCCTGGTGAGCCGTTCGAGCCGACCGGGACGCTGCCGGGGGAGCCGTGGTGGCGCGGGATCTCCCGGCCCATCGCCCGCCCGTGGCGCCGGCCGGCACCGGCGCAGCCTCCCGCCGAGGCTCCGGAGCGCGATCTCGATCTGGCGGGTGATCGCTGACGTCGGAGGAGGACGAGTCGGTCGAGGGCCCCGGCGGCCGAGGTCATGTACGAGCCGACGAAGCCGACGGAGGCACCTCGACGTCCCCTGACAATCCCCGGCCGTCATCGGCTCGATCGTCCCGTTCAGGGCCTGCACCCGAAGAGCATGCCGGTCGGCGGTTCGCCGTACGCGACGCCCGACAGGTCGTACACCTGGGAGGCGGGTTCCTGGCACCACACGATGTTGCGTCTGCCGGTGAGCTGGACCGTGTCGGCCTTCCGCACCCAGACCGAGTTCTGCTCCCCCCGGATGTACAGTCCGTCGCAGGAGCCGGTCAGGGTCAGGCTGACCTCGTCGGCGTAGATCTCCACCGCTCCTCCGCGGCAGTGGTGGGTCCGCTCGACACCGTCGGTGTCGATCCGCAGCTCTGTCGGAGCCGGTGACGCCTCGGGCGAATCGGAGGGGGCCGGGGCCGGGCTCGGTGTGGGCGTGGGCGTCGGGGGCGGAGTGTTCCGCTCGTCCGTGTCGAGGGAAGCCTCGCACCAGGGCGTCGAAGAGGCGTCGGCCGGCGGCTCGTCGTCGGAGATCTCCAAGGCGCGCAGGGCCGCCGCGGCCTGGGCGAGGGCGACGTCGTCGGTGGTGTCGAGGCAGACCGGGCGCAGGTCCCCGGTCTGCACCGAGACGATGACGTTCTCGACCCGGACGAGGGCGTACGACGGAGTGCCGGGCCCCGAGACGGCGGCCTCCTGACCGATACCGTGGACCCTGTGCGTCGCCCACTCGTCGCTCATGCGGCCGAACAGTTCGGAGGCCACCTCCACGGCGCTGCGGGAGGTCTCGGGGCGCACGACCTCCACGAAGAGGTTGAGGAAGTAGGAGCCCACGTAACGGCTGTCGGGGACGGCGAGGGGGCCCGACGTCTCCAGCAGCGGCGCCGAGGCCGTATCCGTTTCACCCTCCCAGGAACAGGAGTACCGGTCCGGGTCCTCCCGCTCGGTCGCCCTCAGGACGTAGCCCGTCGGCACGTCCAGCGGCGGGCAGTCCAGCCCCTCGCTCGTGTACGGCCCCGGCGCGCCCGGCGTGAAACTCGTGCCCAGCAGGATCGCCAGGGCGGCGGGCACCGCGGACAGGTTGACCCACGAGGGCGGGAGCAGGGGGCGGCCGGGCTCGGCGGGTTCCGGGGCGGGGCGGCCGGCGAGACGCTCCTGGAGCCGGGCGTGGCGGAACTCGTAGACACCGCCGGCCTGGCGCAGGACGCCCCGGTCGTGGGCGTCCTGCAGGAAGGCGCCGAGAGCCCAGGGCAGCCGGCCGGTGGTCGCGAGGGCGACCCGGGTGGCCGTGAAGGCCCACCAGGCCGACGCGGCGACGCCGAGCAGCGCCAGCGCCACGAGTGAGCCGACCGCGGCGACCGTCCAGATCACCGGACCGACCGCGTCCTGGCCACCGGTGCGGTGCCAGGCCGTCACGACGACCAGCGGGGCGAGGGCCGCCCAGGCGAGGAGCCAGGAGCGGACCGCGGCCGGACCCTCGCCGCGCAACGCGTGGACCGGGCCGAGGAGCAGCACCGAGGCGCGGTCGGAGCGCAGCAGCTGCCAGGGGCTGCCGGCCCGGGTGACGTCCACGGCGTGGTCGACGAAGGCGCGCGACGCGAACAGCAGCGTCAGACCGGCCAGGACGAGGGGCGTGACGTGCAGGGACAGCCCGAGCGGCAGCACCACGGCCGCGGCGATCGCGCCTTGTACGAGGAACTCCCGCCACCGCCCGCGCACGGTGATCCGGCGTGGCGTGATCCCGGTGTCCGGGGTCCCGAACGGCCGGGTCAGCAGCGCGGCCAGACACGCCGCGGCCTGGATGCCGAGGACGTACGGCGGGGGAGGCCGCTCCGGCCGGGGCGGCTGTCCGAGGACCAGCCAGCCGGTGACCGCGAGGGTGAGGGCCAGGGCGAGGACCTCCAGCGCCGCGCGGGCGGCCTCGGGGACGCCCGGGGTCAGCCGCCACCAGGCGATCTCGCGCAGTCCCAGGCGCTGCAGGCGCCGGGCGAGCGTGGTCAGCCACGCCCGGGCCTGGGCGGCGGTCCACTCCGGGCCGGGCCGACCCGTGGCCGGATCGGGGCCCGGGCCGCGGCGGTAGACGGCGGTGACGAACTGGTCGAGGAGGTGGTGCTCGACGGCGTCCCGGTCGGGGAAGACGTCCTCCCGCAGCAGTTCGGACGGGGAGGCGTCGGTGTCGCTGTAGGCGGCGCGGGCGAGGGCGACCATCAGCGGGGTGGACAGGACCTCGCCGAGGAGCGCGCCCTGCTCTCCGGGGGCGTCCAGGACCGTCGTCCAGTCCGAGTCGCCCTCTTCGCCGTCGCCGTCGCGGACCGGATCGACGGTGCGGGGGAGGAACTCCCTGAGGTCCTCCGCCTCCAGCGGCGCCAGCTCGATCGTGGCGGACGGGCGCAGGGAGCCCGCGTCCGCCCGGGTCGCATCCCGGTACTCCGTGGGGCGGCTGGTCAGCAGCACGGGGCCGGTGGTCGCGCCCTGCCGTTCGTTGAGGGCGGCGATGACCTCGGGGCGGGCGGCCTCGGGCAACTCGTCGAGGCCGTCGAGGACCAGCAGGAGCCTGCCCGTGCGGTACAGCTTGACCGCGGTGTCGGGATCGCCCAGATCGGCGAGCGAGGGGCACGTCTGGACGACCCGGGCGGCCACCCACCTCTCGAAGGGCGTCGTCGCCGGATTCCAGGAGGACAGCGGCAGGAGGACCGCGACGGGCTCCCCGGGGGCGTGGTCCCTGCGGTACCGGAGGTGGGCCAGCACGAAGCGCGCGGCCAGGACGGACTTGCCGGCCCCGGCACCGCCCAGCACGACCAGACGGTTCGACGCCGTCCTGAAGGCGTGCCGGACGTCGTCGAGGCTTCCGCCCGGCGCCAGGGGCTCGGCACGCGCGTCCGGCGCGTGTTCCGGGAGCGGGCGGTCGACCCAGTGCCAGCGCACCGGCAGCGGAGCGGGGTCGTACAACCGGCGGGCCTGCTCCTCCCGTTTCCAGGCGGCCTCCGTGGTGGCGGCGAGCAGCGCGGCGGCCGAGTTCAGCCGGTACTCCTCGTCCAGGGCGCGATAACCCCGCCATCTGCGTCGGGCTCTGCGTAGCTGCAGCGCGGTGCCGGCCAGGCCGAGCAGGGCGCCCGCGGCCAGCAGCCAGGTGAGCGCCGGCGGCTTCTGGGAGCCCAGGCGGTCCAGTGCCTGCCAGCCGAGCAGTCCCGTCGCGACGGACAGGGCGAGGGCGACGGCGTGGGCGGCCACCGCCGGCCAGGCGTTGGCTCCGCTGCCCGGGAAGACGAGCTGGCCGACGATCGTGCGTGCCTGGACGACGACCTGGGCGTTGCCGCTGTAGACGTGCGTCGAGACCGGCCGGCGGGTCTCCGGCCCGTCCGGGTCCTTGGTCGGTTCTGTCGCCATGCGCACCCCGTCAGCAGACCGTCGTGCGGCACCATACCCATACGCGCACGTTCACGTTTCACGAACGACTGGAGGGCTTGCGTGGAACCCATCACGGCAGGACTGCTCGTGGCTCTCGCCTCGGGGACGGCCGGTGCGGCCGGGCAACAGATCTGGGCGTCCCTGCGCGATCTGGTCACCCGAAGGGGGACCCGTCCCGGCGAGGACGAACCGGCGATGACGGCCGAGCCCCCGCGCACCGAGGAACGGGCCGCGCAACTCGCCGCGCTGCTCAACGAACGCGCCCGGCAGGATCCGGACTTCGCCACCGCGCTGGAGACCTGGCGGCGGCGGGCGAACGCGGAGGTCGCCGCGCGGTCCGGGGACGTCACGAACCAGATCACGGGCGGTACGCAGGGAACGGTGATCCAGGGCCGGGACTTCCACGGGGACATCACCTTCGGCGGCCGTTCCTCCTGAGAGGGTGGGCGCACCGGCGGGCCAAGGGTGCCCGTGCCCGCCGGCCGCCCGCCCGTCGCGTCTTCCTGACGCACCGTCGGCCCGCCGTGCGCACACCTGTGCGGACGCGAATCCGGAGGAGGCCGGTCCGCGCCGGAGTGGCGGTGTGAAGGGCGTGGGTGGCGTGCGCCGGAGCGGAGGCGCGCTCCCTGGTGTGCGCCCCTGCAACGGATTCCGGTCGGCGACGACGCCCGCGGAGCCAGGCGGCCCGTGCCCGCGTACGCCCTCTTCCGCTCCGCTCCCGCACCTTCCCGTAAGGCGAGTTTCGGCCAATCCTTCTCGGCCTGTCGTGCGAAGGGCGATACCAGACCGGGGCGCTCTACGGGTAAGTTTGCCAACTGCGCACCGCACATGAACGGTTGACGACTACAGTGGCTGCTTGGTGATCATCGGTAGGCTCATCACACCCACGTAGGACACCTCCCCCTGTAGTGCACCCCCGTAGTACGCCGAATCCTGGGCACGTACCAAGGACACTCATGTCTCAACTTCGCGCACCCGCCGCGCGGTCCGAACGCCGCGAGGGCGGGCGGCACGGCCGGTCAGGCACCCGCTCCGCCGTCGGCGCGACCGGTGCCGGTTCCTCCCCGTCCCCCGCGCCGCTTCCGACCGAGGCCCGCATACGCCCCCAACTCCTGCGTACCTCCGTTCTCCCCGCGGTCGCCGTGGCGCTCGGCGGTGCCGCCGCCGTGCTGTTCACGATCCGCTCCACCGGCGCCGCCCTCACGCCCGGCCTGTGGGCCGCGCTCACCGGCGCCGCGGCGCTCACGGTGGCCTCGGTGACCGCCGCCGCGCTCGGTGCCGACCGGGCCGCCAAGGCCGTCCTGGACCGCGCCAACGCCCTGCGCCGCTCCAGCGCCCGCAGCCAGAGCGAACTGCGGACCATCCTCGAACAGTTGCGCAGGGGCGAGAGCCCGGCTCCCCGGCCCGCGCTGCCCGCCGGCTCCCCCTCCGGCGACGAATTCGACCTGCTGGCACAGGAGCTGACCCGCTCCCACGAGGCCGCCGTCACCGCCGTGGTGCAGGCCTCCAAGCTGTCCAGCAGCGTCGGGAACGAACAGAAGGTCGAAGTCTTCGTCAACCTCGCCCGCCGGCTCCAGTCCCTCGTCCACCGCGAGATCCAGCTCCTCGACGAGCTGGAGAACGAGGTCGAGGACCCCGAGCTGCTCAAGGGCCTGTTCCACGTCGACCACCTGGCCACCCGCATCCGCCGGCACGCGGAGAACCTCGCCGTCCTCGGCGGTGCCATCTCCCGCCGCCAGTGGTCGAACCCGGTCACCATGACCGAGGTGCTGCGCTCCTCCATCGCCGAGGTCGAGCAGTACCCGCGGGTGAAGCTGGTCCCGCCGATCGACGGTACGCTCCGGGGCCATGCCGTGGCCGACGTCATCCACCTCCTCGCCGAACTGGTCGAGAACGCGACGCTGTTCTCCGCGCCGCACACCACCGTGCTGCTGCGCGCCCAGTACGTCACGGCCGGCCTCGCCATCGAGGTCGAGGACCGCGGCCTCGGCATGCCCGTCGCCGAGCAGAACAAGATGAACGCGCTGCTCTCCGACCCCGACCAGGTCAACGTGGCGCACCTGCTCCAGGACGGCCGCATCGGGCTCTTCGTCGTCTCCGCCCTCGCCCGGCGCCACGGCATCGCCGTACGGCTCCAGTCGAACATCTACGGAGGCGTGCAGGCCGTGCTCGTCCTGCCGCAGGGCCTGCTCGGCGCCGACCCCGAGGGCCTCGCCCGGGGCGAGGGTCAGGCCGCACAGGCCCAGGCCCAGGTCGCCGCGAAGGCACAGGCGCACGCCCGGGAGCTCGACGGCCAGGCACCCATGCGGCAGACGGCACCCGCGGCTCCGGAACGCACCGCCCCGGCCGCGGCCCCGGCACCGGCCCCGATGCCGCAGGCCCCCGCCGCGCCGGCACCCGCGTCCGCGCCGGCACCCGCCCCCGTACCGGCACAGGCCCAGGCGCACGCGCAGGCCCACCAGCCGTCCTCGCAGGCACCCGCCGCGCAGGCCGCGCCCCCCGTACAGCGGCCCGCGACCCCCACCGGCGCGATGACCGGCACCCCCGGGGTCCCCGCGCAGTCCCCCCACGCCGGCGGCCACGGCTCCGGCACCGCCCCCCACGCCTCGGCGACCGAGGTCCCCCCGGCCCCGGTCTCCGGAGCACCCGGCAGGCCCGTCCTCCCCAAGCGGCGCGCCCAGGAGCATCTCGTCCCGCAGCTGCGCGACGAGCCCGCGGCCCGCAGGCCCGAGGAGCACGCCCTGCACGACCCGGGCCTCATGGCCGCGTTCCAGCGCGGCATCGGCCTCGCAGAATCCCAGCCCGCCCCCCGTGAACCGCTGCGTCCCGGTGACGCGCACAAGGAGTAGATGCACCATGGCGAGCAATGCGCCGAACGGCCATTCCTCGGATCTCGACTGGCTGCTCAGCGGCCTGGTCCAGCGGGTCCCCTACACCCGTAACGCCGTACTGCTCTCCTCCGACGGCCTCGTGAAGTCCGTCCACGGCCTCGACCCCGACGCGGCCGACCACATGGCGGCGTTGGCGTCCGGTCTGTACTCGCTCGGCCGCAGCGCCGGCGCCCGCTTCGGCGACGGCGGAGAGGTCCGGCAGGTCGTGGTCGAACTGGACTCCACGCTGCTGTTCGTCTCCACCGCCGGCTCCGGCACCTGTCTCGCGGTCCTCGCGGGCCGGGAGGCCGACGCCGCCGTCCTCGGATACGAGATGGCCATGCTCGTCAAGAGCGTGCGGCCGTATCTGGTCACGCCGGCCAGACAGGGCGCCGGCGCGGCGGGCAGTACGGGGCAGTGACCATGGGGTCCCCACAGGAAGGGCCCTGGCTCGACGACGCGGCCGGCCGGCTGATCCGCCCGTACACCGTCAGCGGCGGGCGGACCCAGCCCACGGCGGCACTCGACCTGCTCTCGATGGTGATGGCGACCGGCACGGCACCGCAGCCGCACATGGGTCCCGAACACAGCCTGGCCCTCGGGCTGTGCGACGGACCCACCTCGGTGGCGGAGATCGCGGCGCACTTACGGCTCCCGGCCGTCGTCACCAAGGTCCTGCTCTCCGACCTCGTGGACTGCGGGGCGCTCACCGCCAGGGCTCCCCGCTTCCACGCCAATCCAACCGACCGTTCCTTGCTGGAGGCAGTGCTCGATGGCCTACGACAACGGCTCTGAGCGCCACGAACGTGGTCCCGAAGGCTTCGCGACCGACCCGTTTCCCACCGCGCTGAAGATTCTGGTGGCGGGCGGGTTCGGCGTGGGCAAGACCACGTTCGTGGGCGCCGTCAGCGAGATCGAACCGCTGAGCACCGAAGAGCTGCTGACCTCGGTCAGCGCGGCCACCGACAGCCTGGAGGGCGTGGAGTCCAAGACCACGACCACGGTCGCGATGGACTTCGGGCGCATCACCCTCGACGACAAGAACGTGCTCTACCTGTTCGGCACGCCGGGCCAGGAGCGCTTCTGGTTCATGTGGGACGAGCTCTCCGAGGGCGCGCTCGGAGCGGTCGTTCTCGCCGACACCCGACGCCTCCAGGACTGCTTCTCCGCCGTCGACTTCTTCGAACGGCGGGGCATCCAGTTCGTCGTCGCGGTCAACGAGTTCGACGGCGCCTACCGCTACGACCCGGACGAGGTACGGGCGGCCCTCGACCTCAAGCCCACGGTCCCGGTGGTGCTCTGCGACGCCCGGATCTCCAGCTCCGGCATCCGCACCCTGCTGACCCTCGTCCAGCATCTGCTCACCACCATCCCGGCCGCCGTGCCGAGCTACGGAGCCACGCCATGACCTACGATCCGACCGGTCACCTGCTGCTGACCCCCATCGACCAGGAGGCGCCCGCCCGGGTCCGCCGCCTGCGCGAACTGGGGCTGGGTGAGCAGCCCGACCCGGCCTTCGACGAGTTCGCCCACCGTCTCGCGGAGGTGACCGGCGCCCCCTTCTCGATGGTCAACTTCATCGACGAGAACCGGCAGTTCTTCGCCGGCCTGCACACCCCGGCCGGCACCCACTCCGGCACGGACCTCGGGGCGACCGCCGCCGGCGGCGGTGTCGGCCGCTTCATGGCCCGCGACCACGGCTACTGCCCGCACGTGGTCGTGCGCCGCAAGGCCCTGGTCCTGGAGGACGTCTGCGACTACCCGCGGTTCGCGGGCAACCCGGTCGTGGACGAGATCGGCATCCGCTCGTACATGGGTGCTCCGCTGATCGACCGTACGGGCGTGGCCCTGGGCACGATCTGCGTGGTCGACACGGACGTGCGGCCCTGGGGGCGCGCCGGTCTGGAGACGATCAAGGCGATGGCGGCGGAGCTGGTGGAGCAGATCCACCGCCGCGAGGACGGCAGGATCTGACGACGTCCTCGGCCCCTTCGCGGGCGTACGGGGACGCGTACCAGTGCCCCGGTGTTCGGCTCCCTCGCCGGACTCCGGGGCACGTCTTTTCCGTCGGCATCACGTCAGATGTGCGCGGGTTCCATACGGACCAGATCGGACAGCCGCTCCGACCAGCTGCCCTTGTCCTGGCCGAGGGCGACCTCGGCGAGGCGGAGGAGCTGGATGTCGGAGGTGCCCGCGGGGGCGAAGATGTGGTGCGCGTCGCGGAGGTACCGCTCGATGGGCCGGTCGGTGAAGAGGCCGGCGGCGGCGTGGATCTCCATGGCGTTGCGCCCGGAGTCGATGGCGGACTCGACGTTGACCAGCTTGGCGTTCATCAGCTCGGTGTCGCAGGACATGCCCTGGTCGAGCAGATGGACGGCGTGGTAGGCGGCGAGCCGGGCCGTCATCAGACGCGACTGCATCTGCCCCAGCTTGAGCTTGACGGTGGGGAGTTCGGCCAGCGGCTTGCCGTAGCGGATGCGCTCGGTGGTGAATCGGGTGGTCTCCTCCAGGATCGCCTGGTGGATGCCGAGCGACACGGCGGTGAGATTGGCGCGGCCGTAGAGGACGCTGGAGGAGTACGCGACGGCCAGGCCGTCCCCCTCGTCGCCGAGCCGGTTGGAGGCCGGCACCCGGCAGTTCTCGAAGATGAGCTCGCCGAAGCTGAAGCCGTGCAGTCCCATGGCCGCCTGCTGCGGACCGGTCCTGAATCCCGGGCGATCGGATTCGACCAGGAAGGCGGTGAGTCCCTTCGAACCGGGACCGGTTCGGACCACGACACCGTGCAGGTCGCCGACATGGCTGTTGCCGACGTAGACCTTGCTGCCGTTGAGGATGTAGTCGTCGCCGTCACGTACCGCGCTCGCGGACATGCCGAGGACGTGGCCGCCGGACTCGGGCTCGGTGACCGCGATGGTCGGCAGGCACTCGCCGGCGGCGATGGCCGGAAGCCAGGTCTTGCGCTGTTCGTCGCTGCCGAAGTGCACGATCTTGGCGGTGCCGAGCTGCGAGGCCTGGACCATGGCACCCATCGCGCCGCTGACCCGCGACAGCTCCTCGATGATGATCGTCTTGGCCAGATGGCCGGCGCCCATGCCGCCGTACTCGTGGCCGATAGTCGCGCCCAGCCAGCCCTGTCGGGCGATCAGCCGGGACAGTTCGTGGTGGACCGTGCGCGACGCCTCCATCTCCGGTATCCGTGGCCGAACCTCACTCTCCGCGAAGTCCCGGACCTCGTCCCGGAGCTGGTGATGCAGCCGACTGCTGAAGTAGCCGTCCATTCGAGTCCTCCCCTGCGAAACGCCTGCTCGTCGAGTGGTCCGAGCAGGTGGTGCATCGGCAGTGGTCCCGTCCCGAACAGGCCGACCACTTCATGGTGTTGATCTTTATGAGGTGGAGCAATATCGCCACCAAGTTTGTCCGAAAACGGAACGGTTGACGTTTGTTTCTGACTGTGTTTCGCGTGGTCTTGGCCTGCTCAGTCCGGTCCGAAGGGCATTCCCCGGGGGCATCTTTCTGCCACATGCCAACGGCAACGGGTTCACGGGCATATGGCGTCGAGGAGGGCCGGGTCGCCTCATACGTCACTTCATCACCGAAGAGGCGGCATTCCGGAACCGTCCCCGGTGGGGCGGAGGCCAGGAACCACCGGGTGCGCGGGCGGGTGAATCCCTCTGTGGGGTTGCTGCGGGGGCGCGTGGAGGCATCCCCCGGCGCAGGAGCGTGGTGAACGGAGCGGCCAGCGCTCGTCACGGAGCGTGCGCGGGGGTGGGCGCGGGGCGGGCGCGTGGGCGTGCGCCTGGGGCATGCCCGCCGGCCATCCTCGGGGGCCGGAGCGAGGAGGGGCGGACGGGCGCGCTCCGGGGCTGGCGCGAGGAGGGGCCGACGGGCGCGGTCCGGGGTCGCCGGGGGAGCCGGCGGCGGCCGGCTCCCCGATGCCGTTCACCCGAGGAAGGCGGCGATCCTCGCCCGCAGCGTCGCCGGGTCAAGACCCTGACCGGCGAGGTGCTCGTCGACGGAGCCGTAACGGCGCAGCTCGCGCCGGGCGATGCCGAGCCCCAGGACCCGGTGCGGCACCTCGGCCAGGGCGTCGTTCGCGACCGCCGTCGAGGTCCCGGCGAGATACGGCTCCACCAGGACCACGTCCGGGCGCGCCCCGGCGACGGCCCGGCGCAGGCCCTCGCCGTCGAAGGGGCGGACGGTCGTCGCGTACAGCACCGTCACGTCCAGACCCTCGGTCGCGGCCAGCACGTTGTCGAGCATCGGACCCACCGCGACGACGACCCCCCGAGAGCCCTCGCGCAGCACGGTGGAACCGCCCCCGCCCCCGCCGCCGAGCGCGTACGGCGAGGTGTTGGCGTGCACCGACAGCCGCAGATAGACCGACCCGTCCCCGGCGGCCGCCTGCCGCAGCAGCGCCTCCGCCTCGTCCGGATGCCCCGGCACGTGCACGGTCCAGCCGTCGAGGGTGTCCATCAGTGCCACGTCACCGGGCGACATATGGGTGAAGCCGCCGGCCGGCCAGTCGTACGAGCCGCCCGCGCTGACCAGGATCCCGTGCACGTCCTGGTGTCCGAAGTCCAGCTTCACCTGCTCGAAGGGGCGCTCCACGAGGAAACTGGCGAAGGTGTGCATGATCGGCCGCATCCCCGTGAGGGCCATTCCGCCGCCGGCTCCGATGAGCAGCTGCTCGCGGATCCCGACGTTGATCACCCGCTCGGGGTGGCGCAGGAGGGCCTGCTGGAAGCCGTCCTTGCTGATCTCGGCGAGCAGGAGCGCGAGGCGGGGGTCGTCATCGAGCAGGCGGGTGGTGGTGGCGATGAAGCGGTCGCGCATGGTGTCCATGAGGATCTTCTCCAGGGTGGCGTGGGGGAGGGGCGGGGTTGCGAGGGTCAGCTCTTGGGCTCGACGCGGGCGACGACCGCGCGGGGCCGTCCGGGGTGCGGGGCGGTGTACGCGGCGTACAGCGCCTGGTGGTCCCGCCCGTCCACGGTCTCGGCCGACCACCCGGCCGCCTCGAACCGCGAGGCGATCCCGCCCGGCCAGCCGTAGCTGGCGGAGCCGTTGTCGATCACCAGCGTGTGCAGCTGTTCGAGCCCGGCGGGCCCGGCGAAGGCCAGTGCCTCGTGGTTGCTGCCCTCGTCCAGCTCGGCGTCCCCGATCAGCACCCACACCCGCGGCTCGGTGAGCCCCTGCGCCCGCAGCCCGAGGACGCTCCCCACCGCCAGCGGCAGCCCGTGCCCGAGCGACCCGCTCCCGATCTCCACCCCGGGCACCAGCGTGCGGTCCGGATGGTGCCCGAGCGGCGAGTCGTACCCGCCGAACCCGCTGAGCACCTCCTGTCCGATGAACCCCTTCTCGGCGAGGGCGGCGTAGTACGCCATCGGCCCGTGCCCCTTCGACAGCAGGAACCGGTCCCGCCCCGGATCCCGCACGGTCTCCGGCGACACCCGCAGCACCCGGTCGTAGAGCACCCACAGCGCGTCGAGGGTGGAGGTGGCGGCGGGCGAGTGCTTCTCGTCTCCGGTCATCTGCGCCATCAGCCGGTGCAGCCGCTGGATGTCGTCCCGTGCGTACGTCGTGTTCGTCATGGCACACACCGTGCTACCTCAAGTGTGCTTGAGGTCAACCGCAAACCGGTTCGTGACCACGCGCGGAAGTGCGGTATTGTTCTCATGCGCGTTCGGCCAGGGAAACCCCAGGTCAGACGGGCACCGGGACGTGGCGCAGCTTGGTAGCGCACTTGACTGGGGGTCAAGGGGTCGCAGGTTCAAATCCTGTCGTCCCGACTTGCTTTCACGCAGGTCGGAGGCCGTATCGGAAGTATTCGATACGGCCTCGATCGTTTTGGGGGACCAGTGGGGGACCAGGGTGGCCGGCGCGGGCGCGAAGGCCGTGTCGTCGAAGGTGCTCGATGCCGAGCTCGTGGCGCTGCCGGCCGCTGCGCCGGGCCGGGTTGACCTTGCTGGCCGCGGGTGGCGCCGACGGAGCGGCGCAGGCCGATCTCGAAGCGGCGCTCAAGGACGGAGATGCTCATGGTGTTGGCGACGCCGACTCCGCCGACGAGGAGGGCGACGCCGCCCAGGCCGAGGAGCAGGCTGCTGAAGGCGCCTTCGGTGGCGGCTTTGGCCTTGAGGTTGGCCGAGGGGTCGCTGACCTGGAGTTGCGGGGTGTCTGGGGGTCGACGGTCCGCGGGATGAGGGCGCGTACCGCGGTGACGGCTTGGTCGGCGGAGCGTTCGTAGACGGTGGTGGGGTGGCCGTCGAAGCCGAGCCGGCTCGTGGCGGTGTCCCAGCCGAGGAGGGCGGATCGGGCGATCTCGGGTGCCAGGGGCAGTTCGTCGAGGATGCCGATCACCGTGTGGTACTGGCCGGCGATGTAGACCTGCTGGCCGGGGCTGGTGATGCCCAGGCGCTGGGCGGCGACGTCGCCGAGGGCCGGGTACGTGCCGGTCGCGGCGTTCAGCCAGGTGCCGCTGCGCACGCTGCCGCGTGGCCGGGCAGTGGTCTTCATACGCTGCTCACACCTCTTCGCGGGGCGGCGCGCCGGCCTGGTCGCCCAAGGCGAGGAACTTCGCGGCCTTCCGGGTGAGCAGGGCGTCGAAGAAGGCCGGTGCCTCGTCACCGAGCATCCGGTGGAGCGTGACCAGGCTGGTGATCGCCGTATCGGCGATCTCCTCCTGGACGTCTTGCCAGGTGTGGCTCTGTCCCTTGCGGGGGTTCGTGGCCCAGGCGCCGATCACGGCCTGGGCCGACTCGCCGACCTCCTCGGCGACCTTGAGGACCTGCAGGGTCCACTGCTGCTCCGCGGGGATCCCCCGCGCGGTGTCGAGGCTGGTGAAGAGTTCGGCCAGCCGGCCGATGGTCTCCCACGGCGAGGTGTTCACATCGGGCTCCTTGGTCCTTGTAGGGGGCGCAAGCGTCCGCAGACGCCGGCCGGGGCGTTGTGCTCACGTGGCAACGTCGTGACCGGACCGCGGCACGGTCTCCGAGGGGCGGCCACGCAGGAGGCGCCCCACCAGGCCGGAGGGGAGGTGCCCGGCGCCCTTCGCGACCGTGCCGATGACGTGTACCGGATGCTCCGGGGGCGCGCCGGATCCCGGGTGGCGGTGACCACGGCGGTCGTCGCGCCGGCCGCGGCGTGCCGCGCGAGGACGCCGCCGGCCAGAAGCGCCTCGTCGTCGGGGTGACCGAAGACTCCGAGCAGGGACGGAAGGGGAGGGAGAGGGGGAGGGGGAGGGGGCACGATGAAGGGGCCTTTCTGCGAGGTCTGGTGGACGAACGCTGGGCTAGCCGCGTGCGGTGGCGGAGAAGGGCTGGAAGTGGGCGGGCGGATGGTCGAGGGGGAGGTTCGGCTTCCAGGCCGTCAGGCACTGGCTGGACGGGACGAACAGCGACTGCGGCAGGGCCTCTTCGGGCCAGAAGTGCCAGTCGCCGATGGTGTCTTCACGCTGCTGCGGGACGCCGGACCAGTGGGGGACGAGGACGGGCACCGTCACCCGCACGACGTCGTCGACACGGTCGAGGAGCGTCCCGAGAACCTGCACGTCGGCGGGATCGGCGACGAGTCCGGCTTCCTCGGCGAGCTCTCGCACCGCGGCCTGCGCGAACGTCTCGCCCGGCTCCACGACTCCACCCGGGAGCTCCCACGTGCCGAGACGGTGCTTCCCCAGCAGGAGGCCGTCCGGGCCGTGCACGATGACCCCCACCCCGAGGACGGCGTTCGGTGGGGGCGGGGTGTTCGAGCGGGGGCGGCTCGGCACCCGCTCCGGGCGGCGGGCCGCGTACAGCCGGTACGACAGTGGCTGGCCGGCCTTCGGGGAGTCGATCCTCGTCACCGTCTCCATGACGAGGCCGTGGTCGACGAGGAGGTCCTCCCAGAGCTGGGGTTCGAGGACCCACATGTGCATCCGGTGGTCGGTGTCCGTGCCGGGCAGCCGCAGCACCTCGGGGCGCGCGGTGACGGAGTCGGACGGCCCCTCGCCGCGCGAGTTGGTGTGCAGGGCGGTGAACAGCAGCCGCCCGCCTGGCTTGAGGGCATTGGCCAACGCGGGCAGAAGGCGGTGCGGATTCAGGAAGGGGACACCGCTGACGGAGTAGATGAGGTCGTACGGGGCGGCTTCCCGCAGGTGGTCGACGGCGTCGGCGCACACCAGGCGCAGCCCGGGGGTGTCGGGGTAGCGGGCGAGGGCGCGCTGGTGCTGGGTGGGGGAGGCGTCGACGGCGGTGACGTGGGCGCCGAGGGTGGCGAGCCGGGCGGCGTGCCGGCCGACGCCGGCGCCCAGGTCCAGGACGCGCAGGCCGGCGACGTCGCCGAGCGTGTCGATGCCGGGGCCGGCCTGCGGGATGTCCCAGGCCCAGTCGTCCAGCTCGGGCAGGTCGAAGGTCCGGCCGAGCTGGTGACGGCCGTAGAGCGTCCAGATCTCGGCGATGTGCTTCTCGATGTCCAGCACGGGGTGCTTCCTTCCGGTCGCGGGTGGGGTTCGGATCAGGGCCGCAGGGCGTAGCAGCGCAGGACGTCGAGGTCGGCGGTGCGCACGACGGACCAGCCGGTCGTGAGCAGTTCGGCGTCCGCCGGAGAGATGCCGAGTTCGAGGAGGCCCGGGTCGGTGGTCGTGCGGCGGTCGGCGATCCCGGTGACGACCCAGAAGGTGCCGCCGGGCGTCAGGAGTCGGCGGACGCGGTCGAGGAAGCCGGGCTTGTCGTCCATCCACCGGTAGACCAGGCGGCAGGTGAGGAGGGCGTAGGCCGTGTACGGGAGGGCGCTGAGGTCGTCGGTGGTGATGTCCGCGCGCTGCCAGGTCGGCCCGGGTCCGTCGTCCTGGTCGGCGGCGAGCGCGAGTGCGCTGGGGGAGCAGTCGACGCCGGTCGTGCGGTAGCCGAGCTCGTGGTGGAGGTGGCGGGCGAGACTGCCGTCGCCGCTGCCGATGTCGAGGGCGGGGCGGCCCTTGCCGGGTCCGAGGTGCCCGGCCATCAGCTGCTTCTCGGCCTCGCACAGCTGCCGGTAGCGGCGGCCGGCGGCCCAGAGCGGCTCCCAGTAGGCGGGGCTCGCGGTGGACGAGGTGGTGGTCATGGTGTTCCTTCTCGGGCGTGCGGCACGGCCGCGGGGGCGGACAGGACGGGCATGGTTCGCAGAGCGCGTACGGGTGAGGCCACGAACAGGAGGACCGGCACGGCCTGGAGGAGGGCGCCGACGGCGAGGACGGTCGGCACGTCCAGGACGAGCACGAGAGCGCCGGCGGTCGCGGCGGCCAGGGGGCGGCTTCCGGCGGTCACCGTGGCGCCACCGGCAGCACATCGGAACCGCGCGAGGCCGTCATCGCCTGCCCGTGGGCGTTGTCGAGGAAGTTCTGCCAGTCCTGCACGTACCAGCCCGTGCGCACCAGCCGGGCCCCGCCGTTGATGATGCCGCGTACGGAGCCGGTGGCCGTCTGCAGGGCGAAGACCGCGCCGCCCCCGGCGGCCAGGTCATCCGGCCGGAGACCAGGAGCCACAGCAGCGTCACCCACACCGCCGCCGACGCCACTCCGCCGGCCGCCGCCCCGACCAGGCCCATCCAGGCCCCGGTGCCGGCCGCCTTGCGCTCGGCGGCGTTGACCGACGCGGCGAGACGCCGGTAGCGGCCGAGGAGGAACGGGCCGGCCAGGCAGGCCCGCATCTCCTCGCTGGACTCCATGTACGACATGTGCCAGCGCAGCTTGTGCAGCATCCGGCGGCGCCCCGACGTCTCCAGGCCCGCCAGGTACACCACCCGCGCCGCCCGCACGTACGCGGCGGCCTGTGGCAGGCACGCCAGGAGCAGCAGGGGAAGCAGAAGGGGGTGGATCACGGCGAGGACGGTCGCTCCGGCGGCGAGGCTCGCGGTGGCGGCCAGGACGTCCTGGGCCTCCTCCACGAGGTCGGGGGTGACCTGGGCGCCGCGGTCGGCGATGTCGTACGAGTCGTTGTAGCCCGGCTTGTTGTTCGCCGCGGCCTCCGCGCCGAGCGCCGCCTCGACCATGCTCACCTCCGCGGCCCGGGCGAGCACCGGGCGCAGCCGGCCGGTCAGCCACGTGACGGTGATGCCCAGCAGGGCACGCAGGCCGGTGGCCGCGGCGATCACGGCCAGCTGCGGAGCCGCCTCACGCAGCCGCTCGGTGATGTCACCGGAGGCGATCAGCGCGGTGAGCGTCCCGGTGACGGCGAACAGGCCCAGAGCGGCCAGCACGCCGGACCCGATCTGACACGCCAGCAGCTCGGCCGTCGCACCCCGGTCCACCTGCCAGGCCATGGCCAACGAGCGCCCGACCAACAAGGGCAGGCGCCGGGCCATCGTGGCAGTCGTCATCTGCTCGCCGGCCCGCAGCCGGGACTCGTCCCGGAACCGGAACTCCTCCTCCTGCACGGTGTTCGCGCTCTCCGGGGGCGTTCCCTCGGCTTCGCCTGCGCTCGCCTGCTCGGATGTGCTTTCCACGGTCAAGCTGTCCCCCTGTCTCGTGGGCGGGGCCGGTTCGCGAGGCTCAACGAGCCAGCCGGGATATCGAACGTGTGTATTTCGGTCGAGCAGGAAACCCCGGGATGGCGCGGGCGACGGAGCGTGAAGGATGCATCGATCCGCCTCTCGCAACAGCAGTGCGAAGAGAGGGGGTTGGCCGAAACGCCGATGGAGCGGCTGCGGGCCGCGCGCCGGGCGTGCCGGACCTCATTCCGCCCGCGCGGCTGAGGGCCGCCGCCCGCACGCCGTCCTGCACGCCTCACCCGGGTCCTGGGGTGGGCGCGCCTCACCGGAGGCGCGTGCGTCTGGGGGGCTCGTTGGGGACCACACCGGGTCCGCGACGTCGAACGGCGCAGGCGTAGATGCGCGCCGTGCGACCGGATCTTGTCTGCTTGGGGCCGACGCCGTCAGGGCGCTTCCACCAGGGGCGGTTCCCCCAGAGGGAGGGTCAGCGCCGCGCGCAGGGCGGCGACGGCGTCGGCGCCGATGCGGTCCGACAGGACGCCTTCGATGACCTCGAGGGTGTCCTGGGCGCGCCGGTGCACGCGCGCGCCTTCGGTGGTGGGGCGGATCAGGCGGCTGCGGGCGGAGGCGGGATCCGGCGCCTGCTCCAGCAGTCCCATGCCGATGAGGGCGTGCACGGCCTGGTGGGCGGTCTGCCGGGTGACGCCCATCCGGCGGGCGAGCTCCGCGATCGTGGTGCCGTCTTCGTCGAGGGCGGCGAACACGGCCGCCTGGCCGACGGTGACCGGCTGCTCGCCGGCGGCCCGCATGCTGGCCAGCAGCGCGTCGTCGAACCAGCGCTTGGCCTCGGCGAGCAGCTGGGGCAGATTGCGCGGAGGGGTGGTCATGGCTCCTCACGGGACGGGGCTTCGAGCATAACGACCGTACGGGGACCTCCCGCCGTGAATGTCAGGTAGCCTGACGTTCGTTGTCGTCCCGCCGGAGGTCCCCATGACCATGGAGTTCGCCCGTCCCCGCCGCCCGCGCTCGCACATCCCGGCCGAGCCGGGGAAGCCGTACTTCATCGAGAAGGGCATGGGCGACCGCGCCCACCTCTTCACCGACCTGGTCACCGTCTACGCGGGCGGCGAACAGACCGAGAACGCCTTCAACTTCTTCACCGTCGAGGGCCCGAGGGGCGAGGTGATCCCGGCCCACGTCCACTCCGACACGTACGAGGTCTTCTACCTCACCGACGGTGCCGTACGGCTGTTCGTCGAGGACCTGGAGGGCGAGCAGCACGAGAGGCTGCTCACGGCCGGCGACTTCGGTTTCGTGCCGAAGGACTGCCCGCACGCCTACCGCATCGAGCGCCACCACAGCCGGGTCGTCGGCGTGGCCGCCGGACCCGGCGGCACCTTCGAGCGGTTCTTCGAGACCCTCGGCGTCCCCACCGAGGAACTCGGCCTGCCGTCCGAGCCGTACGTACCCGCACCGCACAAGTTCGCCACCGTGCCCCAGCGGTACGACGTGCGCTTCCTGCCCGACCACCAGTGGCGCTCCGGGAGTTGATCCCGCGCCGTACGTCCGGACTCCGCGGGCCGGGGTGTTGGTCGGCATCCTCTATGCGGCGCTGCGGGTGAAAGCCCCCGCGCCCCCGCTGATCGCCCTGTCCGGCCTGCTCGCCATGGTCGCCGGGCAGAGCGCCCTCGGGCCGCTGTGACCGCCGCGCGCCGGGCCCGCCCGTCCGGGGTCGCCCGCCGGGCCTGGCCCGCGACGCGAGCCCGGTCACCCATGTGCACGCCGGCGCGCCGCCGTTCCTCGTCCTGCACGGCACCGCGGACACCCTCATCCCGCTCGCTCAGGGCGAGCACCTGACGGGCGCCCTCCGCCGGGCCGGCGCCCGCCTACCGTCCCGATCACGCGCAGCCATCGGCTCGACCGCCCTGTGAGCTCCCGCCTCCTGAACGCACGACGTCCTGCGTCAGCCAGGCGATTCTCGGTCGACCTCTAGGCGGGAAGCTGCCGGGCTGTTATACAAAGGGCACCGATTGACACGTGTAACTTCCTCGGATCGCCTCTCACGGTCCCACCCTCTGCCGTGCCGCGACCGCGCGTCCCCACCCCTCCCCGTACCGGGGCTCAGCTGTGCTTCAAGGAGGCCGTCATGAGGAGACCCGAGATCCGGATTCCGCCGCAGGAGACACCGGCCGCCCGCTCCGGCGGCGGGCCCCTGGGGCGGCTGCTCGTCCTGCTCGCCGTCGGGAACACGGCGATGTTCATGGTCTACATGGGTGTCGGCCAGGTGCTGCTGCCCGTGCAGGTGGAACTGCTGGACCCGGCGGAGAAGGTCGCCAACCTCGGTTTGGTCTCCGGCGTCTCCGCGGTCTTCGCCACGCTCTTCAATCCACTGGCCGGACTGCTGTCGGACCGCTCCCGGCGACGCAATCCGTGGATCCTGGGCGGCGGTCTCGCCGCCCTGGGCGCGCTCGCCCTGCTGGGCGCGATGCGCACCCTGCTGCTCGTCACCATCGGCTGGTGCCTGGTGCAGGCGATGATGAACATCTACCAGGCCGCCATCACCGCCGTCGTCCCCGACCGCGTCCCGGTCGAGCGCCGGGGCCTCGCCTCCGCGATGGTCGGCATCGGCACCCCGCTCGGCGTGATCGCCGGCGTCACCCTCGCCGCCGCCTTCGTTCCCGACGGCATACGCACCGGCTACCTGGCCCTGGGCGCGGTGATCGCCGTGGTGGCCGTACTGTTCACGGCGCTGGTGCGCGAGCAGCGCCTTCCCGCTCGGGAGCCGGTACCGCTGCGCCGGCAGCTCGCGGCCTTCGGTACGGCCCTGAAGGCGGGCGACTTCCGCTGGGCGTTCACCGGCCGGTTCCTGATGATGCTCGGCTACTTCATGGTCACGCTCTTCCAGCTGTACGTCCTGCAGGACCACATCAGCCTTCCCCCGGAGGTCGGACCGGCCGTGGCCATGGCGATCCTCTCCCCGGTCAACGCCGTGTGCATGCTGCTGGCGACGGTCGTCGGCGGGCTGCTGTCCGACCGGATGGGACGGCGCAAGCCGTTCATCGCGGTCTCCTGCGCCCTCACCGCGATCGGCATGCTGATCCCGGTGGCCAGTCCCACCTGGACGGGCATGATCGCCTTCGCGGTCGTCACCGGGCTGTCGTTCGGCTGCTTCATGGCGGTGGACACGGCCCTGGTCACCCTGGTCCTGCCCAGCGCCGACGACGCGGCCCGCGACATGGGCGTCCTCAACATCGCCAACGCCGGCCCCCAGATCATCGGCCCGTTCCTGGCCTCCCTGGTCGTCGCCTCACTCGGCGGCTACAACGCCCTGTTCGCCGCGGGCGCGCTGATCACCGTCGTCGGGGCCCTGTCCGTCGTCCCGATCCGCGGCGTGCGCTGACCCCGCCGGCCCGCCCACCTGGAGAGCACCCATGATTCCCGCACCGCGCAACGACGGTCATCCCTACCAGAACCCCTCCCTGCCCGTGGAGGAGCGGGTCGCCGATCTCCTGTCCCGGATGACCCTGGAGGAGAAGGCCGGTCAGATGTTCCACACCATGCTCCCCCTGCACGACGACGGCCGCCCCGTCGAGGCGGGCGACGAGACGGCCGTGATCCCCGCCGACACCAGTGGCCTGATCGGGGCGAAGCTGCTGAGCCACTTCAACCTGCTGGGCGGCTCCGGGCCGCGGCAGATGGCCGAGTGGCACAACGCGGTCCAGGAGCTGGCCGCCGCCACCCGGCTCGGCATCCCGGTCACCGTCTCCACCGACCCGCGCCACTCCTTCACCACCAACATCGGCGCCTCGTTCAGCGCCGGAGCGTTCTCCGCCTGGCCCGAGCCGACCGGCCTGGCCGCCGTCCGCGACCCCGGACTCGTCCACCGGTTCGCCGACATCGCCCGCCGCGAATACCTCGCCGTCGGCCTGCGCGTGGCCCTGCACCCGCAGATCGACCTGGCCACCGAGCCCCGCTGGGCGCGCCAGTCGGGCACCTTCGGTGCCGACGCCACCCTCACGAGCGAGCTGGTGCAGGCGTACATCCGCGGCTTCCAGGGCGACGTCCTCGGCCCGGACAGCGTGGCCACCATGGTCAAGCACTTCCCCGGCGGCGGTCCGCAGAAGGACGGCGAGGACCCGCACTTCCCCCACGGCAAGGAGCAGGTCTACCCGGGTGGCATGCGGGACCACCACCTGGAGCCGTTCAAGGCGGCCATCGCCGCCGGAGCGTCCCAGATGATGCCGTACTACGGACAGCCCATCGGCACCGACTGGGAGGAGGTCGGCTTCGGCTTCAACAAGGACGTCGTCACCGGCCTGCTCCGTGAGGAGCTCGGCTTCGACGGCATCGTCTGCACCGACTGGGGCCTGCTCACCGACGCCCCCGTCTTCGGCGAGCCGCAGCAGGCCCGCGCCTGGGGCGTCGAACACCTCATCCTCGCCGAGCGCGCCGCCAAGGCCCTGGACTCCGGTGTGGACCAGTTCGGCGGCGAAGCCTGCCCCGAGGTCGTCGTCGAGCTCGTCCGCTCCGGCCGCATCAGCGAGGAGCGCGTCGACGCCTCCGTACGCCGCCTGCTCCGCGAGAAGTTCGTCCTCGGCCTCTTCGACCAGCCGTACGTCGACCCGGACCTGGCCGAAGAGATCGTCGGTGCCGGTGAGTTCCGCGCCGCGGGCGAGGCCGCCCAACGCCGCTCGCTCACCGTCCTGGTCAACCGCGACGCCACGCTGCCCGTCACCCGGCCGCGCCCGAAGCTGTACGTGGAGGGCATCGACGCTCACACCGCGGCCGCGTACGGGGACCCGGTCGACGCACCCGCCGAGGCCGACCTGGCCCTGCTGCGCCTGCACACCCCGTACGAGCACCGCGACAACGCGTTCGAGTCGCTGTTCCACACCGGCCGGCTGAACTTCACCGAGGAAGAGCTGGGGCCGATCCTCGCCGTCCTCGACGCGGTGCCGACCGTCGTCCTGCTCCACCTCGAACGGCCCGCCGCCATCCCCGAGATCGCCGAACGCGCCGCCGCGGTCGTCGCCGACTACGGCGCGAGCGACGCCGCCCTGCTCGACGTCACCTTCGGCCGTGCCAGGCCCGAGGGCCGCCTGCCGTACGAGCTCCCCCGCTCCATGGCCGCCGTCGAAGCCTCCCCGAGCGACGTGCCGAACAGCACCGCCGACCCGGTCTTCCCGTACGGGGCCGGGCTGTCCCTCTGAGCCGCCGGGGGCGGCGCTCACCCCGTCCCGCCCGCCGCCCCCGGTCCCGCCCCCACCTCCCACGCGCACCGCACACACCGTCCGACCGTCCGAGCCGCACCCGAGGACCGCAACCATGAACCGCACCCCGCACCGCAGACGTACGCTCCTCGCCCTCACGGCCACCGCCGCCCTCACCTGCACGGGCGTGGCCGCCTCCGCGACCGCCCCGGAATCCCGTCACTCCCGGGGGACCGGCCAGTCCCGGCCGCTCGCGGGACTGAAGGTCCTGCTCACCAACGACGACTCCATGCGGGCCGCGAAGTCCAACAACGCGGACGGCCTCGGTCTGTACGAGATCCGCAAGGCCCTGTGCGACGCCGGCGCCGACGTCGTCACCATCGCGCCCTGGCAGGTCCAGTCCGGCAAGGGCACGGCCGTCACCAACGGCGGCACGCTCTCCCTGAGCCACCGCACCCGGCTTCCCGCCGGATACGAGAACGACTGCTCCGGGGCCCCGTCGGGGGCACCCGTTCACGGCGTGTGCCTGGCCACCGGACCGTGCGGCCCCGACTCGCCCAGCGCCACCCCCACGGACACCGTCAAGTTCGCCCTGCGCGGGGGCCTCGCCGCCAAGGCCGGCTGGAAGACCGGACCCGACCTGGTCGTCACCGGCATCAACTCCGGCCCCAACGTCAGCGCCCAGGTCAACGACTCCGGCACCGTCGGCGCCGCGCTCGCCGCCCTCGACGAGGGCGTCCCCGCCGTCGCCTTCTCCTCGTCCGGTGACGCGAGCCAGCTGAACTTTCCGGTCGCCAACTACCGGGCGCACGCCCGCTTCGCCGCGGGGTTCCTCGGCGGGCTGCGCGAGCGGGAAATGTTCACCGACCGCTTCGCGCTCAAGGTCGACTACCCGGACGTGAGCGCCGGGCAGAAGGCCAAGCCCCCGGTATGGACGAGCGTCGGCCACGGCAAGGTCGTCTGGCACGCCTACGAGGCCCGCACGCCGGGCGAAACGGGCGGTGACCTC
This sequence comes from Streptomyces sp. NPDC126499, assembly GCF_040302485.1. NCBI lineage: Bacteria > Bacillati > Actinomycetota > Actinomycetes > Kitasatosporales > Streptomycetaceae > Streptomyces > Streptomyces sp. NPDC126499. The sequence continues at coordinate 99,801 of NZ_JBEOUO010000005.1, read as the reverse complement.
TTCGACATCACCCTCGGCGTCTGCGACGACGAGCCGACCAGCGCCTGCACCGAGACCGTCAGGGACGCCGACTCCACCGCCCTGCTCGGCCGGGGTCACATCGCCGTCGCTCCCGTCACCGCCGACCGCACCTACGGAGTCAGGACCAGCGCTGCCGGGCAGCGGGACCTGGCCCGCCTGGAGTGGTACGTCGAGCACCACGCTCCGCGTTCCTGACCCGGACCGGCCGTGCGCGGACCGACCGGCTCTCGGAGCGCTTTCCCGGGTAGACGGGCCGCGAGGAAAGGACGGCCGGTATGGGCGAGTTGTCGATCGGGACCTGTTCGTGGACGGACAAGGCGCTGGTGGCGAGCGGGTGGTACCCGCCCGGGCGGCGTGACCCGGAGGGGAGGCTGCGGCACTACGCCGAACGCTTCTCCGTCGTGGAGGTCGACGCCGGCTACTACGCTCTCCCCAGCGTGCGCAACAGTCTGCTGTGGAGCGAACGCACGCCGCCGGGCTTCCGGTTCGACGTCAAGGCGTTCTCCCTCCTCACCGGCCACCCGACCCGCAAGACCGCCCTGCCCGCCGACCTGCGCGGCCACGCCCTCGGCGACCCGGAGCTGCTCGACGAGGTCTGGCACCGTTTCGGCGCGGCCCTGCGGCCCCTGGACGAGTCCGGTCGGCTGGGCGCCGTACTGTTCCAGTTCCCGCCGTGGTTCCGTCCGGGCGCGCGGGCGGAGACCGTGCTCCATGCCACCAGGAAGCGGGCGTACCAGTGGCCGGTGGCCGTGGAGTTCCGCCATCCCGACTGGTGGCGCGAGGACCTGCGGGAGCGCACGGCCGCCCTGCTCAGGGACCTGGACGCCACCGCGGTGGCCGTCGACACGGTCCAAGGGCTGCCCGGCTCGATGCCCGCCGTCACACCCGTCACGTCCCCGAGGCTCGCGGTGGTCCGCTTTCACGGCCGTAGCGCCGCCTGGGGGACCGGAAGCAAGGAGGACCGTTTCCGCCATACCTACACGCGGGAGGAACTGGCCGCCTGGCTCCCGCGCCTGCGCGCCCTGGCGGACCGGACCGAGCAGCTGCACGTCCTGTTCAACAACTGCTGCGGTGACGCCGCGGTACGCGCCGCCGAGACGCTGCGCGACCTGCTGGAGGGGTCCTGAGGCGTCTCCTCCGTGACAGGGCGGCCTTCGTACGTCTCCGAGCCCCGCGCCGCGCCGGTCGCGGGGACGCCGGCCGCTCTCAGGACGTGCTGCTCCGCTCTCAGGACGTGCTGCTCCATCCGGCGGCACCGGAGTACGAGTCGAGCAGGTCCACCACGAAGACCAGGGTCGAGTGCGCCGGGATGGACGGTGAGGGCGACTCCTTGCCGTAGCCGAGACGCGGAGGAACGACGATCTCGCGCCGGCCGCCGACCCTCATCCCCCGCACGCCCCGGTCCATGCCCTTGATGACCCTGCCGCCGCCCACGGTGAACTTGAACGGCTCGCCGCGGTCCCAGGACGCGTCGAACTGCGTTCCGGACTCGAAGGTCACCCCTACGTAGTGCACCCGGACCACCATGCCCGGCTTCACCTCGGGCCCGTCCCCGACGACCAGGTCGCGGATGGTCAGCTCGGTGGGAGCGGCACCCTTCGGAACGTCGACCTCGGGCTTCGTCTGCTCACTCATCACAGCCTCATCGCTCTCTGCCGGCACTCGGCACTCGGCGCCCGGCCCCGGCGCCCGGCACGGACCGGCCGGACACAGGGATTCTCCCCGGCAGCCTATGCCGGTCGCGTGCCGGCCCTCCGGCTGAGCTCGGCGCGGGCGACGGCGTTCCTGTGGACTTCGTCGGGGCCGTCGGCGAAGCGCAGGGAGCGGACGCCCGCGTAGGCGCGGGCGAGCGGGAAGTCCTGGGAGAGGCCGCCCGGTCCGTGGATCTGGATGGCCTTGTCGAGGATCCACTGGACCGTCCGGGGCGTGGCGATCGTGATGGTCTGGATCTCGGTGCGGGCGCCCTTGTCGCCGACGGTGTCCATCAGCCAGGCCGTCTTGAGCACCAGCAGGCGCAGTTGCTCGATCCGCACCCGGGACTCGGCGATCCAGTCGCGGATCACGCCCTGGCGGGCGAGCGGCCTGCCGGAGGCGACCCGTTCCTCGGCGCGGGCGCACATCAGCTCGATCGCCCGCTCGGCGACGCCGATGGAACGCATGCAGTGATGGATCCGCGCCGGGCCCAGCCGGGCCTGGGCGATCGCGCCTCCGTCGCCCTCCCGGCCGATGAGGTTCGCGGCCGGGACCCGTACGTCGTGGAAGACCATCTCGGCGTGGCCGCCGTGGTCGTGGTCGTCGTACCCGAAGACCTCCATGGCGCGCCTGATCTCCAGGCCGGGGGTGTCGCGGGGGACGAGGATCATCGACAGCCGCCGGTGGGGGTCGGCCTCGGGGTCGGTCCTGCCGACGACGAGGAACACCCGGGCGTTGGGGTTCATCGCTCCGGTGATCCACCACTTGCGGCCGTTGATCACGTAGTCGTCGCCGTCGCGGACGATCGAGGTGCTGAGGTCGGTGGCGTCGGAGGAGGCCACGTCCGGCTCCGTCATGGCGAAGGCGGAGCGGATCTCGCCGCGGAGCAGCGGCTCCAGCCACTCCTTGCGCTGGGCCTCGGTGCCGAAGAGGGACAGCACGTGCATGGTGCCGGTGTCCGGTGCCGCGCAGTTGAGGACGGCGGGCGCGAGTTCCGGGGAGCGGCCGGTGATCTCGGCGAGCGGCGCGTACTGCAGGTGGGTCAGCCCGCCGCCGTCGTCCCCGGGGAGGAAGAGGTTCCAGAGGCCGCGGCGGCGGGCCTCGGCCCGGAGCTCGCCGAGCACGGGGACGGAGTCCCAGGCCCAGCGGTCGTCGAGGGCCGCGAGCTGCTGCCCGAACACGCGCTCCGCCGCATGGACGTGGCTCCACATCAGGTCGAGCAGGTTCTCCCGGAGCAGCTCGGTGCGCGGGTCGAAGGCGAAGTGCATGATCAGTGGTCCTCGGGTGGGGCAGGCCGGCGTCGAGCGGGGCCGACGCCACGACGCACTGGAATCGATCTCGATTCGGATTCGAATCTAATGGTCGACCGGCGCCTGTCAATCCCGGGCCGGGTGAGAATCGGGAGTGTCACTGATACGATTCCGAATCGTGTTCGAGAAGAAATCGGAAGTCCCGTCCCCCACTCGCCCGACCGTGGTACAGCGCCGCGGTAAGGAGCGCAGGCGCGCCATCCTCGACGCGGCCGCGGAGCTGCTCGGCGAGAAGGGTTACGAGGCCGCCACCCTCAAGGCCATCGGTGAACGGGCGGGCATCCCGACCGCTTCCATGTACCACTACTTTCCCGACCGGCACCAGGTGGACGCGGAACTCCTGGAGCAGCACATGAGCGAGCTCGACGCGCTCATCGGCGCCGCCCTGGAAAACCCGCGGGCGCGGACGCTGGCCGAGGCCGTCGACATCCTGGTCGACCTCCATCTCGACTACTTCCGCGGGCACCCGAGCTGCACGGAACTGTGGTTCGCGGGACGCCACGACAGGCTCGACGACATGGTGCGCGCCTTCGACGAGACGCAGGCGGAGCGGCTGTGGCGGCACCTCGGGGAGCGCGGCCTCGTCTCCGCCGACACGCCCCTGCTCGCGGTCGTCCTCGCCTTCGAGGTCGGCACCCGGCTCTTCGACAGCGCGTTCCGGCGCTCGCCGGCCGGTGACGACGCCACGATCGCCGAAGCGCGCCGCCTCGTCACCGCCTACCTCCAGACGTACGCCCCCGAAGGGCCGGGGCGGCGCGGCTGATGCGCCGGGCCCAGGACGGGGCGGCCCGGCCGGGCGGCGGCGCGGGCGGTCGGTCCGTCGAGGGCCGCGCCTGCTCACTGGCGCGCCTGCTCCGCCCAGATGACCTTGCCCTCGCGGCTGTGGCGCGTGCCCCAGCGCTCGGCGAGCTGGGCGACGAGCAGCAGGCCGCGGCCGCCCTCGTCGAAGGTCCGGGCGCGGCGCATGTGCGGAGCCGTGCTGTTGGCGTCGAAGACCTCGCAGGTCAGGGCCGAGTCGAGGACGAGCCTCAACCGGACGGGGGGCCTGCCGTAGCGGATCGCGTTGGTCACCAGTTCGCTGACGATGAGTTCCGAGGTGAAGGCCAGCTCGTCGACGCCCCACGCGCCCAGCGTCTCGGCGGTGAAGCGGCGTGCTCCGGAGACCGCCGCCGGGTCCGACGGGAGGTCGAGGGTGGCGACGTGGCCGGGGTCGAGCGCCCGGGTCCGCGCGACCAGGAGGGCCACGTCGTCGGCGGGGCGCTCCGGGAGCAGCGTGGTCAACAGCCGTTCGCAGACCTCGTCCGGTGCCATCGCGGACCGTGAGGCCTGCGCGAGCGTGTCGCCCAGCAGGGCGAGCGAGACGTCGACGTCACGCTCACGGCTCTGCAGGAGGCCGTCGGTGCACAGGGCGAGCAGGCTGCCCTCCGGGAGCTCCCACTGGGCCGTCTCGAAGGGGAGTCCGCCCAGTCCCAGCGGCGGGCCGATCGGCAGGTCCGGGAAGCCGGCCGCCCCCGAAGCGGCCGGGGGCGGCGCCACGATCGGCGGGACGTGCCCGGCGCTGGCCAGGGTGCAGAGGCGGGTGGCGGGGTCGTAGACCGCGTACAGGCAGGTGGCGTTGAGCTCGCCGTCCTCGGGGGCCTCCTCCCGCTGGAGGCGGATCACCACGTCGTCCAGGTGGGTGAGCAGTTCGTCGGGCATCAGGTCGATGTCGGCGAAGGCGCGGACGGCGGTGCGCAGGCGGCCCATGGTGGCGGCGGCCTTCAGGCCGCGGCCGACGACGTCGCCCATGACGAGGGCGACACGGCCGCCGGACAGCGGGATCACGTCGTACCAGTCACCGCCCACGCCGGCCCCGGACCCGCTGGGAAGGTAGCGCGAGGCGGCATCGACGGCGGACTGTTCCACCGTGCCCTGCGGCAGCAGGCTGCGCTGGAGGGTCAGTGCCGTGGTGTGTTCGTGGGTGTAGCGGCGGGCGTTGTCGATGTACACCGCCGCCCGGGCCGCGATCTCCTGTGCGAGCAGGAGGTCGTCGTCGTCGAAGGGGGCGGCGGTGCGATCGCGGGCGAACTGTGCCAGGCCGAGGATCGCCCCGCGCGCGTGCAGGGGCAGCAGCAGGACGGAGTGGATGCCGAAGTCGGGCAGGCCGGGTGGCGCGGACGGAGTGGGAGCGCCGTCGGTCGCCGTGAGCCGCAGCAGGAGGGGCCGTCCGGTGGCCAGTGCCTCCGCCGGCGCGGAACGCGCCGGGTAGGTGTGTGTCCGGCCGGTGCCCACCGGGGAGTCCGGCGATGCGTCCAGGGCGGAACGCTGGGCGATGCGCCGCACCGTCGGTCTGTCCGTGGGCGGTTGCGGCCTTCCGCCGTGGAGTACGGAGTCGAGGAGGTCGACGGTGACGAGGTCGGCGAAGTGGTCCACGCCGACCTCGGCCAGCTCCTGGGCGGTGCGGGCGGTGTCGAGAGTGGTCCCGATCCGTCGGCTCGCCTCGTCGGTCAGCATGAGCCTGCGCTGCATCCGCCGGTCGCGTACCTCCTGGTAGGCGGTGACCACCCGCTCCGAGTTGTGGTCGACGTACTCGAACGCCGTCGCGATCAGCCGGAGGGTCGCCGCGTGGATCAGCCGCTGGTCGTCGCTGAGCCGGGCGGCTTCCTGGGTGAGCAGCTGGAGCAGGGTCAGGTGCCCGAGGCGGTAGGCACGGAGCAGGGTGCTGAGCGGTACGCCCCCCTCGGCGAACGCGCGGGCCAGTTCCACGGCGGCGGGAGGTGGCGGCGCCTCGGTCGCGGCGCGGCCGTGCTCCAGGACGTCGAGGACGGCGGTGACGTGGTCGGCCGTCTCGCCCATCGCGCGCCGAGCGAGGTCCTCGTGCTGCCACAGCTGCGGCAGCTCGCCGCGCATGCGCCGCATGAGGAGCTCGGCCCACTGCTGCGAGCTCGGCCTCACGTCACGTGCCAGGCGGCTGAGGAACGCGGAGACGTCCTTCTCCATGAGTGAAACGTATCCAAGGACCCCGTCGCCCGCCTGTCCTGCGGGCCGTGGCCGACCGGGTCCCGGGAGGGATCCGGGAGGACTCCGGGTCCGGGAGGACTCCGGTCCCGGCAGGACTCCGGGTCCGGGACGGCCTTGACAGTGCCTCACCGGGCGGCCCTAAACTCAAATCCGATTCCAGATCGAATCTCGCTCTCGGCCCGCCACGCCGACGGCGACACGGGTCGCCAGGCGCCGCGCGTGGCGCGCCACGGCGACGCAGAAGAACGGAGCGGGCCCTGGCCGGCCTCACCCATGATCACGACCACCTTCACCGAACTGTTCGAAGTGGACCATCCGATCGTCTGCGGCGGAATGACCGGCGTGGGCACCGCGGACCTCATCTCCGCCGTGGCCGAGGCGGGAGCGCTCGGCTTCCTGACGGCGCTGACCCAGCCCACCCCGGAGGCGCTGGCGCGCGAGATCGCGCGGTGCCGCGAGATGACCGACCGGCCCTTCGGCGTCAACCTGACCGTCCTGCCCACCCTCAAGCCGGTGCCCTACGCGGAGTACCGGGCGGTGATCATCGAGAGCGGCATACGGGTCGTGGAGACGGCCGGCAGCAACCCGGCCGAGCACGTCGCCGACTTCAAGGCCGCCGGTGTCAAGGTGATCCACAAGGCGGTGGCCGTGCGGCACGCCCTCAAGGCGCAGAAGCTCGGGGTCGACGCCGTCAGCATCGACGGCTTCGAGTGCGCCGGGCACCCGGGGGAGGAGGACATCCCCGGCCTGGTCCTCGTCCCCGCCGCCGTCCGGCAGCTGGAGATCCCGGTCATCGCCAGCGGCGGCTTCGCGACCGGCAGCGGCCTCGCCGCCGCACTCGCGCTGGGGGCCTGCGCCATCAACATGGGCACCCGCTTCGTCGCCAGCGCCGAGGCCCCGGTGCACCAGAACGTCAAGGACCAGATCGTCGCCAACGACGAGCGGGCCACCCAGCTGGTCTTCCGCGAGTTCGGGAACACCGGCCGGGTCGCCCGCAACGCGATCTCCGAGGAGATCGTCGCCCGGTCGAAGCGTCCCGGAGCGGTCTTCGAGGACATCGCCGAGCTGGCCTCCGGCGTCCGCGGCCGGACCCGCGTGCTCCAGGAGGGGCACATGGACGACGGCCTGTGGTGGGCCGGCCAGGCCCAGGGGCTCATCGAGTCGGTGGCCACCTGCGAGGAGATCGTCAGCGGCATCGTGGCCGACGCCGAGAAGATCATCGGCCGGCTCGCCGATCTCCGTGGCTGAGGAACGGGAGCACACACCCATGACCTGGACCACCCTCCGTCACGACCTCGACGACGGCGTCCTCACCGTCACCCTCGACCGGCCGGGCCGCCTCAACGCTTTTACGCCCACCATGGCCGGTGAGCTCGAGCGGACCTTCACCGAGGTGAACGAGAACGACGACGTGCGGGCCGTCGTCGTCACCGGCGCGGGCACCGCGTTCTGCGCCGGCATGGACCTCGGCTCGGACGGCAACGTCTTCGGGCTCGACGAGTCCCGCACCCCCACCCTCGCCGACATGAGGGACCTGAACAGCCCGGACATCCGCCGCGTCAGGGACACCGGAGGCCGGGTGACCCTGGCGATCCACGCCTGCCGGAAGCCCGTGATCGCCGCGATCAACGGTCCCGCCGTCGGGATCGGGGCGACCATGACGCTCGCGATGGACGCGCGGCTGATGTCGACGACCGCGCGCTTCGGCCTCGTCTTCGGCCGGCTCGGCATCACACCGGAGGCCGCCTCCACCTGGTTCCTGCCCCGCCTGGTCGGCCTGCCCAAGGCGCTGGACCTGCTCTACTCCGCCGAGATCCTCGACGCGGCGGCCGCCGAGGCCGTCGGTCTCGCGAACGCGGTCCACGACCCCGACCACCTCGCGAAGGAGGCCCGCGCGCTGGCGGACCGCTGGACGCTGGGCCGCTCCCGCGTGGCGACCGCGCTGACCCGTCAGATGACGGTCCGCAACGCGAGCCTGGAACGACCCGAGGACGCCCACCGCGTGGAGTCCCTGGCGATGTTCTACTCCAGCATCGGCGACGGCGCCGAGGGAGTGGCGGCCTTCCGCGAGAAGCGCGCCCCCCGCTTCACCCGGCCCGCCTCCGGCATGCCGCCGTTCTACGACGAGTGGATCGCCGCCACCGAGAACGCCTGAGCCCGACCGGCGGCCCGCCCGCGCGGGTGGCCGCCGCCGTGTCGCGTACCCGTGCCGCGGACCGGCGGCCCGCCGCGCGGACAACCGCCGCCGTGCCGCCGACAACCGCCCCGCTGCCGCGGGCCGTCCCCGCTGCCGCGGGCCTCGTCCTCGTACCAGGGACAACCGCCCCCGTGCCGCGGGCCTTGTCCCCGTACCACCGACAACCGCCCCGGCTCCGCGGCCCCCGTCCCGGGCTCAGGCCCCCCGCGCGGCGGGCCCCGCCCCCGCGCCGCGGGCCTCGTCCCCGTACCACGGACAACCGCCCCCGCGCCGCGGGCCCCGTCCCCAGGCTCGGGCCTCCTCCTCACGCCCGGGCCCCCTCACCCCTACCGCCCGGAGGTTCCGTGCGCCTGCCTTCCGACCCGACTCCTGCCGCCCGACCGCCCGCCTCATCCCGACGGGACGACGACCCCGGCAGCCGCGGCCGGCAACTCCGGCGGACGTTCCTGACCGTCAACGCGGTGCCGCTCGGCATCGGCGTCGCGCTGTCCTGTTCCACCGCGCTCACCGCCGTCCAGGTGTACGGACGGCTCACCCTCGGTGTCGTCTGGGGCGCGCTGCAACTCGGCGTCTTCCTCGGCAGCGTGTGGTGGTACGAGCACCGGGCGGCGCGTCCGCGCGATCCCGGCGGACGGTCACCGTCCCCCCAACCCCCGTACGGGGTACGAGAGTCGGGCTGGTGAACCGGTGACGAATCCGCTCCTGCTGAGCTCGGGCGTCCTCGATCCGGTCGGCTCGGCCGCCCGCGGCCCCGTGATCAGCGCCTTCCTCATCTTCATCGGTCTGTGTCTGCTGTGGGTCTTCACCCTCGCGAGCCCGGACGAACGTCCGGAACGGCTCTACACCGCCGACCGCTCCCTCTCACCGGTCTTCAACGGCTTCGCCCTGGCCGGCGAGTACATCACCGTCGTCACCCTGTTCGCGGCCTCCGGGGCGATCGCCCTCTTCGGTTACGACGGACTCGCCTCCGCCGTCGACAGCGTCATCGCGCTCGGTGTCCTGCTCCTCCTCGCCCGGAGGATCCGCGCCAGCGGCCACTACACGCTCGGCGGCCTCTTCTCGCTGCGGGCGTCGGGCCAGGGGCCGCGCACGGCGGCGGCCGTGGTCACGCTCTTCATCACGGTCCCCCTGCTCATCGTCCAGCTGCGGGCCGCCGGCATCAGCGCCGCGCTCCTGATCGGCATGTCGAGCGACACCGCCCAGGTCGCCTGCACGATCCTGATGGGCTGCCTGATCGCCTTCTTCGCGGCGGTGGCGGACCTGAGGGGCACCAGCTTCGTCCAGGTCGTCAAGGTGCCCGTCACCCTGGTGACGCTGGCGGTGGTCGTCCTGCTCGCCCTGTCGAAGTTCTCCTGGAGTCCGGGAGACCTGCTGTCGGCCGCGGTGGAGCGGAGCGCCGCTCCGGACGGGTATCTGAGCCGGGGGCTCTGGGCGCACACGGCGGGTCTCGGTCCGCTGAACACGATCAGCGACCACCTCGTGGTGATCCTGGGCATGGCGATGATGCCGCATCTGATCCTCCGCGTCGCGGCGTCACGCAGCGGGCAGTCGGCCCGGCGCTCCACGAGCGTCGCCGTGGGGCTGACGGGCGCCTTCTACCTGCTGCTGATCATGACCGGCTTCGCGGCGGCGGCCGTGGTGGGCGGCGAGACGATCGGCGCGGTCGACGCGAACGGTCAGGCGGCGCCGATCCTGCTGGCCTCGGGTGTCCTCGGTCATGGATCGACGGCACGCGTGGTCCTCATCACCGTCGTGGCCTGCGTCGCCTTCCTCGCCGTGCTGACGGCCGTGACCAGCCTGACCTTCTCCGCCGCGGTCTCCCTCACGCAGGACGTCCTCGCCCGCACCCGCCGTCCCCTCACCGCCGTCGCAAAGGTGCGGACCCTTCGGGCCGGCGTCGCCGTCCTGTGCGTCGGCGGGGTGGTCCTGTCCACGTCGGTCCACCGCTATCCCGTCGAGTTCCTGGTGACCTTCTCCCTGGGCGTCGCGGCGACCTGCGTCTTTCCGGTGCTGGTCTGCTCCTTCTTCTGGCCGGGGTTCAACCGCGGGGGAGTGATGTGGTCGGTGTACGGGGGACTGGTGCTCTGCACCGTCCTCACGTTCTTCTCGCCGACCGTCTCCGGCACCCCGTACGCGCTGTGGCCGGACCTGTCCTTCGACTGGTACCCGTTCCACACCCCGGGGCTGATCTCCGTCCCGGCCGCGTTCCTCCTCGGGTGGCTCGGCAGCAGGAGGCCCGCGCGGGCGCCGCGCCCCTCCCGCCAGGCCGTGGCCGGAGGGCGGAAGGTGGTGTAGCCGGGGAACACGACGAAGGGGCGGCAGATGCGACTGCCGCCCCTTCGCCGTGCTCCGACTCGTCACCGCTCCGCGTCGGCCTGCCGGACGTCGGCCGGGACGACGGCGGTTCCCCGTGCCCGGGTGGCCACGATGGGCTCGGCCAGGACCTCGGCCCGGCCGGTATCGTCGACCGCGCGGCAGATGATCCGGAGTTCGAAGTCGACGGTCCGGCTCCGGGTGCCCCTCGACGCCAGGCGGGCCTCGGCCTCGACGACGTCGCCGCCGCGGACCGGGGCGAGGAACTCGACCGACGCGTACCCGGCGAACAGGCTCTCGTGGCCGTCGAGGGTGATCGCCAGGTGGGTGCCGGCGTCTCCGAACAGCTTCAGCCCGAAGGCTCCGTCGACCAGGTTCCCGCCGTAGTGCGCCTCGGAGTGGGCGACGTAGCGCTGGTGCACGACCTTCACGCGATCTCCTCGTCGACGCGGCCGATACGGCGGGCGACGGTCCTGCCGTCGAGCTCGACGCCCGGGTAGCCCTGCTTGGCGATGTGGGTGCACATCCGGCGGTACTTGCCGACACCGCCCACATAGCCGAGGAAGGTCGACGGCTTGCCGGTCACGTTCGAACCCCGGTACCAGGAGTCGGTGGTCGCGTACAGCGTCTGGTTGACGGTGTCCTCGGTGATCCTCACCCAGTCGTCCTGGGCCTCGGCCGTCGCCTCGATGACCTCGGCGCCGCCCGCCCGCCCGTGGCCGATCAGATCGGTGATCCAGTCGACGGCCTGCTCGATCGTGACGACCACGTTGCTCGCGAGGGCCGGGCTCTGCGGTCCGCCGATCATGAAGAAGTTCGGGAACCCGGTGGTCATGATGCCCAGGTACGTCCTGACCCCGTCGCGCCAGGCGTCCTGCAGCCGGCCGGCCTCGGGGGTCGAGATGTTGAGCGCGTACAGCGGGCCGGTGAAGGCGTCGAACCCGATCGCCATCACGATGACGTCGACCTCGTAGGAGCCGCCGGCCGTGACGATGCTGTCGCTCGTCATGGTCTCGATCGGCTCGTCACGCAGCGAGACCACCTGGACGTTCGGGCGGTTGAAGGTCTCGTAGTAGTCGGTGCCGAAGCAGCTGCGCTTCGCGCCGAGCGGGTGGAAGCGGGGTTCGAGGACGGCGGCGGTCTCGGGGTCCCGGACGATCTGGCGGATCTTCTCGCGTACGAACTCCGCCGCCGTCTCGTTGGCCCTCGGGTTCGTCAGCAGATCGGAGAACTCGCCGCCGACGCCGTTGAATCCGCTGCGCTCGTAGGCCTTCTCGTAGCGCGCGCGCCGCTCCTCGTCGGAGACGTCGAACGCCGCGGCGTCCGGGATGCGGTCCGGGATGCCGCCGAGGGAGTGGCGGCACTCCTCGCGGATCGCCGCGTAATTGCTCTTGATCTCGTCGACGACGTCCGGCGTCAGCGGGGCGTTGCGGGCCGGGAACACGTAGTTGGGGGTGCGCTGGAAGACGGTGAGGTGCTCGGCGACCTCGGCGATGAGCGGAATGCACTGCACCGCGGAGGAGCCGGTGCCGATCACGGCGACGCGCTTGCCGGCCAGATCGCTCAGCGGGATGTTCCACCGGCTCGTCGAGACCGTGGTCCCGGTGAAGTTCGCAAGGCCCGGCACGTCGAAGTCCTTGGGCGTCGACAGGCCGCCCGAGCCGGCGAGCAGATAGCGGCCCCGCTGGGTGTCCCCGGAGTCGAGGGTCACCTCCCAGAGCCGCTCGTCCGGCAGCCAGGTCGCCGAGGTCACCCGGGTGTTGAAGCGGAAGTGCCGGCGCAGGTCGAAGCGGTCCGCGACGTGGTTGATGTAGCTGAGGATCTCGGCCTGCGGAGCGAAGCGCTCGCTCCAGGTCCACTCCTGCTGAAGCTCCTCGCTGAACGAGTAGGAGTAGTAGACGCTCTCCACGTCGCATCGCGCACCGGGGTACGTGTTCCAGTACCACGTGCCGCCGACGGTGGGCGCTACCTCGAATCCGGCGAAGGACCAGCCCTTCTCCGCCACCTTGTAGGCGGCGTAGAGGCCGGAGAATCCGGCACCGACACAGAGGACGTCGACGACGGGGGAGGTGGCTGGAGTCTGGTCAGTCATGCATCTGCCTTCGGGTAGTCGACTGGACTTGGTCATTTGATTTGGTCATTTGACCAAATCAGGCTATGGGCGGCCCGCGCGGCGGTCAATAGTCGAACCTGAATCGAGTTACGCGTCCGTGGCCGCTCCCGCTCCCGCGATCTCCCGCAGGTGGCGCACCACCCGCGCCAGCGCCTCCTCCGTCCGCGCGAACACCCCCACTTCGGTGAAGAAGCCGTGGAACACGCCGGCGCAGCGGGTCAGGCTCACCTCCACGCCCTCACGCCGCAGCCTCTCGGCGTACGCCTCGGCGTCGTCCCGCAGCGGGTCGACCTCGGCCGTGAGCACGAGCGCCGGCGGGAGACCGCGCAGCGACTCGGCGCGCATCGGGGCCGCGAGGTGGTCGACCGCGCCCACGCGGTCGGGGCCGATGTACTGCTCCCAGAGCCAGCGGGCGTCCGCGCTGGTCAGCAGGGGGGCGTCGGCGCATTCGGTCCACGACGGGGAGGCGAAGGAGTCGTCGACGGCGGGGTAGACGAGGACCTGGGTCACCGGCTGATCCAGCCCGAGGTCCCGCAGTTTGAGGCACAGCGCGGCGGCGAGATTCCCGCCCGCGGAGTCCCCTCCGACGGCGATCGTGCGCGGGTCGAGGCCGAGCCCCGCGGCCGACCGGCGCAGCCAGGCGAGCGCGTCGAAGCAGTCGTCGAGCGCTGCCGGATAGGGGTTCTCCGGTGCGAGCCGGTACTCCAGGGAGAGCACCGCCCATCCGGACCGGGCGGCGATCGCACGGCAGACCTCGTCGACTCCGTCGAGGGTGCCGAGCACGAATCCGCCCCCGTGGAGATACATCAGCACCGGGCGCGGGCTGCCCGGCGCCGACGGGCCGTCCGGGTGGTAGAGGCGGGCGCGGAGCTCGCCGGCGCGGGCGGGCAGCGTGAGGCGGTCGACCCGGTCGAGGGGGGTGAGGGGCTGCTTCGCCGGTGAGCTCGCCAGGAGCCTGCGTGCCGCCTCCACGCCCAGTTCGCGCATCGGCGTCCGGAAGGTTTCGGCGATGACCTGGGCGACGGATCGGGCATCGGCGTCCAGCTGATCCCAGTACGACGGTTGCGCTTCGTTCACGGTGGGACCTCTCCGAAGTCATTGACATGGGGTAACCCGTGCCCCACCATCCTAGTCATCTGATCGAGTCAATTGACCATGTCGATCACTCCCCCCTGTGAGATCCGAAGCGGCCGGTGCGCGGTACGCGCGATCTCCCGAAGGTGAAAGGACTGGAGGATGACCGAAACCACGACGGTCCCTGCGGTGTCCGATGCGGCGGCCCTACCGATCGACGTACGGATCGAGGACGACGCGACTCCCCTCGTTCGGCTGATCGGCCGCACCCTGCGGGATTCCGCCCGAGCGGGCCATGCCCTCGCGGCGCTGCGGAAGCCGGCCGCCACCGTGGCGATCCGGTCCCACGACACGCCGCAGGCGGCGACGATCACCTTCGGCGGCGGCGTCGTCGAGGTGTCGAGCGGCGTCACCACCGAGGCCGACGCCACGATCACCGTCGACCTGAACGCCCGGTTCGCGCCCGCCGAAGCCCCCTCGGGCGACGCCGAACTCGCCGCGGACGCGCTGAGCGCGCTGTCGCCGCCGGTGCCCGACTGGCAGGCGGCCGCCGAACACTTCTGGACCGCCGCGCGCTCCGTGCCGGGCATCCCGGACGTGCTCGTCGCGGTCACCGAAGGCCCCGACGGCCTGGAGCAGGTCGTGCTCGGCGAGGGCACGACGCACTACCTGATCGCCGGAGCCCCCGAGACGCTCGCCGGCGTGTTCTCCGGAACCGACGACCTGCTCGCCGTTCTGTCCACGGGTGCGCTCGGCGTCCAGGGCACCCTCTCCCAGCTGTCGGTCATGGTCGGCGCATCCTGGAAGGTTCGTTACGATGTCTGAACTCACCCAGCCCCGCACGGGAGTCGAGGCCCCGGGCGCCCGGTCCCGGGCCGTCCGGCTGGAGGCGACGAACCACGACGGCTCGTTCCTCGGCAAGACCGTGACACCGAAGAAGTTCGCCTCCGGCGCGGACTCGGGATTCGCCTTCGCCGACCTGCTGTTCGGACTCGACCTCGGCAACGCCCCGGCCCTCGGTTTCGCCTTCCCCGACTGGCGCGGGCATCTGGACGACGTCTACTTCCGCCCCGACATGTCGACGCTGGTCGAGTGGGAGCCGGGCCTCGACGCGGTGATCGGCGACTACTGGCTGAAGGACGGCACGCCGGTTCCCCTCTGTCCGCGCAACCTCGCGCGGAGGATGACCAGCCGGCTCGCCACGCTCGGCTACACCGCGACCGTCGCCGTCGAGATCGAGGCGACCGTCTTCGAGGAGTCCGTCCAGGAGGCGCGCGCCCGCGGATACCGCGACCTGACACCGCTCGGCGGCAGCGCGGGCACGGCCTACCACCTCGCGAAGTCCAAGGACTGGACCGGGTACATGAACGCCGTCGCCGCCCGGCTCGACGCGGTCGGCATCGAGTGGGAGGCGTGGAGCGACGAGGACGCCGCCGGTCAGATCGAGATCAATCTGGCGCCCGGCGACCCGATCGCGGTCGGCGACGCCTGGGCGCGCACCCGCCAGATCATGCGCGAGGTCGCGTTCGACCTCGGGCGCACGGTCACCTTCATGGCCAAGCCCACCGCGGGCTACGGACAGGCCTCGCACATCAACCTGTCCCTCCAGCGCGACGGGGTCAACGCGTTCTACGCGCAGGAGGGGCCGTCGGAGACGATGCGCCACGCCATCGGCGGCCTGCTCACGACGCTCGAGGGCAACACCTCGATCGTGCTCCCGCAGATCACCTCGTACCGGCGCCTGGTGGACCTCAGCGGTCCGCCGGTCACCGTCAGCTGGGGCATCAGCAACAAGACCGCGGCGGTCCGGGCGGTCTGCGGGCACCCGGCGTACTCGCGCCTGGAGTACCGGGTCCCGGGCGCGGACGCGAACCTCTACCTCGCGCTGGCCGGTGTCCTCGCCGGTGTCGTCGCGGGCCTGGAGCGGAAGATCGAGCCGCCGGAGCCGGTCACCGACATGGCCTGGTGCATGCCGCCCGGGATCATCCCGCGCCTGCCGGACACCATCACGAAGGCCGCCGCCGCGCTCGAAGCGGATCCGATCCTGCGCGACCTCCTCGGCTCCGAGTTCGTGGACTACTGGGTCGGATCGCGCCGGTGGGAGTGGATGCAGTTCCACACCGCGGGCGGTGACCCCTTCGCCGAACTCTCCCCGTGGGAGTCCCAGCGATACTTCGAACTGCCGTGAGCGGGCGGGGAGACGGGCCGACCGCGGTGCGGCCGCTCATCGGCATCACCGGCCGGCGGTTCCGGCTGGATCTGATCCGGGGCGCGGACCCCCGGTACGGCGACCGCTGCGCCGACAGCTACATGTCCGACTACGGGATACGGATCGCCAGGGCCGGAGGGCTTCCGGTGAACCTCTCGTACGAGACGGATCCGGAGGCGGTCTGCCACTGGCTGGCGGGCGTCGTCATCACCGGCGGGCAGGACCTGCATCCGGCGTGCTGGGGCGGGGACGAGTCCGTGGTCCGCGACGTCGACCCGCGGACGGACCCGATGGTCCACGACCCCGAGCGGGACGCGCACGAGCTCGCGCTCGCGCGCGCCGCGCTCGACCGGGGGATCCCGGTGCTCGCCGTGTGCCGGGGCATGCAGGTCCTCAACGTGGCGCTCGGCGGCACGCTCGTCGCCGACCTGCCGCCCGGTGAGGTGCGGCATCTGTCACCGGAGGCCGCGCCCACCGACGGCACGGCCGATCACCTCGTGACCTTCGAGCCCGGCTCGATCGTGGCGGGACTGTTCGGAACGCGGGCCGTCACCAACTCCTGGCACCACCAGGCCGTCGATCGCTGCGGCGCGGGACTCGTCGTGACGGGCCGGACGACGGACGGGGTGGTCGAGGCGGTGGAGCTCCCGGACGCTCCGGTGCTGGGCGTCCAGTGGCATCCGGAATGGATGGAGAGCGACGATCCGACGATGACCTGGATCGTCGAGCAGGCCGTGAAACGCCTGTGACGAGCGGGATCCGGGCGGGTCCGCCGACGGCCGACGGCGGACCCGCCCGGATCCGCCGGCCGCCGTCCACCGCCGTGCCGGGCGGCCCCGCGGTCCCGCTCGCCGAGGAGGCCGCCCGATCAGGCGAGCTTCGTGGCCAGCCAGGCATCGAGGACGTCGATGACGACCTCCGCCTGCAGGGCGGCCTGGGCCCGGTCGGCGTGCGTCAGCCAGTTCATGACGAAGCCGTCCGACAGGGCGCCGACGACGTAGCCGATCTGGTCGATCGTCTCCGGCGCGACGTCCTGTCCCGAGGCCGCTGTCCCAAGGATCGAGCTCATGACCTTGTACGCCTCGCTGTACACGGCCTCGG
The DNA here is from genome assembly GCF_040302485.1 of Streptomyces sp. NPDC126499. Taxonomy (NCBI): domain Bacteria; kingdom Bacillati; phylum Actinomycetota; class Actinomycetes; order Kitasatosporales; family Streptomycetaceae; genus Streptomyces; species Streptomyces sp. NPDC126499. The sequence continues at coordinate 82,771 of NZ_JBEOUO010000005.1, read as the reverse complement.
CCGGATGCTCCTTCGTGCGCTGCGCCCAACTGATCAGCTCGACGGTGGCGGAGGCGAAGTCCGAGGACTCCATGTACCAGTCCATGAGTCCGCGCAGGATCGCGCGCGCCGTCGCGGCCACGTCGCCGTGCACGTCGTTCGCGATCAGCACCTCGCGGTACCGCTCCGCCAGCCGCTCGAAGACGGCGGCGAACAGCAACTCCTTGGACTGGAAGCAGTAGTGCAGGGTCGCCAGCGGAGCGTTGGCCTGCTCGGCGATCCGGCGGGTCGTCGCACCGTCCACCCCGTGGCGCGCGATCACTTGGATGGCGGCGTTCACCAGATCATTGCGCCGCTCGGCCGCCGGTACGCGTGCCACGTGTGCCCCCCCCGTCGAAGTTGGACGATCGATCAAGTCAGCCACCAGGCTAACAGGCGGATCAGCGGGCATCGGCCCAGGCCGGAGCCCCTGCGTCGAAATAGTTGGTCAGATGACTTGATCGGCCGACCGTGATGCAGCAGCATAAACCTCACCCCCGTCGCGAAGGCCCTGAGCCCTCGCCGCTCTCCACCGGAGGGACCCCACCATGGCAATCAGAGACGCGCTCTTCCTGCTCGCCGACGTCTGGATGATCACCGTCGGCTTCACCTTCGGATGGAAGTTCATCCGGAACTACGGCAACTACCTGCTCGGCCTCGAATGGATCATCGTCGCCACCTCCGGGTCGAACTTCCTCGTGTACGCGCTCCTGGGCGGCGACGAGACCAGCCCCATGTACACGGCGGCGCACTTCCTCGACGCGTTCTCCCGGTCGGTCGGCATCACGCTGATCCTCGTCATGGGCCTGATGGGCGCGACGCACCGGTACAAGCCGTCCAAGGCCACCGATGTCGGGGTGTTCGCCTTCGCGGCCGCCGTCGGGCTCTTCCTGCAGCTGTTCGGCGAACGGCTGGGCCTCGCCCTGGACATCTTCTACGTCGTCGTCAACGTGCTGACGACGCTGTTCCTCATCTACTTCTCCAAGCGGCTCTGGGCGATCGGCGCGAAGGGAATGGCCATCGGCGCCGGCCTCGCGACCGCCGCCGCGTTCACCATCGCCGCGACCTACGACTTCGTCCGCATCCCGGGCGACGACGCGGCGCACACCCTCTTCTACATCGCCGCGCTGAGCACGTGGGGATTCCAGATGTGCATGTACTACTTCGCCTACCGCGCCCTGCACGCCCACAACGAGTCGGCCGAGGCGGAGCCGGAGCGCCGTGAACAGAGCCCCGTCGCGGGCGCCGGCGCCTGAGCAGCCGCGGTCAAGGCACCAGAACCAAGGAAAACGTCCCATGCGGAGGAAGCAGTCGTGGCCCTGAAAGAAACGCCCGCACGAGAGGGAGACGCGGCCTCGCGGCGTCCGCGACCGGCCGTCAGGCCCGAGCAGATGGGAGAGGACCCGCCCACCGCGACGCTGACCGGGCTGCTGTCGAAGCGCGCCCGGCGGTCGCCGGACCGGGAGTTCCTCCGCTTCGGAGACGAATCCTGGACCTTCGCCGAGATCGACGCCTGGACCTCCCGGCTGGCGCACCGGCTGATCGACGTCGACGGCGTCCGGCCCGGCGACCGCGTCGCCCTCATGCTCCCCAACATCGTGCACTGGCCGGTCGTGTGGCTGGCCGTGCTCAAGGCCGGCGCCGTGGCCGTACCGGTCAACTCCTCGTACAAGCAGGCGGATCTCACGTTCCTCCTGCGCGACTCGGGAGCCCGGGTCGTGTTCACCGACCAGGAGCGGGCCGGTCTCCTGAAGGAAGTCGCCTCCAGCGAGCCGGACGTGGCCGACCTGCGCATCGTCGACGTCGCCGAGGACGGTTCCGAGGCCTTCCCGGCGACCGCGCCCAAGGTGCGCGCCACCTCCGAGAAGCTGGCGAACCTGCAGTACACGTCGGGCACCACCGGCTTCCCCAAGGCGTGCATGCTCACCCATGACTACTGGGTGCGGCTGGCGTGGACCTGCGCGGCGGTGACCGGCCTCGGGCCGGAGGACGTCCTGCTCACGGCCCAGCCGTTCTCCTACATGGACCCGCAGTGGAACACCGCGCTCGCCCTGACCGTCGGGGCCCCGCTGGTGGTGCTCCCGCGGTTCTCCGCCTCGGGCTTCTTCGCCGACGTCCGCCGCCACCGCGCCACCTTCTTCTACGTCCTCGGGTCCATGCCCACGCTGCTGTTCAAGCAGCCGCCCAGCCCCGACGACCTGGACAACGACCTGCGCCTGGTGCTCTGTTCGGGCATCCCGGTCGGCCTCCACGCCGACCTGGAGCGACGCTGGGGAGCGCCGTGGCGGGAGATCTACGGCATGACCGAGTCCGGCGTCGACCTGTTCAGTCCCGTCGACGACGTGACCGCGGTGGGCAGCGGCAGCCTCGGACGTCCGGTGCCGACCAAGCGGGTCCGGGTGGTCGATCCGAACGGCGCCGACGTGCCCGAGGGCGAGCCCGGCGAGATGATCGTCTCGGGGAAGCCGATGATGCTCGGCTACTGGAACCGCCCCGAGGACACCGCCCGGGTGCTGCGCAGTGGGGGTCCCCGCGGCAAGGAGGGCGTAGCCGCCGGGGGAAACTGGCTGCACACCGGCGACGTCGTCGTCCGCGAGCCGGACGGCGGCGGCATCCGGCTGGTCGGGCGGATCAAGGACATGGTGCGGCGCGGCGGCGAGAACATCGCGAGCGCCGAGGTCGAGGCCGTCCTCGAACGGGACGACGCGGTCGTGGCCAGCGCGGTCGTCGCCGAACCAGACGAGACCTTCGGCGAAGAGGTCAAGGCCTTCGTCCAGCTCGCCCCCGGCGTGCCGGCCGACCGCACGACCGCCGCGCGGATCATCGACCGGGCCGGCCGCCAGCTCGCCCGCTTCAAGGTGCCGCGCTACGTCGAGTTCGTCGCCGACTTCCCCCGTACCCCGTCCGAGCGCGTCTCCAAGCCGGCGCTCAAGGAGCGCGCCGCCGCCGAGCCCGGCGTCACCTACGACCTCGGCGCCCGACGCGGGACCACCGGCGCGCCCGCCGAAGCGTCCACCGACTTCCTCGGCGTCGACGTCGTCCGCGAGGTGGCGGTCCTGACCCTGCGCCGTCCCGAGAAGCTGAACGCCCTCGACGTCGCCACGCGGCTGCGCCTCGCGAGCGCCGTCCGCGCGTACGGCACCGGCGAGAACGTACGCGGGATCGTGCTCACCGGTGAGGGCCGGGCGTTCTCGTCCGGCGAGGACCTCACGTCCGTACCGGCCTCGTACGAGGAGGTCCGCGAGGCGTTCGAGAGCTTCCACGACATCACCCGGGCCGTCGTGGAGACCCGCGTCCCCGTCATCGCGGCGGTCAACGGCCTCGCCGTCGGCGGCGCCTCGGAGATCACCCTCTGCTGCGACGCGCGCATCGGCACCCCGGCGACGGAGTACTACCAGCCCGAGAACGGCCGCGGCATCACGATCTCCAACGCGTCGAGCCTGCTGCTCACCCGTCTCGTCCGCAACCACGCGATGCGCATGGTCCTCGGCTCACCGCGCATCGGCGCCGAAGAAGCCCTGCGGATCGGGCTCCTGGACGAGATCGTCCCGCCCGGCGAACTGATCGACCAGGCCGTCGACCTGGTCCACGCGTGGACGCCGGCCGGCAACACGACGGCGCAGCACCTCGCGCTCCTGCGCCCGCGGCCCGAGGAGATCGAGCAGGCCTTCGCCCGCGAGGACGCCGCCGCGCGCACCGCCTGGGAGGGCGGGGTGTTCAGCGCCGGCATCGACGGCTTCTGGGCCGCGAAGGGCGCCGGCGCATAGCTCCGGGGACGGGGACGGGGGCGAGGACGCAGACGGGGGCGACACCGCACACATGCACACAACGAACGACAGAGGAGACTGGACGTGATCGACACAGAGGCCGCGGTGCTCACCGCGCTCAACGAGCCGCTCGAGATGACGGCGATCCAGGTGGACGATCCCGAGCCCGGCGAGGTGCGCGTCGCGGTCTCCCACGTGGGCCTGTGCCACAGCGACCTGCACTACATGACCGGAACGGTGCCGACCCCTCTGCCCGTGGTCGTGGGCCACGAGGTGGCCGGCGTGGTCGAGGCGGTCGGCTCCGCGGTGACCGGACTGCGCCCGGGCGACCGCGTGGTCGGGGCGCTGACCCCGTCGTGCGGCCGGTGCCTCAACTGCGAGGCCGGCCGGTCGACGCAGTGCCTGCGCGTCGAGGAGATCCGGCGCCGCCCCCGGCCCGCCTTCCGACTGCCGGACGGCCGGCCCGTCGAGCGGCTCGGCGACATCGGCGCCTTCTCCCGGCACACCCTCATGCGGGAGAACGCGCTGGTGAAGCTGGACGACGCGGTGCCGCTGCACGTGGGCTGCCTCCTGGCGTGCTGTGTCATCACGGGCGTGGGCGCCGTCTTCCGCGGCGCCCGGGTCCGCCCGGGCAGCACCGTCGCGGTGATCGGCTGCGGCGGCGTCGGCTCGGCCATCATCCAGGGCGCCAGGCTCGCGGGAGCCTCGGCCATCGTCGCGATCGACCTGGACGACGCCCGGCTGAAGGCCGCGCGGGGCTACGGCGCGACGCACGTCGTGAACGGGCGCGCCGAGGACGTCGCCGCGGAGATACGGAACCTGCTGGGCGACGGGGTCGACTACGCGTTCGAGGCCGTCGGCTCGGCGCGCACCGCGGCCACGGCGCTGTCGGTGCTGCGGGCGACCGGCACCGCGTGCCTGGTCGGCATCGCCCCGGAAGGCACCGAACTCACGCTGCCCGCCTCGGACTTCTTCTTCGGCGAGAAGCGGCTCATCGGCTCGTACATGGGCTCCGGCCAGGTGCGGCAGGACATCACCCAGCTCGCGCGCCTGTACCAGCAGGGGCGTCTGCTGCTCGACGAGATGGTCACCCAGGTCATCCCGTTCGACGAGATCAACGAGGGCTTCACGGCGATGCGCGGCGGCGACGTGACCCGCGTCGTCGTCGACCTGAAGGCCTGATGGACACGAATGCGGAGGCGACGCACATGACGAGCGGCGAGACGGCGATTCCCCGTCCGGTGAACTACATCGAGGACGCCTGGAGCGACTGCGAGACGGTCCGGGACGAATGGAACGTCGACCCCAACACCCGGGAACGGGTCCACCCCATGGTCACGACCGGTCCCGGGGACGTCGAACGGGCCTTGCGGCACGCCGAGCGCGTGTACGGCGTCGGCCGGTGGGACGAGGAGGCCCGCCGGGAGCGCGCCGACATCCTCGAACGCGTCGCCGTGCTCCTCGAGGGCCGGGCCGAGGACATCGCCCGCACCGACTCCCTCACCAGCGGCGTGCCGATCGGCGTCACCCGGAAGGTGGCGGCGTTCCTGCCGGCCAGGATCCGGGCGACGGCAGCCGACCTGGTGACCATTCCTCGCGTACGGGCGCTCGAGGCGGGCGGCCGTGACGTCCGCCTCCACAAGGTCCCGTGGGGACCGGCCGCGATCCTCACCCCGTGGAACGGCCCGAGCTTCATCCCCGCGGCGAAGGTCGTGAGCGCGGTCGCGGCGGGCTGCCCGGTGATCCTCAAGCCGTCGGAGCACGCCCCGGGCAGCGCCCAGATCGTCGTCGAGTGCTTCGTCGAGGCCGGACTGCCCGCCGGGGCCCTGCAGCTCGTGCACGGCCGCGGCGAGGTGGGCGCCGCGCTGACCGGCGACCCGCGCGTCAAGATCGTCTCGTTCACCGGCGGTCCGGTCGCCGGCCGTGCCATCGCCCGCGCCGCCGCGGAGGACTTCAAGGTCCTCCAGCTGGAGCTCGGCGGCAACAACCCCGCGCTCGTCCTCGACGACGCCGACGTCGAGGTCGCCGCCGACGGCATCTTCGAGGGAATGACCAAGCTGAACGGCCAGTGGTGCGAGGGGCCGGGCAAGGTGCTCGCCCACCGGAGCCTGGTGGGGCCGCTGCTCGAAGCGCTCACCGAGCGCATCGCCAAGACCGTGGTCGGCCACTCGCTCGACGAGGGCGCCGAACTCGGCCCGATCTCGAACGCACCCCACTTCGCGACGCTGCGGAGCCGGATCGACGGACTGCACGCCCTCGGGGCCACCGTCCACCAGCCGGCCCGGCTGCCGGACCTCGACGGATTCTTTCTCTCGCCGACCGTCGCCGCCGGCGCCGACCCCGCCAAGGCCACCGCGGAGCTGTTCGGCCCCCTCGTGTCCCTGCACGCCGTCGACTCCGACGAGGAGGCGTTGCGCATCGCCAACGCGAACCCGTCGGGACTCGACGCGTACGTCTTCGGTGGCGACGTCGAGCGTGCGATCGAGGTCGGCTCGCGCGTGCTGGCCGGCGAGGTGCGCGTCAACGGCGCCAAGGTCGCCGACCTCGGCGACGACTCCGCGCAGAGCTTCTGGGGCCCGGCCGGCGTCGGCGGTCACGGCCCCGCCGAGTCGGTACGGGTGTTCTGCGGCGACCGGGTGGTCGGCGTCGACTCGCCGGACCTTCCGCTGTGAGACCCGTCGCCCGATGAACGAACCCACCGCCGCTGGAGAACCCCCATGCTGAACCTCTCGATCCTCCTCGAAGACTCCGCCCGCGCCTTCCCGGACCGGGACGCGCTCGTCCTCGGTCCGCGGCGACTGACCTACCGTCAGGTCGACGCGGCGGCGAACCAGGTCGCCAACCTGCTGGTGTCCCGGGGCGTCCGGCCCGGCGACAAGGTCGCGCTGAGCTGTCCCAACCTCCCGTACTTCCCCATCGTCTACTACGGCGTCCTGAAGGCCGGGGCGGTCGTGGTGCCCCTCAACGTCCTGCTCAAGGGCCGCGAGATCGCCTACCACCTGGACGACGCGGACGTCTCGGCGTACTTCTGCTTCGAGGGAACACCGGAACTCGCCATGGCCGCGGAGGGCCATGCCGGATACCGCGAGGCCACGGCGGTGGAGCACTTCTTCGTCATCACCGCCGACCCGGAGGCTCCCAGCCCGATCGCCGGCACCGAGACGCTCGGCCAGGCACTCGCCGGCATGAGCACCGCCTTCGAGTCGGTGGTCACCGAGCCGACCGACACCGCGATCATCCTGTACACCTCGGGCACCACCGGCCGGCCCAAGGGCGCCGAACTCTCCCACGCCAACACGCTGATGAACGTGATGGCCTGCAACCGCCTGTTCGGCGCCGAACCGGCCACCGACAGCCAGTTGGTGTGTCTGCCGCTGTTCCACACCTTCGGCGCGACGGTGCAGATGCACGCGGGCTTCTCGGTCGCCGCGACGCTGCACCTCGTGCCCCGCTTCGCCGCCCGTGAGGTCGTCGAGCTGATGAACCGCGAGGTCATCACGTTCTTCGCGGGCGTTCCCACCATGTGGTGGGGCCTGCTCGGCGCCCTGACCGACGACATCGACGTCCACCGGATCGCCGCGAACCTGCGGATCGGGATCTCCGGCGGGGCGGCCCTGCCGGTCGAGATGATCACCCAGATCAAGGAGCGCCTCGGCATCACCGTGCTCGAAGGGTACGGCCTGTCCGAGACCTCGCCCGTCGCCACCTTCAGCGACCCCCGGCGGGGCACCCGGCCCGGCTCGATCGGCGGCCCGATCTGGGGCGTGGAGGTGAAGCTGATCCGGCCGGACTGGACGGAGGTCACCGCGCCCGGGGAGGTCGGCGAGATCGCCGTCCGGGGCCACAACGTCATGAAGGGCTACTACAACCGCCCCGAGGAGACGGCCGAGGCGATCCGCGACGGATGGTTCCGCACCGGAGACCTCGCACGGCGCGACGAGGACGGCTTCTACTACATCGTCGACCGTGTGAAGGACCTCATCATCCGCGGCGGCTTCAACGTCTACCCGCGCGAGATCGAGGAGGTCCTGCTCACCCACCCCGCGGTGAGCCTGGCGGCCGTCATCGGCGTGCCGCACGACAGCCACGGCGAGGAGATCAAGGCCTTCGTGATCCCCGAGAAGGACGCCGCCGTCACGCCCGAGGAGCTCGTCGCCTGGGGCAAGGAGCAGATGGCCTCCTACAAGTACCCCCGCATCGTCGAGCTCGTGTCGAGCCTGCCCATGACCGGCACCGGAAAGATCCTCAAGCGCGAGCTGAGCTGAGGCCGAGCCGAGCCGAGGCCGAGCCGTGCCGGCCCGGCGCCCCCTGCGTACGACGCGCGAAACGAGGAACAGCGAGATGAAGACGGACCACGTCGAGTACACCACCTTCAGCGGGTGGGTCGACCCGCCCACCGATGTCCGCCCCGCCCTGGGCGAGGACGTCACCTGCGAGGTCGCCGTCGTGGGCGGCGGCCTGGCGGGCATGTCGACGGCGCTGCGGCTCGCCGAGCACGGCCGGGACGTCGTGCTGCTGGAGGCCGAGTTCTGCGGCCACGGCTCCGCCTCCCGCAACGCCGGGCAGGTGGCGGGCGCCCCGGGGGGCGACATCCAGCTCCTGAGCATGCTCTACCCCAGGAGGTTTCCCGCCATCGTCCGGATGGCCGACCACGCCGGGCACTTCGTGGAGCAGCTGATCGAACGACTGGAACTCGACTGCGACTACGAGCCGACGGGCAACGTCTGCGCCGCCGTGTCCCGGGGGCAGATGGGCCGCGTACGCCGTGTGACGAAGCTCCTGCGGAAGGCCGGCGCGCACGTCGAACTCGGCACGAGCGCGGAGCTCGGCATCCCCCGCGGATTCCTCGGCGGCATGCGCGAGTCCGTCGGCGGCATCCTGAACCCCGGCAAGTTCAGCCTGGGCATCCGCGACGCCGTCCTCGCGTCCGGCGCCCGCGTCTTCGAGCGGACCCGGGTCACCGACGTCACACGGAACGACGGCCACCTCGTCATCAGGACGGCCGGAGGCGAGGTGCGCGCGGACAAGCTCGTGCTCGCGACGAACGCCTTCGGCGGCGAGCTTCCCCTCGCTCCCCGGCGGCTCTCCTCGCCGATCTGGGTCACCGAGGTGGAGACCGAGCCGATCGACCCCGCACGCCTGGCCGCCCTGGGGTGGACCAGCCGGTCGGGGATGGTCACCCAGCACAACATCATGGAGAACTACCGGCTGACCTCGCGCGACACGATCGTGTTCGGCGTCCGCCGCCTCCAGCGGGGGAAGCACCACCCGCTTCCCGTGCGGACGCCGGACGCGGCCGTCGTCGCCGATCTCGCCCGCGCCTTCGAGACGCGCTTCCCCGCGCTCGCCGACGTCGCGGCCGCGCGAGCCTGGGGAGGGTGGGTCGCGATCACCTCGTCGTGGCTTCCGCTCGCCGGGCGGATCGGCGACGACGTCTACTACTCCGTCGCCTGCAACGGCCACGGCCTCGCCCAGGCGCCCTACGTCGGTTCCCTCCTCGCCGACCTGATCGCGGACGGGGAAGCGCACGAGGACCTGAAGGCGATCTGGGTGAAGAAGCCGAAGTTCCCCCGCCCCGTGATGATGGGCGCCCCGGGGCTGCGGACCATCTGGACCGTCGACCGTTTCAACGACCTGGTCAACGGAAGCCGGCGGAACGCCCGGCGCGCGTAGGGGTCGCGTCAAGAGGAGGGCCGAGGGCGTCAGGGGAGCGTCAACGGCGCCGGAGCGCGGCCGAGAAGGCTGTTTTCTCGTCTCGTCCGAGAATCCGCTCTTCTTTCCGTCAGGAGCTCACGATGGCCGATCTGGCCTTCGTCGTCACCACGGTCGCGCTCTTCGCGCTGGTGGCCCTCGTCGCCAGGGGGGTGGCGAAGCTGTGAGTGCCGAGAACATCGTCGGCCTGCTCGTGGCCGCCGCCCTCCTGGGTTACCTCGTGCTCGCCCTCGTCAAGCCGGAGAGGTTCTGAGTACGGATATGAGTCCCGTTCTCGCTGGGATCCTCCAGCTTCTGGCGCTGATCGTCGCCCTGGGCCTGTCCTACCGGCCGCTCGGCGACCACATGGCGCGCGTCTACTCCTCGGAGAAGCACCACAGACCCGAGCGGTGGATCTACCGGGCGATCGGCGCGGACCCGTCGGCGGAGATGCGCTGGCCGGCGTATCTGCGCGGGGTGCTCGCCTTCTCCACGGTGAGCGTGCTGTTCCTGTACGGTCTCCAGCGCCTCCAGGGCGCCCTGCCCGGCTCGCTCGGCTTCGAGTCGATCGACCCGGACCAGGCCTTCGACACGGCGGCGTCCTTCGTCGCCAACACCAACTGGCAGTCGTACGCGGGCGAACAGGCCATGGGCCACGTCGTGCAGACCGGCGGCCTCGCGGTGCAGAACTTCGTCTCCGCGGCCGTCGGCATGGCGGTCGCCGTGGCGCTCGTCCGCGGCTTCGCCCGCTCCCGTACCGGCGAACTCGGCAACTTCTGGGCCGACCTGGTCCGCGGTGTCGTACGGATCCTGCTGCCGGTCTCCGTGGTGGGAGCGCTCGTCCTGGTCGCCTGCGGGGTGATCCAGAACTTCTCCGGCATCCACGAGGTCGGGCAGTTCGCGGGCGGCACCCGGCAGTGGAACGGCGGCGCCGTCGCCTCGCAGGAGGCCATCAAGGAGCTGGGCACCAACGGCGGCGGCTACTTCAACGCCAACTCCGCCCACCCGTTCGAGAACCCCAACGGGCTGTCGAACCTCTTCGAGATCTATCTGATCCTGGTCATCCCGTTCGCCCTGACCCGCACCCTCGGCCGCATGACCGGCTCGCTCCGGCAGGGGTACGCGATCCTCGGCACGATGGCCGTGATCTGGATCGGCTTCACGGCCCTGATGCTGTGGACCGAGTTCGCGGGCGAAGGCCCCGCGTTCGAGCTGGCCGGCGGCGCGATGGAGGGCAAGGAGACCCGGTTCGGGATCGCCGGCTCGTCGATCTTCGCGGTGGCGACCACGCTGACCTCGACGGGCGCGGTGAACTCCTTCCACTCCTCGTACACCGGCTTCGGCGGCGGCATCACCCTGCTGGGCATGCAGCTCGGCGAGATCGCCCCCGGCGGCGTCGGCTCCGGCCTCTACGGCATGCTGATCATGGCGGTCATCGCCGTGTTCCTCGCCGGTCTGATGGTCGGCCGCACACCCGAGTACCTGGGCAAGAAGATCGGCACCCGCGAGATCACGTACGCGGCCTGCTCCATCCTGATCACCCCGGCGCTCGTGCTCGGCTTCACCGCGGCCTCCCTCGTCCTGGACTCCCCGGCGCACTCGATGACGAACGCGGGCGCGCACGGCTTCTCCGAAATCCTGTACGCCTACACCTCCGGCGCCAACAACAACGGCTCCGCCTTCGCCGGCCTGAACGCCGACACCCCGTGGTTCAACGCGACGATCGGCATCGCGATGCTGCTCGGCCGGTTCCTGCCCATGGTGTTCGTGCTCGCGCTCGCCGGCTCCCTCGCCGGGCAGCGGCCCGTACCCGAGACCGCGGGCACCCTGCGGACCGAGAAGCCGCTGTTCACCGGCCTGCTCGTCGGCACGATCACGATCGTCACCGGTCTCACCTACTTCCCGGCCCTCGCTCTCGGCCCGCTCGCCGAAGGGCTCGCGGCATGACCATCGACGTACGGAAACACGAGAACACCATGTCCCTCTCCGCCACCACGGCGAAGGCACCGCACGGCGGCCTGCCGGGCGCACCCCAGCCGGCCGGCCGTGTCGGCGGCGGCCTCTTCGACCCGAAGCAGCTCGTCACGTCCCTCCCGGACGCGCTGCGGAAACTCGACCCGCGCGTGATGGTCAAGTCGCCGGTCATGTTCGTGGTCCTGGTCGGCTCGGTGCTGACCACCGTGCTCGCCGTGAAGAACCCCGGAGACCGCTTCGGCTGGGCGATCACCGCCTGGCTGTGGCTGACCACCCTCTTCGCCAACCTGGCCGAGGCCGTGGCCGAAGGCCGCGGCAAGGCCCAGGCCGACACCCTGCGCAGGGCCAAGACCGACACCGTGGCGCGCAGGATCACCACCACGGGCGAGGAACGCGTCCCCGGGACCGAACTGCGCGTCGGCGACCTGGTGATCTGCGAGGCCGGCGACGTCATCCCCGGCGACGGCGACGTCGTCGAAGGCGTGGCCTCCGTCGACGAGTCCGCCATCACCGGAGAGTCCGCACCCGTCATCCGCGAGTCGGGCGGCGACCGCTCGGCCGTCACCGGCGGTACGAAGGTGCTGTCCGACCGGATCGTCGTCAGGATCACCACCAAGCCGGGCGAGACCTTCATCGACCGCATGATCAGCCTGGTCGAGGGCGCCGCCCGGCAGAAGACCCCGAACGAGATCGCCCTCACCATCCTGCTGGCCTCGCTGACGATCGTCTTCCTGCTCGCGGTCCTCACCCTCAAGCCCTTCGCGATCTACGCCGGGGCCGACCGGCAGACCTCCCTCATCGTCCTGACCGCCCTCCTCGTCTGCCTCATCCCGACGACGATCGGCGCGCTGCTCTCCGCGATCGGCATCGCCGGCATGGACCGGCTCGTCCAGCGCAACGTCCTCGCCATGTCCGGCCGCGCGGTCGAGGCCGCCGGCGACGTGAGCACCCTGCTCCTGGACAAGACCGGCACGATCACCCTGGGCAACCGGCAGGCGGCCGCGTTCGTGCCCGTACGCGGTACGACGGAGGCCGAGGTGGCGGACGCCGCCCAGCTGTCCTCGCTCGCCGACGAGACGCCCGAGGGCCGCTCGATCGTCGTCCTCGCCAAGGAGAGGTACGGGCTGCGGGAGCGCCACCAGGGTGAGCCGGCGCACGCCACGTGGATCGAGTTCACCGCCCGGACCCGTATGTCGGGCGTGGACGTGGACGGCAGGAAGATCCGCAAGGGTGCCACGGCATCCGTCGTCGCCTGGGTGAAGGAGCGCGGCGGCGAGGTCGCCGGGGACGCGCAGGCGCTCACGGACCGGATCTCCGAAGCCGGCGGCACACCGCTGCTGGTGGCGGTGGAGGACGACAGGGGCGCACGGGTCCTGGGCGTCATCCACCTGAAGGACGTCGTCAAGGAGGGCATGCGGGAGCGGTTCGACGAGCTGCGCCGCATGGGCATCAAGACCGTCATGATCACGGGTGACAACCCGCTGACCGCCAAGGCCATCGCCGAGGAGGCGGGCGTCGACGACTTCCTCGCCGAGGCCACCCCCGAGGACAAGATGGCCCTCATCAAGCGCGAGCAGGCCGGCGGCAAGCTGGTCGCGATGACCGGTGACGGCACGAACGACGCCCCGGCGCTCGCGCAGGCGGACGTGGGCGTGGCGATGAACACCGGCACGTCGGCCGCGAAGGAGGCCGGCAACATGGTCGACCTCGACTCCGATCCGACCAAGCTCATCGAGATCGTCGAGATCGGCAAGCAGCTCCTCATCACGCGCGGTGCGTTGACCACCTTCTCGATCGCCAACGACGTCGCCAAGTACTTCGCGATCATCCCCGCGATGTTCGCCGTCGCCTACCCGTCGCTGGACAAGCTCGACATCATGGGCCTGACCTCACCCGAGTCCGCGATCCTGTCGGCCGTCATCTTCAACGCGCTGATCATCGTCGCTCTGGTCCCGCTGGCGCTGAAGGGCGTGCGCTACCGGCCCTCCAGCGCGGACTCGATGCTCCGCCGCAATCTCGGACTCTACGGCCTGGGCGGCCTGGTCGCCCCGTTCGTCGGCATCAAGCTCATCGACATGCTTCTCTCCCTCATCCCCGGAATCGGCTGACCCACGATGAACAACTCCGTAGGAAACACCGGGCGTGTGCTCGGGGCGGGCCTGCGCGCCCTGCTCGTCCTGACCGTCGTCTGCGGCGTGCTCTACCCGCTCGCCGTCACCGGCCTCGCCCAACTCGCCTTCCCCGGCAAGGCGAACGGCTCCGAGATCCGGGACGCGAGCGGCAGGGTCGTCGGCTCCGAACTCATCGGCCAACGCTACGACCTGCCGTCGAAGGAGGGCGACGAGGCCCCCACCCCCGACCTGCGCTGGTTCCAGCCGCGCCCGTCGAAGGGTCTCGGCACCAACTCCGTGAACACCCGGTACGCGCTCCTCCTGTCCGGTGCCACCAACCGCTCCGGAGACAACGCCGACCTGATCCGGTGGGTCAAGGACGCCAAGGCGGCGGTGGTGAAGGACAACTCCACCGCGGACCACACGGTGAAGCCCTCCGACGTGCCGGCCGACGCCGTCACCTCCTCCGGCTCCGGCCTGGACCCGCACATCTCCCCGGAGTACGCGCGGCTCCAGATCCACCGCGTGGCGGAACGCAACCACCTGCCCGTCGCCACCGTCGAGAAGCTGGTCGCCGACCACACCGACGACCGCATCCTCGGCTTCATCGGCGAGCCCCGCGTCCACGTCCTGAAGCTCAACATCGCGCTCAGGGACCTGGTGGCCAAGGGCTGAGGACCGGCGTGTCACCTGCCGCCCGCCGACCGGTGGTAGCGGTCCGAGGCCGGCACTCCTTCGTGCGTGGCGCGGGAATGTGGCCGGGGACACGGGGGGCGGAGGCGAACCCCGCTGACGATGCTGCGAGGATGGTCGCACGGGTCGATTCATCACGTTCCTCCCCTTTGTGAGTGTCCATGGTCGCTGTTCTCGTGCTTCTGTCGTTGCTGTTCCTGTGGTCGCTGGTCTCCGAGCGGCTGACCCGGTGGAGCATCACGGCGCCCATCGCGTTCGCGGCCGCCGGGGTGGTGCTGACCGGCGGCGACCGGCCGGCCGTCGCCTTCGACATGGACACCCACACCTTCCGGACGTGCGTCGAACTCGTCCTGGCCGTCATGCTCTTCACCGACGCCACCGAGACCAGGGACTACCAGCGGCTGGGCGGCTCGGTGGGCGAGAGCCGGCTCCTCGGCATCGCCCTGCCCGGTTCCGTCGTCCTCGCCGTCCTCTTCGGCGCCCTGCTCTTCCCCGGCACGAACGGGTGGCTCCTGGCCGTGGCCGCGCTCGTCGTGATGCCGATGGACCTCGCCCCCGCCCTGACCTTCCTCAGGGACGAGCGGGTCCCGCTGCGGGTGCGGGCCGCCCTGAACATCGAGGGCGGCTTCAACGACGGTCTCGTCTCCCCCCTCTTCGTGTTCTGCGTGGCCAACCTCGTCACGGCCGAGGGCGACTCCTTCGGCGACCTGGTCCTGAGCGCCCTCAAGGGTGCCGGGTACGCGGTCCTGGTCGGCGTGGCCCTCGGCTTCCTGGCCGCCTGGCTGGTGCGGACGTGCCTGGCCGCCGGCTGGGCCGCCCCCGCCGGGCTGCGACTGGCCGGTCTCGCCCTGCCGTTCCTCGCCTACACGGCCGCCGTGCCCCTCGGCGGAAACGGCTTCGTCGCGGCCTTCGTGACCGGCGTGTGCTACGCCCACACCGCGCACCCGCTCGGCGACGACCACCTCGGCCTCGTGTACGACATCAGCCATCTCATGGCCCTCGCGGTCTGGTTCACCTTCGGCGCGCTGATCGCGGAGGAGTTCGCCCACGGCATCGACCTTCCCGTCATGGCGTACGCGCTGCTCGTCCTCACCGTCGCCCGGATCGTGCCCGTGGCCGCCGCGCTCACCGGCACGGGCTTCAGCCGGGCCGAGCGCGGAGCCATCGGATGGTTCGGCTCACGCGGCGTCACCTCCATCGTCTTCGCGGCCCTCGCCTACAGCCGGCTGCCGGACGACGACGCCGCCTTCGTCGTCAACGTCACCTGCGCGACCGTCCTCCTCAGCGTCGTCCTGCACGGCGTCACCACGGAGCCCGCCGCCCGCTGGTTCGCCCGACGGCAGCGGCGCGACTCCGTCCCGGCGGGCTGACGGCCGGCCGGGACGGAGTCGCCTTCAGAGGCGCTCCCACCACCCCATGACGAGGACGAGGCCCTTCTTGACCGAGCATGCCGGCCGGTGCCCCCGCAGCGAGAAGAAGACCGAGGAGAGGACGGCCGACGTCGCCGTCACCCCGATGATGGCGACGCCGATCCACCAGGAGAGGAAGAACCCGAGGAGCAGGGCCGGTATGAGCATGATCAGGCTTCCCACGACTCCTTCACGCAGGACCCGGCTCCAGCCGGCCTTGTGCCAGTTCCGTGCCTTGCCGGAATGCCCGTGAAGGGTGATGTGCGAGGTGGTCCCACACGCCTCGGTGTCCATGAGGCCAGGATACAGTTTCGAATTCGATTCGAGTCCGACATGTCTGCCGCCATCGACCCCCGCGTGCTGGCTGAAAATAGTTTCAGCAACTTGCGCAAGAACTTTTGCACCTCGATGATCCGGGCCATGACAAAGCTCATCACGCGCATCGCGCGTCCTGCCGCGCTCGCCGCCACCGCCGCCACCGGGCTCCTGGCGACGGCCCTGACCGCCGCACCGACCGCCGTGGCGGCCACCGAATCCACACCTCCGGAGTGCGTGCGGTACTACGCGGGCTGGCGCTACACCAGCGTCGAGAACGGCTGCGACGTGACCGTCGCCGTCACCGTCGAGTACGCCGACGGACAGGTCGCCCCGTGCCGCGTCCTCGAACCCGGCGCGTGGGCGACCTTCGCCGGGTACGGGTCGCGGCCCGATGGCGTCACCGGGCTGAGAACCTGCGATCCCGGCGCCGTGTGAACGCCTCCGACCGTCACTCGCGGCGGCGGCGGTCAGCGGGCCGGTGAACCCGTAGGCGGCCGGGCCGTCTACGGGGCCGGTCACGGTGGTGACCTCGGCGAGGTGGGCCACCCGTCTGGCGAAGACGACCATGTCGGTGACGGAGCCGACGCCCTGGTGATCGGCCGTTGATCGCCCGTAGAGCCGTGCCGTGGACCATCGGTGCCAGGGGGGAAGACGGCTCGGCGGTCACCACCGTCCGGCGCCGCCTCGGCGCGCCGGACGGCCGCCCGGGTCCCCCGTCCCCCGTAGTTGGCCATCCCACGGAAGGTGGACGAGGCATGGACGGTGTGCGGTCGCCGCAGTCGACGGCGGGCTTCGGAGAGCTGCTCAGGATCTGGCGCGAGCGGGTCGGCCTGACCCAGCAGGTGCTCGCCGATCACGCCACCCTGAGCGTCCGGGCCATCCGGGACATGGAGAGCGGGCGGGTGCGGCGCCCCCGGCAGGAGACGGTCCGGCTGCTCGCCGACGCCCTGCGCCTCGAAGGCCGCAACCGGTCCCTCTTCGAGGCCACCGCGCGCCGGCAGACGCTCGCCGACGAACCGGCGGACGAACCGGCCGCACCGCCGGTCGCCCGGGGCGCCATCGTCGGGCGCGACCTGGAGGTCGAGGTGCTGGCCGACGCCTTCTCCGTGCACGGCGACCGGCTGGTCACGGTGGCCGGCCTCGGCGGGGTCGGCAAGACCCGCCTCGCCCTGGAGGTCGCGAGACGGCTGCACCTCGCCTCCCGCTGGTCGGTGCGCTGGATCGACTGCGGCCGGCTGCCCGTCGCCGGGCTCGAACGCCGCACCGACCTCGCCCGCGCGATCGGGGAGCGGCCCACCCTGCTGGTCCTGGACGGCGCCGACGCCGGCGTGGACACGGCACTCCTCGACGAACTGTTCCAGCGCTGCCCCGGCCTCCGGGTCCTGATCACCGCCCGGGTCCCGCAGCCGCTTCCCGGCGGCCAGGTGATCCCGCTCGCCCCGCTGCCCACCCCCGGGCCGGAACTCGACCACGACCCGCTCGCCCTGGCCGAGGTCGGCGCCGTCCGGCTGCTGCTCTCGCACCTGCGCCGACTGCGCCCCGGCTATCGCCTCGAACCCGACGAGGCCCCCGCCGTCGCCGCCCTCTGCCGCCAACTCGACGGACTGCCCGGGGCGTTGGAGCTCGTGGCCGGCTGGTCCACGGTGCTGTCCCCGCGCCAGCTGGTGGCGCGCCTCGCGGACGGGCCGTTCCACCTGGCGCCGCCGCCCGCCGGGTACGGCGGCAGGGCGGACATCCGGGCGGCCCTCGGGGCCGCCCTCGACCGGCTGACGCTCGGCCAGCGGGACCTGCTTGAGCGGCTCGCGGCCGAACCGGGGGACTGGTCCGGCGAGGACGCCGTCGCCCTGAGCGGCCGCCCGCCGCAGGAGTGCCTGGCGGCGGTGCACGAGCTCCTGGCGAGCGGTCTGATCCGCAGCGTCCAGGCCCGCGACGGCGTCCGGTTCACCGTCCTGAACCTCTGCCGGAGCCTGTGCGGGAGCCGCGTCGCCTACGCGGAACTGGCGACGGTGAGCTGAGGCTCGTACGGCGGGATCGTGCCGCGCTCCTCGTACGGCGGTGCTCGTGCGGCCACGTCGGGCGGCGGGTTCGTCCTCGGGGCCGTACAGCGGTCCCTTACGGCGGCCCCGTACGGGGCAGTCCGTACAGCGGTCCCGACAGCGGTCCGCACAGCCGTCCCGTACGGCGATACTGCCCGCATCCTGCCGGGTGAGCTGCCGGTCCGACGCCCCGATACTCCCTAGCGTTCTGTCCACGGCCGGGCGGGCCGGACACCCGGACCTGGGGACGCCCGGAGGCCCCACCACCCCCGGGACTCCCCACCACCTACCGACACAGAGGGTTTGCGCCGTGGATCAGCATGCCGTGGAGCAGCACGGAAAGGCCGAGCCGGCCGGTCTGGACGTCGTCGTGACGACCATGGCGTCGGACTCCCACACCTGGAACCTGGTCTTCCTCCACCTGCTCCTCGAAGAGCTCGGTCACCGGGTCACCAACCTCGGCGCATGTGTGCCGGACGCCCTGCTGGTCGCCGAGTGCCGCCGGATCGAGCCCGATCTGATCGTGCTGAGCAGCGTGAACGGACACGGCTTCCACGACGGACTGCGGGTGATCGCGGCGCTGCGTGCCTGCCCCGCGCTGGCCCGTACGACGACCGTGATCGGAGGCAAGCTGGGGATCGCCGGATCCGGCGCCCCGGCCCGGCGGCGGGCGCTGCTGGCGGCGGGCTTCGACGGGGTCTTCGAGGAGGACCGGTCGGTACGGGAGTTCCCGTCCTTCGTCCGCTCGCTGTCCGCCGGATCCGGGACGCCGGCCGCCGGCGCGGGGGTGCTCCTGTGACCGGGACCGCCGCCCTCCCGTCGGCAGGATTCGGCGCCTTCGTCGCCCGGGCCAGGGCAGCCGGGAAGCTGGTGGTCCAGCCCAGGATGGGCATGGCCGATCCGTCGCGGATGCGCGAGGGCCTGCTCTCCACCCGGCGCGCCGACGCCGTCACCGTCGGCACGATCACCCTCGACAGCTACACCCGCACCGGCGACCTCGCCGCCGCCCGGCGTGCGCTCGCCGAGGGCGCCGGCCTCAACGGCTACCCCATCGCCACCCACTCCGCGGACACCACCCGCGCCGTGCTGCGGGGCATCGCGGACCCGCGCTTCCCGGTGCAGGTCCGGCACGGTTCTCCGGCGCCGCAGCACATCGTCCGCGCCCTGCTCGCGGCCGGCCTGGACGCCACCGAGGGCGGCCCGGTCTCGTACTGTCTGCCGTACAGCCGGACGCCGCTGCGCGAGGCGGTCGAGGAATGGCGGCGCAGCTGCGAACTGCTCGCGTCGGTGAGGGAGTTCGGCGCCGAGCCGCACCTGGAGACCTTCGGCGGCTGCCTGATGGGGCAGCTCTGCCCGCCGAGCCTGCTCGTCGCGGTCAGCGTGCTGGAAGCCCTGTTCTTCCGGCAGCACGGGCTGCGTGACATCTCGCTCAGCTACGCCCAGCAGGCCGATCCGCGCCAGGACGAGGAAGCACTCACCGTGCTGGGGCGGCTCGCCGGGGAACTGCTGCCGGACGTCGACCATCACCTCGTCCTCTACGCGTACATGGGCGTCTTCCCGCGCTCGCCCGGCGGGGCCCGGCTGCTCCTGGAGGACGCGGCCCGCCTCGCGGTACGGGCCGGTGCGGCCCGGCTGATCGTCAAGACCACGGCCGAGGCGCACCGGATCCCGACCGTGGAGGAGAACGTCCGGGCGCTGGAGACGGCCGCCACGGCCGCCGCCCACGAGCGCGCCCGGCTGGTACGGGCCGGCGCCCCCGGCCCGTACGACCCGGGCACCCGCCCCGACGACACCGGTAGCGCGGACACGGGCATCGATGACACCGGCATCGAGGCCGAGGCGCGGGCCCTGATCGGGGCCGTTCTCGACCTGGACGCCGACATCGGGCGCGCGCTGGTGCGGGCCTTCGCCGCCGGGTATCTGGACGTCCCCTACTGTCTGCATCCCGACAACGCCGGCCGGGCCCGCAGCTCGCTCGCGCCCGACGGGCGGCTGCACTGGTCGAGCGTCGGGTCGATGCCCATCGCCGGACTGGGCGACGGCGGGCCGCGTCCGCCGATCCTCGGCTCGGCCGGGCTGCTCGCGTCCCTCTCCCACGTCCAGCGGACCTACGACGCCCGCGCCGCCGCACGCCCGGCCGTCACCGGTGCCGTCGCCGCCGCCCCCGAGCCGCCCGGAGCGTCCGCCGCACCGCCCCGTACGACGTCCACGCCACGACGAGAGTTGGGACTCACCACACCATGACCACCGACGGGCACACGGCCACCGCACCGCTCCCGGACCCGGGCCGCCACCTCACCGCCCCGGCCACCCGCAGCGCCCTGCGGATCCAGCATCACCTGCTCTCCTCCGCCCGCGCGTTCCTGCGCGAGCGCGGCTTCACCGAACTGCTGCCGCCGATCATCGGGCCGGTCACCGACCCCGGCTCACGCGGCTCCAAGCAGGTCGACGTCGACTTCTACGGTCACCGCTACAAGCTGATGACCAGCGCCATCCTCTACAAGCAGGCCTCGCTCCTCGCCTTCGACAAGATCTTCTGCATCGCTCCCAACGTCCGTCTCGAACCGCTGGAGACCGCCGGCACCAGCCGCCACCTCGCGGAGTTCCACCAGCTCGACGTGGAGATAGCAGGGGCGAGCAGGGACGACGCCGTCCGGCTCGTCGAGGAGCTGGTGGTACACATGGTCGACAGCGCGATCCGTGAGCTGCCCAAGGACTTCGCCGAACTCGGCCGCGATGTCGAGGCGTTCGCCGAGCTCCTGAAGGGCTCCTTCGGCCGGATGCGGCACACCGAGGCGGTCGCCGAACTCCGGGGACTCGGCCATCCGCAGAGCACGGACGCCGAACTCGACTGGGAGGGCGAGGCGTTGCTGTCCGCCCGGCGGGACCGCCCCTTCTTCGTCACCGACTATCCGAAGGGCTCGCGCGGCTTCTACGACCGGGAGGACCCCGAGAACCCGGGGCTGCTGCGCAACTTCGACCTGATCGCGGCCGAGGGGTACGGCGAGCTGTGCAGCGGCAGCCAGCGCACCAACGACTACGCGGAGATCGTCACCCGGATGCGGGAGACCGGCGAGAACCCGCAGAAGTACCGCTGGTACCTGGACCTGGTCCGCGAGGGCGTCCCCGGCAGCGCGGGCTTCGGCATCGGCGTCGAGCGGCTGACCCGCTACGTCGCCGGTCTGGACGCGGTCTGGCAGGCCAGCGCCTTCCCCAAACTGGCGGGGGTGGTGTCGCCGTGAGCGACCTCTCGGCGCCCGGCTTCCCGGAGGAGGAGGTCCGGCACCGCGCCCGGACCGGGGCGGCCGCGGCCTTCCCGCCGCCCGGCGCGTACGGCAGGGTCCTGTTCGGGGCGGAGCACCGGGGCGACCGGCCCCGCCCGGGCGTCGAGCGGGACCCGCTCGACGCCCTGCGGATCACCCCGCCGGTCTTCATGCCCCAGCGGCTCGCCCGGCTGATCGACCTGGGCCGGGAGCCGGACTACCGGGACGTCGAACTGACCACCGCCATCGGAGGATTCACCTCCTCCCTGCCCGTGTACGTGTCGGCGCTCGGCTCCACCCGGGCCGCCGGCGGCGACCTCGGCCTCGCGCTCAGCCGACAGGCCGGCGCCCTCGGGATTCCCATGGTGATCGGCGAGAACGTCGTCCCGGTGAACGGCTACGGCCGGCTCGGCGAGGCGGCGGACCGGGCGCTCCTCGGCCGCCTCCGCGCCTACGCCGAGGCACTGCCGGAAGGACAGGGCGGCGTCGCCGTGCAGCAGTCCACCGAGGACGCGGACGCCGAGGTGTGGAACCTCGTCTACAGCGACCCGGCGGCCCTCCCGCTGCTGGAATCGGGTCGGCTGGCCTTCGAGTTGAAGCTCGGGCAGGGCGCCAAACCGGGCCTCGGCGGGATGACCGTGCTCGACGCCGAGGCGGCCGCCCGGCTCGGCGACCGGTACGGGATCGACGACGTCTTCGGCGACGGCCGCGTGCTGCGGTCCGGTACGCCCGGCACCTTCACGGCGGAGATCCTGCGCCAGCAGGTCCGGCTGATGCGCAACAACTTCCCCCGGGCCCGCGTCTGGGTCAAGCTGCACCCCGGCCGGGACGTCGCCGAGGCCGCCCGGGTGGCCGCCGAGGCCGGCGCGGACGCCGTCACCGTGGACGGCGCCGAGGGCGGCACCGGCTGGGCGCCGGACGCCTTCCCGGCCGAGGTCGGCCTGCCCCTGGCGGAGTGCCTGCGCCGGCTCGCCGCCGCCGGGCCCCCGCCCTGCCTGCTGGTCTCCGGACGGATCTGGGAGGGCGGCCGGGCGGTGAAGAGCCTCGCGCTCGGCGCCCGCGCGGTGGGCCTGGGCCGGGCGGCCCTGCTCGCCACGGCGGAGGACCCGCGCGCGGGGCTCGTCCGCTTCGCCGAATGCCTCGCGCTGGAACTGCGCCTGCTGATCAGCGCGCTGGGGAAATACGCGCCGGCCGCACTCGACCCCGACGACGTCTGGTCCCCCGCATTCCCCTGAATTCCCCTGAATTTCTCTGATCCCCCTGAGTCCCAGTTTTCAGCAGCCCACCGAAATGGCGCCCGTGCGCGTGTCGGTGGGCTGCCCGCATTTCGCACATCACCGCAGGTCGAGCGGCAGATGAAACTGCCGATGGACTTCCGTGCATTCTGCCGATCGGCCCCGAGACGCCGCCCTATCGTCGACCTCACTGCTCGCAGCGTCGTCAATTCATCGGGGTTGGATGATGGAATCTCGCGGTTTCCCCTTCATATCCGTCGCACGCCGGTTCCCGGACCGTCCGGCCCTGAGACTCGGCGCGCGGACCGTCGCCTACCGGGAACTGGACGAGCTGAGCGGCGCCCTCGCCGCACGGATCGCCCCCGGGCGGACGCTGGCCGTCACCGGCCGCGACCGGCTCGACCACGTGGTCGGCCTGCTCGCCGCCCTCCGCGCCGGCGCCACCTACCTGGCCCTGGACCGGGAGGCGCCCGAGGAGCGCAACCGCTGGATCCGCGAGGACGCCGGTCCCACCCTCGCCTACACCGACGGCGCACTCGTCGGGACCGGGGCCGGGACCGCCGGGGCCGAGGCCGGGACCGGAGGCGAAGGCGGGGTCGGGGCCGGTGCCGGTGCCGGGGCCCAAGGCGCGCCCCGCAGCGGCCGGGAGGCCGCCGCGGGCTACCTCGTCTACACCTCCGGCACCACGGGCCGCCCCAAGGGCGTGCACGTTCCGCTCACCGCGCTGACCGGCCACCTCGCCGCCGCCGTCGAGCGCTTCGGCCTCACCGAGGACGACGTGGTGCTGCACATGGCCCGCCCGACCGTGGACGTCGCCGTGGAACAGGTGCTCACCGCCCTCTCGGTCGGCGCCTGCGTTCTCGTACCCGAGGAGCGACTTCTCGCACCGGCCGCTCTGTTGGACCTGCTCGACGCCGAGGGCGTCACCGTGGCGAACCTCGCCGCCGGGTACTTCCAGGAGGTGGTGGCCGCGCTACGGGCCGGAGGCCGCGTCCCGCGCGCCCTCCGGCTGATGATCTCCGGCAGCGACCGGCTCCACCCGGACGCCGCCGCCGGCTGGTGGACCGCCACCGGCGTGCCGCTGCTCAACGCGTACGGGCCGACGGAGACCGTCGTCACCGCCACCGTCCACGAGCTCGCCGGCCCGGCGGCGGGGGAGTGCGACACGGTCCCGATCGGAGGCCCGCTCGGCGACCGGCGCGCGTACGTGCTCGACGACGGGCTGCGGCCGGTCGCACCCGGCACGGCAGGCGAGCTGTACGTCGGCGGGCCCCTGCTCGCCTCCGGCTACCACGGCCGCGCGGGCCTGACGGCCGGCCGGTTCGTCGCGGACCCCTTCGCCCCCGAGCCGGGCGCCCGGATGTACCGCACCGGTGACGTCGTCCGCCGGTCCGGCGACGCCGACGCCCCGCTGGAGTACGTCGGCCGCACCGACCACCAGGTGAAGATCCGCGGCTTCCGGGTCGAGCCCGGTGAGATCGAGCAGGTGCTCGCCCGCCACCCGGACGTCGCCGGAGCCGTCGTGGTCGCGCACGAGGGCCGCCTCGCCGCCTACGTCACCGGCACAGGAACAGGGGCGGGGGCAGGGACGCGTACAGGGGCGGGGACAGGCACAGGTACAGGGGCTGGGACAGGCACAGGTACAGGGGCTGGGACAGGCACAGGAACAGGGGCGGGGACAGGCACAGGCACAGGTGCCGGGCCCGGCACCGGGACCGCCTCCGACGCTCCGTCCCCGGGCCCCGACGCCGCCCGGTTGCGCTCCTACCTCGCCGCGCGGCTGCCCGAGCACATGGTCCCCGCGACCGTCACACCGCTGGCCGCCTTCCCGCTGACCGCGGGCGGCAAGGTGGACCGGACGGCGCTGCCCGAGCCCCAGGCCGTGCCCGCCGCACCGGCTGCCGGCCGCCGACCGCCCCGCACCTCCGCCGAGCAGCTGATCGCCGCCGTCTGGGCGGACGTGCTCGGCGTGCCCGAGGTAGGCGCGGACGACAACTTCTTCCACCTGGGCGGGGACTCCCTCACCGCCGTACGGGTCGTGGGCCGCGTCTTCGACGTGTTCGGCATGATCTCCCCGTACACCATCTTCGACGCACCGACCCTCGCCGAGTTCGCCGCCGCCGTCACCGCCGCCTCGGACGGCGGCGGCGAACGCCCGGCGTTGCAGCGGACCGGCGCCACCGAGGCGCCGCTGGCCAACCTCCAGCGCGGACTGTGGTTCCTCGACCAGTGGAACCCGGGCGCGCCCACGTACAACGTGCCCTGGGTGTTCCGCTTCGCCGGGCCGGTCGACCCCGAACTGCTGCGCCGGGCGCTCGCCGGTGTCGTCGACCGGCACGAAGCGCTGCGCACCACCTTCGAGCCGGCCGAGGACGGCCCCCGGCAGGTCGTCCACCCGTCCGTGGAGCTGCCGTTCACCGTGCGGGAGACCACCACCGAGGCCCTGGACGCCCTGCTCGCCGAGGCCGCCCTCGTCCCCTTCGACCTGGAGACCGGCCCGCTGGTCCGCGCCCACCTCTACCGCACCGGCGCCACGTCCACCCTGCTGCTGCTCTGCCACCACATCGTCTGGGACGAGGGCTCACTGCCCGTCCTGGAGTCCGAACTGGCCGCACTGTACGAGTCCCTGGCCGCCGGCCGCCCCGCCGAGCTGCCCGAACTCCCGGTCCAGTACGCCGACTACAGCCTCTGGCAGCATCAGGACGACACCGCCGGACGGCAACTCGACTACTGGCGCGAGCACCTGCGGGACGCGCCCACCGAGCCCCTCCTGCCCACCGACCGTCCGCGCCCCGAACTCCAGTCCTTCCACGGCGCCTTCCACCGCTTCGTCATGCCCCGGCCGGTCGCCGAGGGCGTCCGGGCGCTGGCCCGAGGCGAGGACGCGACACCGTTCATGGTGCTCCTCGCCGGGCTCGCGCTCACCCTGCACCGGCGGACCGGGCGCCGCGACCTCGTGCTCGGCTCCCCGGTCAGCGTCCGCGACAGGTCCGAACTCGACGCCCTGATCGGCTACTTCGTCAACCTGCTGCCGCTGCGCGTACGGGTCGAGGAGGACATGGACTTCCCCGGCCTCGTCCGGCACGTCCGCGAGGTGGCGATCGGCGGCTACCGCCACCAGGAGGCGCCGTTCGACGCCATCGCCGGCGCCGTCATGGCGGAGCGCCCCGACGACCGCACCGAGGACCGCAACCCGCTCTGCCAACTGCTCCTGGAACTCCACCCGCTCGACACCCGCCCGCTGACCGTCGGCGGGACCGAGGTGACCCGCGAGCTGTACTCCAACCCGGTCTCCCGCTTCGACCTGTCGATCTCCGTCGACGACCGCGGCACCGACTTCACCGGCCGCTTCGAGTACGACTCCGACCTGTTCGACCCGGCCACCATGGCCGAGCTGTGCGAGGCCTGGATCGGCACCCTCGCCGCCGCCGTCGAGGCGCCCGTACACGCGCTCTTCGAGGACCGGGCCGCCCGGACCCCGTACGCCCTCGCGCTGGTGTCCGGCGAGGACCGGCTCGACTACGGCACCCTGAACGAGCGGGCCAACCGCCTCGCCCACCACCTCACCGGCCTCGGCATCGGCCGCGGCGACACCGTCGCCGTCCTCGTCGAGCGCGGTCCCGACCTGGTGACCGCCCTGCTCGCCGCCCTGAAGGCGGGCGCCGCCTACACCCTGCTCGACCCCGACTTCCCGGCCGAGCGGCTGGCCGGCGCGGTCGCCGACAGCGGCGCCGCCCTGCTGGTCACCCACCGCCACGCGAGCCCGCCCTTCCCCGTCGCCCGCCACCTCGACCTGGACGCCTCGGCCACCGCCCTCGCCGCCCGCCCCGGCCACGACCCGGGCCTGCCGGTCACCGGCACCGACCTCGCCTGCGTGATGTTCACCTCCGGCTCCACCGGCCGCCCCAAGGGCGTCGCCGTCCCGCACCGCGCCCTCACCACCACCTACCTCGGCCAGGACTACGCCCGCTTCGGACCCGACGAGGTCTGGCTCCAGTGCTCCCCGGTCTCCTGGGACGCCTTCGCCCTGGAGCTGTTCGGCGCCCTCGCCTTCGGCGGCGTGTGCGTGCTCCAGCCCGGCGGGCGGCCCGACCCGCAGACGATCAGCGACCTCACCCGCCGCCACGGCGTCACCCAACTCCAGCTGTCCGCCAGCCTGTTCAACTTCCTCCTGGAGGAGTTCCCGGAGACCTACGACGAGCTCGCCGTGGCCTTCACCGCCGGCGAACGGGCCTCCGTCACCCACGTCGGCAAGGCCCTCGACCACTACCCGCGGCTCACCGTCGCCAACGGCTACGGACCGGTCGAGAGCCTCGGCCTCACCACCTGCCACCGCGCCACCCGCGAGGACACCGCCGGCACCTCCATCCCCATCGGCCGCCCCCTGCACGGCAAGACGGTCCACGTCCTCGACGAACACCTGCGCCCCGTCCCGGACGGCACCACCGGCGAGCTGTACGCGGCCGGCGGCGGACTCGCCCTCGGCTACGTCGGCCGCCCCGGCCTGACCGCCGAGCGGTTCGTCGCCTCCCCGTTCGGCGCGCCCGGCGAACGGCTCTACCGCACCGGCGACCTCGGCCACCGCACGCCGGACGGCGTCCTGGAGATCACCGGCCGGATCGACGACCAGCTGAAGATCCGCGGCTTCCGCGTCGAGCCCGGGGAGATCGAGGACGCGCTCACCCGCCACCCGTCCGTGCGGGAGGCCGCCGTCACCGTCCACGAGCCCGCCCCGGGCGACCGCCGGCTCGCCGCGTACGTCACCACCGCCCCAGGCGCGCCCGCGCCGGACCCCGACGCGCTGCTCGACCACCTGGCCGTGCTGCTGCCGGAGCACATGGTGCCCGCCACGCTCGACATCCTCACCGCGCTGCCGCTCAACCCCAACGGCAAGGTCGACCGCCGGGCCCTGCCCGCCCCCGCCGAGCGCCCCGAGACCGCCCCGGCCGACCCGCTCACCGCCGCCGAACGGCTGGTCGCCGACGCCGTCCGGGCCGTCCTCGGCCGGACCGAGGACCTCGGCCCCGACACCGACTTCTTCCGGATCGGTGGCAACTCCCTGGCCGCCGTACGGGTCGCCATGCGGCTCACCCAGGAGACCGGCACCCGGGTCCCGCCGCAGGCGGTGTTCCGCGGCCGGACGGTCGGCGCCATCGCCGAACGGCTGACCCCGCGATGACCCGGCACCCCGACCGCCCGCCCATCCGCCCGACCGAAGGGAACGAGGCCGTGAGCCCGTCCGCCGACCTGCCCCCCGCGCCACCGCCCCCCGCGCCGGCCGACCACCCCGCCGACCCACCGGCCACGCCTCCCTCGGCCCCGGCCGCCACGTCGGCAGGCCCGGCTCCCTCTCCGGCGGGCCCGTCCGCCGGTGTCCCCGCCGGGCCGCCGCCCTCCGTACGGGCCGACCTGGCCACCACGACCTCGGCCGCCGACCTGACGGTCACGCCGCCCCCGAACCCGGCCGGCACGTCGGCAGGCCCGGTCATCGCCGCATCGGACGGCCCGTCCGCCGGTGCGCCGGCCTCGTCCGCCGACCTGACGGTCACCCCGCACCCGGCCGCCCCGGACGGCCCCGCCGCCCCGGCCGTCCCGCCGGAGTCCTCCCGGTCCGTGGGCCCGACCCGTACCGCCCCCCTCTCGGCCCTCCAGCGCGGGCTCTGGTTCCTCGACCGGTGGAACCCCCGGGACGCCACGTACACCACCCCGTGGACGTACGACGTCACCGGCCCGCTCGACCTCGCGCTGCTCCAGCGTGCCCTGGACGGCGTGGTCGACCGGCACGAGGTGCTGCGCACCACCTTCGCCCTGCACGCCGACGGCCCCCGACAGCACGTCCACCGCACGCTCGCCCTGCCGCTTACCGTCACCGACCTGCGCGGGCTGCCCGAGGCCGAACGGGCGGGCCGAGCCGAGCGGTTGATCACCGAACGGGCCGCCGAGCCGTTCGACCTGAGCACGGGACCGCTGCTGCGGGCGGAGGCGATCCGGCTCGCCGACGACCGCACCACGCTCCTGTTCGTGGTGCACCACATCGTCTGGGACGGCTGGTCGGCCGACCTCTTCGAGCGCGAACTCGCCGAGCACTACGTCGCCTTGACCGAGCGAAGGGCCACCGACCTCCCCGCGCTCACCCTCCAGTACGCCGACTGGGCGGAGGAGGGGCGGCACACCTCGTACGAGGAGCAGCTGGCCCACTGGAAGCGGACCCTCGACGGCGCGCCCACCCTCCTGGAGCTGCCCGGCGACCGGCCGAGGCCCGCCGAGCGCGGCCGGCGCGGGGCCACCGAGCCGTTCGACCTCGCCCCCGGCACCGCGGCCAGGGTCCGGGCGCTCGCCGAGCAGGAGGGCGTGACCCCGTACACGGTCCAACTCGCCGCCTTCGCCCTGCTCATGGGCCGCTGGGCCGGCGCCGACGACCTGCTCGTCGGCACCCCCGTCACCACTCGTGACCGTCCCGAACTCGCCGACCTCCTCGGCTACTTCGTCAACCTACTGCCGCTGCGCGTCCGGCTCGCCCCCGGCGCCACCTTCCGTGCGTTGCTGGCCGACGTGCAGGACGGCGCCTTCGACGCGTTCGGCCACCTCGACGTCCCCTTCGACCAGCTGGTCGACCTGCTCGGCACCACCCGTACGCCCCAGCATCCGCCGCTCGTCCAGGTGGTGTTCGGCGCCCACACCGAGCCGCGTACGCCGCTCGAGCTCGGCGCCGCCACCGCCGAGCGCGCCGTCCGCTCCAACGGCACCAGCAAGTTCGACCTCACCTGGTCCGTCTTCGAGGGCGCCGACGGCGGCGAACTGCGCGGGGAGGCCGAATACGACACCGACCTCTTCGACCCCGGCACCGTGCGCCGGCTCGCCGCCGACTACGCCGCCCTCCTCGACGCCGCCCTCACCGACCCGGACGCCACCGTGCTCCGGCTCACCTCCGCCGCCCCGCCGCACCGCCCCGCCCGCCTCGACCCGGGTCACTGCCTGCACCACCTCTTCGAACGGGCCGCCGACACCCACGGCGACCGGCCCGCCGTCAGCGACCCCGACGGCACCCTCGGCTACGCCGAACTCGACCGGCGCGCCAACCGCCTCGCCCACGCCCTGCTCGCCCGCGGCGTGCGCCCCGGCGACCGGGTCGGCCTGCTCCTGGAACGCACCACCGCCGTACCCGTCGCCGTCCTCGCCGTCCTCAAGACCGGCGCCGCCTACGTGCCGGTCGACCTCGCCGCCCCCGCCGACCGGGCCGCCCTCGTCTTCGGCGACACCGCCGTCAGCCTGGTCCTCACCGACCGGCCCGACCGCGCCCCGGACGGTCCCTGGCACACCCTCGACCTCGCCGCCCGAGCGGAGGAGATCGCCGCCCAGCCGGACGTCCGCCCGCCCGCCGCCGGCCGCCCCGGCGACCTCGCCTACCTCATCTTCACCTCCGGCTCCACCGGCCGCCCCAAGGGCGTCGCCGTCGCCCACGAGCACGTCAGCCGCCTCCTCGACTCCGGCCGCGACCACTTCGGCTTCGGCCCGGACACCGTCTGGACCCTCTTCCACAGCTACGCCTTCGACTGGACGGTCTGGGAGCTCTGGGGCGCCCTGCTGCACGGCGGCCGCCTCGCGGTCGTCCCGTACCTCACCAGCCGCTCGCCCGACGAGTTCGCCGCCCTCCTCGACGAGGAACAGGTCACCCACCTCTGCCTCACCCCCTCCGCGCTGCGCCAGCTCGAACCCGCGCTGCGCCGCCGGCCGCGCCCCCTGCCCGCGCTGCGGTGGATCATGCTCGGCGGCGAAGCCCTCGACCCGGCCGTCGTCCAGCGCTGGCACGCCCTCGACCCGCTGCCGCCCGCCCGGCTCTGCAACCTCTACGGCATCACCGAGACCACCGTCCACGTCACGACCCACGACATCGCCGAAGGCGGCGCCGGCTTCGCACGCAGCCTCGTCGGCGAACCCATGGCACACCTCACCGCCCTCGTCCTGGACGACTGGCTGCGCCCCTGCCCGCCCGGCGTCCCCGGCGAGCTGTACGTCGGCGGCGGCAGCCTCGCGCACGGCTACTGGGGCCGCCCCGGCCTCACCGCCGCACGCTTCGTCGCCGACCCGTACGGCCCGCCCGGCGCCCGGCTCTACCGCACCGGCGACGTCGTCAGACGACTGCCGGACGGCGGCCTCGAATACGTCGGCCGGGCGGACTTCCAGGTGAAGTTGCGCGGCTTCCGCATCGAGCTCGGCGAGATCGAGAACGCCGTCGCCGCCCACCCCGACGTCGACGCCTGCGTCGTCACCGTCCACGACGACCGACTCGCCGCCTACGTCACCGTGCGCGGTGCCGGGGGCGCTGCCGGTGGCGTGGTCGATGGCTCGGCCGGGGGCCTATCGGCCGAGCCCCACGACCTGCGTGCCTTCCTCTCCCGTACGCTCCCCGACTACATGATCCCGGCGAGCGTCACCGTCCTCGACGCCCTGCCGCTCACCGTCAACGGCAAGGTCGACCGCGCCGCGCTGCCCGCCCCCGGCCGCGCCGCCGCCACCCCGGCCGGCCGGCACGTCGAGCCGCGCACCCCGGAGGAGGAGCTGTTCGCCGGCGTCTGGACGGAGGTGCTGGGCGTCGACGGGATCGGCGTCCACGACGACTTCTTCCACCTCGGCGGCGACTCCATCCGCGCCGTCCAGCTCGCCGGCGCCCTGCACGACCGGGGCTGGCAGATCACCCTGCGGGACGTCTTCAACGCCCCCACCGTCGCCCGACTGCTGCCGCTGGCCCGCCCCGTGCCCACCGACCCCGCCGTCCACCGGCCCTTCGCGATGGTCGCCGAGGACGACCGGGCGGAGCTGCCCCCCAACATCGTCGACGCCTACCCGATGGTCTCCATGCAGCTGTCCATGGTCTTCCACATGGAGGTCGCCGGCGGCACCGACAGCTACCACAACGTCAACTCCTACCGGATCACCGGCGACCTCGACGAGACCGCCTTCCGCCGCTCCGTCGGCGAGGCCATGGCCCGGCACGCCGTGCTGCGCACCGGCCTCGACCTCTCCGGCTACGGCGAACCGCTCCAGCTCGTGCACGGCACCCTGCCCGTACCGGTCGAGTTCACCGACCTGCGCGGGCAGGCGGAGCAGGCGCAGGACGAGCGGATACGGGCTGTCTTCGCGCACCACCGCGACCGGCCCTTCGACCTCGCCGCGCCGCCGCTCTTCCGGATCACCGTCCAGCGCCTCTCCGACCACGCCTTCCAGCTCACCATCTCCGAACACCACGCCATCCTCGACGGCTGGAGCTTCACCTCCCTGCTCACCGAGATCCTCGAACGGCACACCGCACTCGCCGCCGACCCCTCCTCCGTGCCCACCCCGCCGCCCCGCACCACCTTCCGCGACTTCGTCGCCGTCGAACGGACCGCCGCCGGCGACCCGGAGTCCGTCGCCTACTGGCAACGCCGTCTCCACGGCGCCACGGGTCAGCTCTGGCCCGGCAGCGAGAACGTCCACGAACTGCCCCGCACGGTCGAGCGCGTGCTGCCCGACGCCCCCGGGCAGCTGCGCGCGGTCGCCGACGCGCTCGCCGTGCCCGTCAAGTCGGTCGCCCTCGCCGCCCACCTCCACGCCCTCGCCCGCATCACCGGCCGCCGCCGCGTCACCACCGGCCTCGCCATGAACGGCCGTCTCGAACGGCTCGGCGGCACCGAGGTGTACGGGCTCTTCCTCAACACCGTCCCCCTGCTCGCCGAACCGGACCCGGACGACCTGGCATCCCTCGTCCGGTACGTCCACCGCGAAGAGCTCGACATGATGCCCCACCGCCGGGTGCCCTTCGCCCGGCTGGCCCGCATGATGGCCGACACCGCGCTCGACAGCCAGTTCGGCTACCTGCGCTTCCACGCCCTCGGCCGGCTCACCTCGGCCCGCATCGAAGACGGCCGCATCGGCTGCGAACCCAGCCTCCGCCACGAACCCAACAGCTTCGCCTTCGGCGCCTCCCTCATCCAGGACCCCGTCTCGCAGCGCGTGCTGCTCGCCGTGGACCACCAGCGCGCGGTGGTGGACGACGCCACGGCGGACGCTTTCCTCGACGCCTACGCGGAGGCACTGGCCCGCTTGGCGGCGGACGCCTGATGGGGGAGGCGGCGGTGCGGGTGAGGCCGGTGCGGGGTGCGGGGGCGTGGCCTACGGGGCCGGGTGCCGGCGGCCCGCGGGGCCGGTGCGGTGCGCGGGGCCGGCTGTGCTCGGGGCCGGGCACGGGCCGCCGCCCGCGGCGGGTCGCCTGGCGCGGACGGCCGTCCGGCCGGCCACGGGCGTCCCGGCCGTGGCCGGTTGCCCGGGTCGGACACCGGGCCCGCCGGGGTGCCTGGCCGGCAAGGGGTTCCCGCTCCATGTGGCCGTTCCGCCGCCGCTGGGCGTCCCGGCCGCTCGGCGCTTCCGCCCCTCACGGGGGCAAGGGGCCGAGACGGGGGCGTTCCGCCTACGGCGGGGCGCTGGGTCGGCTCGGTCGGCTCGGTCGCGAGGTCGTTACGGGCCGTCCGGCCCCGAGGCGGGTGCCAAGCGCCCATGGCCCGTCCGGTTCGTGTCGGGGCCAGGCCGGCACTGGCCGTTCCACTCCGGCGAGGGTGGTGGGCCAGGCCCGTACCGGGGCATCCGGTCCGTGTCGGGCGCCGCACCCGTCTGGGCCGTCCGGCTCCTGTCGGGGCCAGGCCGGCACCGGCCGTTCCGCTTCGGCGAGGTGGTGGGCCAGGTCCGCATGGGCCGTCCGGCCCCGAGGCGGGTGCCGGGCCGCCCTCGGTCGTTCGGCCTTGGGCGGGGCGTCGGTTGCCAGGGGCGCATGGGCCTCAGGCGCCGTGTCGCGGCCAGGCCGGCACCGGCCGTTCCGATTCGGCGAGGTGGTGGGCCAGGTCCGCATGGGCCGTCCGGCCCCGAGGCGGGTGTCGGCCGCCCTCGGTCGTTCGGCCTTCGGCGGGGCGTCGGTTGCCGGGGTTGCATGGGCCTCCGGCGCCGTGTCGGACGCGAGGCCGTCACCCGTCTTCCGCCTTCGGCGGGGCCCGGTGACATCGGGCACCGGGTCCGCTCGGGCCGTCCGGACCGCGTCGGCACCAGGCCGGCCCGGTCGTCCCCCTCCGGCGGGGCGCTCGATCGGCATCGCCCCGCCAGGCCCCATCGGCCATGCGGCTCCGAGTCGGGGACCAGGCCGCCACCCGCCGTTCCCCCTCCGGCGGGGCGCTCGATCGGCATCGACCCGCCAGGCCCCATGAGCCATGCGGCCCCGAGTCGGCGACTGGGCCGCCACCCGCCGTTCGCCCCTTCGTCGGGGCGCTCGGTCGGCATCGGCCGCCGGCTCCGCCCGGACCGTACGGCTCCCCGCCGCCCGCCCCGCACCAGGATCCCCGCCCGCCCGACCCGTACCGAGCGCCACGCCCGCACCCCCTGCCGCCCGGACCACTTAGGGCGCCAGGCCCGCCCGACCCCCGCGTCCGCCGTGCCACCGCGGCGGGAGACGGGCCCGCACGGCCCTCCCGCCCGCCTCCCCACGTGATCCGACCCATCCGTTCCACCGACCACCCCGAGGAGCATCTCCCATGACCACCTTCGCCGAACCGTCCGCCACCACCCCGGCCCGCACCCCCGCTCCCGCCCCCGATCTGCTGTCCCGCCTGCGGGCCGTCGTCGCCGCCCACCCCGGGCGGGTCGCCGTGCACGCGGCCGACGGCAGCCTGGACTTCGCCGCTCTGGACCGGCGTACCGCCGGTCTGGCCCGCGCCCTGCGGGCGCAGGGGGTGCGGCGCGGTGACCGGGTCGGGGTGCATCTGGCACGGACGGCCGACCTGCCGGTGGCGCTGCTCGCCGTCTGGCGGGCCGGGGCCGCGTACGTGCCGCTCGATCCCGCCTATCCGGCCGAGCGGATCGCCTTCGTGGCCGCCGACTCCCGCCTCGCCGCCGTGGTGAGCGCCGACGCGGCGCCGCCCGTACCGGCAGGCGTCCCGGTGCTGCGCCCCGACGCCGTCGCCGACGACCCGGAGACCGACGCCGACGTCACCCCGCACCCCCTCGACTCCGCCTACGTCATCCACACCTCCGGCTCGACCGGACGCCCTAAGGGCGTCGAGGTCCCGCACGGTGCCGTCGCCGCCCTCGCCGCCGCCCTGGAAGCGAGCGGCGCCTACCGCCCGGAGCCCGGGGTGGTCGCCTGGAACGCCAGCGTGTCGTTCGACGCCTCCGTCCAGCAGTGGATACGGATCTGCCGGGGCGACACCCTGGTGGTGATCGACGACGAGCGGCGGGCCGATCCCGCCCGTCTGGTGCGGCTGCTCGCCGAACGCGGTGTCACCGACCTCGACCTGACGCCCTCGCACTGGCGGCTGCTGCGCGAGCCGCTGGCCGGCGGCCCGGTGCCGAGGCTGTTCATGGGCGGTGAGCCCGTGCCCGTACGGACCTGGCGGGAACTGGCCGACGCGGGGATCGACGCGCTCAACCTGTACGGACCCACCGAGTGCACCGTCGACGCGATCACCGCCCGGATCACCGGCCCCGGCCCCCACCTGGGCGAGCCGCTGCCCGGCGTCCGGGCCCACCTGCTCGACGACCGGCTCGCCCCCGTGACGGCCGCCGGCGCGGTCGGCGAGCTGTACCTGGCCGGGCCGGGCCTCGCCCACGGCTATCCGGGCCATCCGGGCCTGACCGCGGGCCGGTTCGTTGCGGACCCGTTCGCACCGGAGCCCGGCGCCCGGATGTACCGCACGGGTGACCAGGCCCGCCACACCGCCGACGGCCTCCTGGAATACGTCGGCCGGGTCGACCGCCAGGTCAAGCTGCGCGGCTTCCGGATCGAGCTCGGCGAGGTCGAGCACGCGCTCGGCGCCCTCGCCGGGGTCACCGCCGCCGCGGTCACCGTGCACGAGGCCGCGCCCGGTGACCAGCGGCTGGCCGGCTACGTGACCGGAGCGGCCGTTCGCCCCGCCGATCTGCTGGCCGAGCTGCGCCGCACCCTGCCCGCCCAGCTGGTGCCGTCCACCGTGACCGTCCTGGACGCCCTGCCGCTCACCCCGAACGGCAAGGTCGACCACCGCGCCCTCCCCGCCCCCACCACCAGCTACGTCCCCGCTCCCGCCCCGGTCCCCGCCCCCGAGACCGCCGCACCGGACGCGCCCGGGGGAGTGGACGAGCAGGTCGCCGAGGTCTGGCGCACCGTCCTCGGCGTGCCCGCCGTCCGGCCCGACGACGACTTCCTCTCCCTCGGCGGCCACTCGCTCGCCGCCCTGCGCGTGGTCCACCTCCTGCGCCGCAAGCTGAACGTCGAACTCCAGCTGCGCCACCTCCTCGACGCCGCCGACCTGGCCGACTTCACCGCCGCCGTACGCCGTGCCGCCGCGGCCGGCCCGGCCGCCGCCCGCCCCGCGCTCACCGCCCGCCGCGAGGCCGTCCGATGACCGCCACCCTCAGCGGCACGGTCGGCACCCCGGCCGCGCGGACCGCCCGCCCCCGCGCCGAGGGTGACTGGCTCCTCGTCCCCGCGCCGCAGGCCCACCGCCCGTTCCGGCTGTTCTGCTTCCCGCACGCCGGCGGCGACGCCACCGCCTACACCCCGCTGGCCCGCGCCCTCGCCCCCGTCGCCGAGGTGTGGGCGCTGCGCCCGCCGGCCCGCGGCGGCCGCAGCCGGCACCCCATGCCGCCCGACTTCGACGCCCTGGTCGGCGCCGTCACCGAGGCCCTCACCCCGTACCTGACGGGCGGCGCCGGCGGACGGTTCGGCTTCTACGGGCAGAGCTTCGGCGCCCTTCTCGCCTACGAGGTCGCCCGCGCCCTGCCCGCCGACCTGCGCCCCGCGCTCGTGGTGACGGCCGGCGCGCCCTCCCCGGCCGAGTGGGCCGGGCGCGGGAGCAGGGACCTGGACGCGGCCGAACTGCTCCGGCTCACCGGGCTGGAGGAGCTGGTCCGGGCCGATCCGGATCTGGTGGAGCTCGCCCTCGCCGCGATCCGTACCGACCTCGCCGTCAGCGCCACCTACCGGCACCGGCCGCACGCGCCGATCGGCTCCGCGCTCCACGCCCTGGCCGGGGCCGACGACCCGATGCTCGCCACCACCGGCCTCACCGGCTGGGCCGCCCACACCCGCGGCACCTTCGGGCACCGCGTGGTGCCCGGCGGGCACCTCCTCGCCACCGTCGACCGGCCGGGCCCGGTCGACCTTCTGGCCTCCCTCATCACGCCCCTGACCGGCCGCCAGGACCCCGACCCGTCCCGTACCGACCGCAGCAGCCTCCAGGAGCCGTCATGCTGACCACCACCAGCGCCACCACCACCGCCACGGCCACCACCGCCGTCGACCTCACCGACCCGGACCTGTGGGCCCGGCCCGACACCCCGGCCCTGGTCGAGGACCTGCGCAGGCAGGCACCCGTCCACCTCACCGACACCGTCGACGACGGCCCCGTCTGGTCGGTCCTCACCTATCGGGAGTCGGCGGACGTGCTGCGCAACGCGGCCGTGTTCAGCTCGGAGTCCGGCTCGCTGCTCGGCGCGGGGCAGGGCAACGTGCCCGTCGGCTCGGGCCGCATGATGGCCCTCACCGACCCGCCCCGGCACCGTGAACTGCGGGCGCCCGCCAACCCGTTCTTCTCCAAGGGCGGCGTGCGCGGCGCCGCCCGCTCGATCGCCGAGCGGGCCGGCGAGCTCTTCGACCGGGCCGTCGAACAGGGCGAGGTGGACCTCGTCGACGTGGTCTCGGCACTGCCGCTCGCCGTCATGTGCGACCTGCTCGACGTCCCCGAGAAGGACCGCGACATGGTGGTCCGGGTCTGCGACGTGGCCTTCCTCGGCCGCACCCCGGAGGAACGCCGGGCCGGTCACCAGCAGTTGATCCCGTACCTGCTGCACCAGGTGATGCTGCGCCGCTCCGACCCGCGCGACGACCTGATCTCCATGATGGCCACCTACCGGGTCGGCGGGCGGCTGCTGCCGGTCGAGGACGTGGTGCTCAACCTGGACAACATCGTCGTCGGCGGCGTCCAGACCGTCCGGCACACCGCCGCCATGGGGCTGCACACCCTCGTCCAGCGCCCCGACCTGTGGCGGAGGTTGCAGCGCGGCGAGGTGTCCATGGACTTTGCCGTGGACGAACTGCTGCGCTGGACCTCGGTCGGCCTGCACACCCTGCGGACCGCCACCCGGGACGTCGAGCTCGGCGGCCGGCGGATCCGGCGCGGGGACCGGGTCGCGGTGTGGGTGTGGTCCGCCAACCGGGACCCGGAGGCCTTCGAGGCTCCCGAGGAGATCCGGCTCGACCGCTCGCCCAACAAGCATCTCGCCCTCGGCCTCGGCGCCCACTACTGCATCGGCGCCCCGCTGGCGAAGGCCGAGCTGAGCGCCCTGTACACGGCCGCGCTGGAGAAGGCGGCCGTCATCGAGCCGACCGGGCCGGTCCGCCACAACCGCTCGATCATCAACTTCGGCCTGGACCACTTCCCGGTCCGTCTCACGCCCAGGTGACCCCACCCGGCCCCACCCCTGCCACCCCCTTCACGCGCCCCGCCCCTCGGCGACCGCCCCTCGGCAGCGCCGTAACTGCCGCTCACCTGCCGTCCCTTGTGCCGCTCACACCCGCCCGGCGCCCCTACCTTCGAATCACACCCCCAGAGCACCTCTCACCCTACGGAGACCACCATGAGCAACCCGTTCGAGGACGACAACGCCGGCTACCTGGTGCTGGTCAACGACGAGAACCAGCACTCGCTCTGGCCGGTCTGGATCGACGTGCCGGCCGGCTGGACCACCGTCCACGGCGAGGCCCCGCGCCAGGAGTGCCTCGACTGGATCGAGGCCAACTGGACCGACATCCGCCCGGCGAGCCTGCTCGCCACCCTCGACCAGCGGTGAGCGCCGCCATGCCGACCTGGGAGCTGAACCCCGGCCGCCCGGCCCTCGCCCACGCGCCGGCCGGAGCCGACCTCGCCGAGGCCTGCGCCTGGCTGCGCGAGCACGAGACCGCGCTGACCGCCGCCCTCCACGAGCACGGCACGATCTTCCTGCGCGGGCTGCCGGTCGCGACCAGCGCGGACGTCGCCGCCGTCCGTGACGTGCTGATCCCCGAGCCCACCCCGTACCGGGAGAAGGCCACCCCGCGCAGCGACTTCGGCGACGGCGTCTACTCGTCCACCGACCTGCCGCCCGCCCAGTCGATCCGGATGCACAACGAGAACAGCTACACCCTGACCTTCCCCGGGCGGCTGCTCTTCGCCTGCCTGACCGCTCCCGAGCGGGGCGGCGCCACCCCGACCGCCGACGTCCGCAAGGTCCTCGCCGCGCTCCCCGACCACCTGGTGGAGCGCGGCCGGTCCTCCGGCTGGACCCTCACCCGGAACTACTCCGACTACGTCTCGCTCGGCTGGCGCACCGCCTTCGGCACCGAGGACCGTGCCGACGTCGAGGCGTACTGCCGGGCGAACGGCATCACGTGGCAGTGGCAGCCCGACGGCAACCTGCGGACCAGCCAGCTGCGTTCGGCGACCGTCCACCACCCGCACACCGGCGAGGAGGTCTGGTTCAACCACCTGGCCTTCTGGAACGAGTGGTCCCTCGACCCGGACATCCGGGAGGCCATGGTCGACGAGTTCGGGGCCGACGGCCTGCCGTTCAACACCGGTTTCGGCGACGGCGAGCCGCTGTCCCGGGAGGACGTGGACGCCCTCAACGCGGCCTACGACGCCGCCACCGTCCGCGAGACCTGGCGGGCCGGCGACGTGATGCTGGTCGACAACGTGCTCTGCGCGCACGGCCGCGACCCGTACCGCGGCGAGCGGAAGATCGCCGTCGCGATGGGCCGCCCCGTCGGCCTCCTGGACTGCCGGCCCACGGTGCGGCCCACCACCGCCGTCCCCGCCTGAGGCAACCGAACCCATCCACGCCGTGACGTGAGCAGAGGAAGCACCGTGATCCCGGTTTCGTACGCACAACAGCGTCTCTGGCTGATCGACCAGATCGAAGGGCCGACCGCGCTCTACAACCTGCCGTTCGCGGTCCGTCTGCGCGGCACGCTCGACATCGCGGCCCTGCGCGCCGCGACGGCGGACGTGGTCGCCCGGCACGAAGCCCTGCGCACGGTGTTCCCGGTGGACGAGGGCGTTCCGGTGCAGCGGATCCTGCCGTCCGCGGAGGCGGAGACCGCCTTCGAGACGGTGGACTGCGCACCGGAGGAGTACCCCGCCCTGCGGGACCGGGCCGCCGCCCGCACCTTCGACCTGAGCACCGAGACGCCCCTCCGGGTCACGGTCTTCTCGCTCACCCCCGCCGCCTCTCCAGGCTCCGGTCTCTCGGCACCGGCCCCCGCCGCCCCGTCCGGCTCCGGTCTCTCGGCACCGGCCCTCGCCGTCCCGTCCGGCTCCGGTCCCTCGGCACCGGCCCCCGCCGTCACGCCCGGATCCCTGCCCCCGGCCCCGGCCCCGGCCCCCGCCGAGCACGTGCTGCTCCTCGTGCTCCACCACATCGCCGGCGACGGCTGGTCGCTCGGCCCGCTCCTTCGTGACCTCGCCACCGCCTACGCCGCCCGCCTGGACGGCCGTGCCCCCGACTGGGAGCCGCTGCCGGTCCAGTACGCCGACTACACCCTCTGGCAGCGCGAACTGCTCGGCGAGGACACCGACCCCGACAGCCTGATGGCCCGCCAACTCGCCTACTGGCGCGAGACGCTGGCCGGACTGCCGGAGGAGCTGGAGCTCCCGGTGGACCGTCCACGCCCGCCCGCCCCGACCGGGGCCGCCGACGCCGTGTCGTTCGCGTACGGCCCCGAACTGCACACCGCCCTCGCGGAATTGGCCCGCCGGCACCGCACCACCCTGTTCTCCGTCCTCCAGGCCGGCCTCGCCGCCCTCTTCACCCGGCTCGGCGCCGGCACCGACATCCCCCTCGGCACCGGTGTGGCCGGCCGCTCCGACGAGGCCCTGAACGACCTGGTCGGCTTCTTCGTCAACACCCTGGTGCTGCGCACCGACACCTCCGGCGACCCCTCCTTCGCCACCCTCGTCGGCCGGGCCAGGGAAGCCCAGCTCGACGCCTTCGCCCACCAGGACGTGCCCTTCGAACGGCTGGTCGAGGAGGTCAACCCGGCCCGCGCCCTCGGCCGCCACCCGCTGTTCCAGACCCTGCTCGTCCTGCAGAACCACGAGGAGGGAGAACTCGGCCTGCCCGGCCTGGAGTCGGCACCCGAGGAACTCGGCCTGCGTGTGGCCAAGTTCGACCTGAACATCGGCATCACCGAGCGGCACACCCCCGACGGCACCCCGGCCGGCCTCAGCGGATCGGCCGAGTACGCGGCCGACCTCTACGACCGCGCCACCGTCACCACCCTCTTCGCCCGCCTCGGCCGGCTCCTCACCGCCGCGGCGGCCGACCCCGACGCGCCGATCGGCACCCTCGACATCCTCACCCCCGAGGAGCACCGGCGCCTGAGCGGCGAGTGGAACGCCACCTCCGCACCCGTACCGGCCGGCTCGCTGCCGGAGCTCTTCGAGGCCCAGGCCGCCCGCACCCCCGACGCCGTCGCCCTCGCCCACGACGGCGGCACCGTCTCCTACGCCGAGCTCGACACCCGCGCCAACCGCCTCGCCCACCACCTCGTCGCCTCCGGCGTCGGCCCGGAGTCCCCGGTCGCCCTGCTGATGGAACGCTCGGTCGACCTGGTCGTCGCCACCCTCGCCGTCCTCAAGGCCGGCGGCTGCTACGTCCCCCTGCACGCGAGCCTGCCGCCCGAGCGGATGGCCGCCCTGCTCGCCGACACCGCCGCGCCCGTCCTGATCACCGACCGCGCCGACCCCGGCTTCCCGCACACCGCCGTCGTGGTCCGCCCCGGCGACGAGGCCGATGCCCCGGCCCACGCCCCCGGCCTGCCCGTCCACCCCGACCGGCTCGCCTACGTGATGTTCACCTCCGGCTCCACCGGCACCCCCAAGGGCGTCGCCGTCCGCCACCGCGACGTGGTCGACCTCGCCGCCGACCGCCGCTGGAAGGACGGACGGCACGAACGGATCCTGCTGCACTCCCCGCACGCCTTCGACGCCGCCACCTACGAGCTGTGGACGCCGCTGCTGTCCGGCGGCACCGTCGTCGTCGCCCCGCCCGGCGGCCTGGACGCCGCCGCCCTGCACGCCGTGGTCACCCGGCACGAGGTCACCGCCGTCTTCCTCACCAAGGCGCTCTTCGACCTGGTCGCCGAGCAGAGCCCGGAGACCTTCCGCGCCCTGCGGACCGTCTGCACCGGCGGCGAAGCCGCCTCCGCCACCCTCATGCGCCGCGTCCTCGACCACTGCCCCGACCTGCTCCTCGCCCACGTGTACGGGCCCACCGAGGCCACCACCTTCGCCACCCACCACCCCCTCGCCCCGGCCGACCTGACCGGCCCCCGGCCCCCCATCGGCGGCCCCCTCGACAACATGCGCGCCCACGTCCTCGACGCCCGGCTGCGGCCCGTGCCGCCCGGCGTCCCCGGCGAGCTGTACGTGGCCGGGGCGGGCCTCGCCCGCGGCTACTGGCGCAGGGCCGCGCTGACCGCCGAGCGGTTCGTCGCCGACCCGTACGCGAGGGGGCAGCGGATGTACCGCACCGGCGACCTGGTCCGGCGCCGGGCCGACGGCGCGATCGAGTTCCTCGGCCGGATCGACGGCCAGGTCAAACTGCGCGGCTTCCGCATCGAGCCCGGCGAGATCGAGGCCGTGCTCTCCCGCCACCCCGCCGTCCGCCAGGTCATCGTGATCCCTCGCGAGGACCGCCCCGGCGACACCCGCCTCGTCGGCTACTGCGCGGTCCTCGACTCCGTACGCGAGGAGAACCCCGAACTCGCCGCCGAGCTCAAGTACTTCGCCGCCGACACCCTGCCCGGCTACATGGTCCCCTCCGCCGTGGTCGTGCTGCCGGCGCTGCCCCTCAACGCCAACGGCAAGGTCGACCGGCGCGCCCTGCCCGCCCCCGACCTCGGCGCCGACTCCACCGGCCGCGCCCCGCGCGACGAACGCGAGCGCGCCCTGTGCGCGCTCTTCGGCGAGATCCTCGGCATCGACGACATCACCATCGACGACGACTTCTTCGAACTCGGCGGCCACTCCCTCCTCGCCACCCGCCTGGTCGGCAAGGCGCGCACCGAACTCGGCGCCGAACTCGCCATCGGTGACCTCTTCCAGGCCCCGACCGTCGCCGCCCTCGCCGCCCGCCTCGCCACCGACCCGGCACGGCCCGCACTGCGCCCCGAGCCCCGGCCCGAGCGGCTGCCGCTCTCCTTCGCGCAGCGCCGGCTGTGGTTCCTCGGCCAGGCCGAGGGCCCCTCCGCCACGTACAACGTCACCCTCGCCCTCCGCCTGACCGGTCCCCTCGACGCGGCCGCCCTGGAAGCCGCGCTCGGCGACGTCGTCGCCCGCCACGAGGCCCTGCGCACCGTCTTCGGCGAGCACGACGGCGTCCCCTTCCAGCGGGTCCTGACCGCCCCTCCGGCGCCGCTGCTCACCCTCACCGACCGGCCCGTGCGGGAGCTGGTCGGCCACACCTTCGACCTGGCCGCCGACATCCCCCTGCACGCCTACCTGCGCCCCGAGCCGTCCGCGTCCCCGTACGGGCCCGACGAGCACGTCCTGCTCCTGGTGATGCACCACATCGCCAGCGACGGCTGGTCCCTGCGGCCGCTCTTCCGCGACCTCGCCGAGGCCTACACCGCCCGGCTCGGCGGCGAGCGGCCGGTGTGGGAGCCGCTGCCCGTCCAGTACGCCGACTACACCCTCTGGCAGCACCGGCTGCTCGGCGACGAGGACGACCAGGAGAGTGCGGGCGCCCGCCAGCTCGCGTACTGGCGCGAGGCCCTGGACGGGCTGCCCGACGAGCTGCCGCTCCCGCTCGACCGGCCGCGTCCTGCGGTCGCCACCCACCGGGGCGACGTCGTCCCGCTGGACCTGGACGCCGACCTGCACGCGCGCCTCGCCGACCTGGCCGCCGCCCACGGCGTCACCCTCTTCATGGTGCTCCAGGCCGCCTACGCCACCCTGCTGCACCGCTTCGGCGCGGGCGACGACCTCCCGATCGGCACCCCGCTGGCCGGCCGCCTCGACCCGGCCCTCGACGAACTCGTCGGCTTCTTCGCCAACACCCTGGTGCTGCGCACCGATCTCACCGGCCGGCCCAGCTTCGCCGAACTCCTCGCCCGGGTCCGCGAAGCCGATCTGGCCGCGTACGCCCACCAGGACGTGCCGTTCGAGCGGCTCGTCGAGGAGCTCAACCCCGCCCGCACGCTCGCCCGGCACCCGCTGTTCCAGGTGATGATCGCCTTCGACAACACCGCCGGCGGCGGCCCCGAACTCCCCGGCACCCGCACCGCGTACGAGCCGCTGGGCCTGCCCACCACCGCCTTCGACCTCACCCTCAACCTCTCCGAGCGCCACCACCCCGACGGCAGCCCGGCCGGCATCGAGGGCGGCCTGGAGTTCGCCACCGACCTGTTCGACCGGACCACCGCCGAACGGCTCGCCGACGCCCTGCCGCGCCTGCTCGCCCAGGCCGCCGACGACCCCCACCAGCCGGTCGCCGCGCTCGACGTCCTCGGCGAGACCGGCCGCGCCGCGCTGGCCGCATGGCACGACACCGCCCGCCCCGGCCCCGACCCGCTCGTCCCGGACGCCTTCACCGACCAGGCGACCACCACCCCCGACGAGATCGCCCTCGTCTTCGGGGAGGCGCGGCTCACGTACGCGGAGCTGGAGGCGCGCGCCAACCGGCTGGCGCATGGGCTGGTCGCCGCCGGTGTGGGTGCGGAGGACGTGGTGGCGCTGGCGCTGCCGCGCTCCGTGGAGTCGGTGGTGGCGGTGCTCGGTGTGCTGAAGGCGGGGGCGGCGTTCCTGCCGCTGGACGCGGAGTATCCGAGGGACCGGACGGCCCACATGCTCGCGGACGCCCGTCCGGCGGCCGTGCTGACCGTGCCTTCCTGGCCGTTGCCGGAGGTCCTGGAGGGTCTGAACGTCCTGGACGCGGGGGAGGGGGCCTGGGCCGGGCAGCCCGTCGAGGCGCCGCCCGTACGGATCGACCCGTCGCACGCCGCGTACGTGATCTACACCTCCGGCTCCACGGGCCGCCCCAAGGGCGTCGTCGTCACCCACGGCGCACTCGCCGACCTCCTCGCCTTCCACCGCGGCGAGACCGTCGCCGCCGCCCGTAAGGCCCGCCCGGGGCGCCGGTTCCGGTTCGCCCAGACCGCCTCGCTCTCCTTCGACACGGCCCTCGAATCCCTGCTGTGGATGGTCGCGGGCCAGGAACTCCACCTGCTCGACGACGACGTCCGCCGCGACGCCGCCGCGATCGTCCGTCACGCCGAGCACACCGGCGCCGACGTCCTCGACGTCACCCCCGGCCAGGCCGAGCGGCTGGTCGAGGAGGGCCTGCTCGACCGCTGCCCGCCCACCCTCCTGATGGTCGGCGGCGAGGCCCTCGGCCAGAGCCT
This sequence comes from Streptomyces sp. NPDC126499, assembly GCF_040302485.1. Taxonomy (NCBI): domain Bacteria; kingdom Bacillati; phylum Actinomycetota; class Actinomycetes; order Kitasatosporales; family Streptomycetaceae; genus Streptomyces; species Streptomyces sp. NPDC126499. The sequence continues at coordinate 37,818 of NZ_JBEOUO010000005.1, read as the reverse complement.
CTGGACGACGCTCAGCGCCGCCCCCGACACCGTCGTGCTCAACATGTACGGTCCCACCGAGTGCACCGTCGACGCGCTGTACCACCGCCTGTCCGGCGATTCGCGCCCGCTCGTCGGCCGCCCGCTGCCCAACCTCCGCGCCCACGTCCTGGACAGCGCTCTGCGGCCCGTACCGCCCGGCGTCCCGGGCGAGCTGTACCTCAGCGGCGCCGGCCTCGCCCGCGGCTACCTCGGCCGCCCCGCCCTGACCGCCGAGCGCTTCGTCGCCGACCCGCACATGCCGGGGGAGCGGATGTACCGCACCGGCGACCTCGTCCGGCGCCGCCCCGACGGCCTGGTCGAGTACCTCGGCCGCACCGACCACCAGGTGAAGGTGCGCGGCTTCCGCATCGAGCCCGGCGAGATCGAGACCGTCCTGACCGCCCACCCCGACGTCCTCCAGGCCGCGGTGCTGCCCCACACCGACGCCACGGACGGCGCGGCCGGCACCCGGCTGGCCGCCTACGTCGTCGCACACACCCCGCTCGACCCGGCCGCGCTGCGCGCCCACACCGTCGCCACTCTGCCCGACTACATGGTCCCCGCGGCCTTCGTGACCCTCGACGCCCTGCCGCTCACCGCCAACGGCAAGCTCGACCGGTCCGCGCTGCCCGCCCCCGACTTCGCGGCGGCCGGCGGCACCGGCAGGCCGGCCCGTACCGCCCACGAGGAGATCCTCTGCGGTCTGATCGGCGAGGTGCTCGGCGTGACCGGGCCGGTCTCGGCCGACGACGACTTCTTCGCCCTCGGCGGCCACTCGCTCCTCGCCACCCGGCTGCTCAGCCGGGTCCGCGCCACGCTCGGCGCCGAACTCGGCATCCGGGACGTCTTCGAGGCGCCGACGGCCGCCGGTCTGGCCCAGCGCCTCGACGCCGCCCGCGCCCGGCTCGCCCTGACCGCAGGAGAGCGGCCGGAAAGGCTGCCGCTCTCCTCCGCCCAGCGGCGGCTCTGGCTCATCGACCGCATGGAAGGGCCGAGCGCCCTCTACAACATGCCGCTCGCGCTGCGCCTCACCGGCCCGCTGGACCCCGCCGCGCTCGAACGCGCCCTCGGCGACCTGGCCGCACGCCACGAGATCCTGCGCACCGTGATCGCCGAGCACGACGGCGAACCCCACCAGCTGGTCCTCGCCCCCGCCGACGCCGCACCGCCCGTCGAACGCCGTGACTGCGCCCCCGAGTCGGTGGACGCCGAGGTCGACCGGGCCGCCCGCCGCTCCTTCGACCTGGCTGCCGAACCGCCCGTACGGGTCACCCTGCTGCGGGTCGCCCCCGAGGAGCACGTCCTTGTCGTCGCCCTGCACCACATCGTCGGGGACGGCTGGTCGATGGGACCGCTGCTGTGCGACCTGGCCGCCGCCTACACGGCCCGCCGGGACGGCCACGCGCCCGCGTGGGAGCCGCTGCCCGTCCAGTACGCCGACTACGCGCTCTGGCAGCGCGAGCTGCTGGGCGACGAGGACGACCAGGAGAGCCTGGTCTCCCGCCAGCTCGCCTACTGGCGCGACACCCTCGCCGGCCTCCCGGAGGAGCTCGCGCTTCCCGTCGACCGGCCGCGCGGCGTCCGGGCCGACCACCGGGGCGACCGGGTCGCCCTGGCCATCGGTCCCGAACTGCACCGCGCCCTGGTCGACGTGAGCCGCGACAACCGGGTCACCCTGTTCATGACCTTCCAGGCGGCCCTCGCCGCGCTGCTCACCCGGCTCGGCGCCGGCACCGACATCCCGATCGGCTCCGTGGTCGCCGGTCGCTCGGACGAGGCCCTGGACGACCTGGTCGGCTTCTTCGTCAACACCCTGGTGCTGCGCACCGACACCTCGGGCGACCCGACCTTCGCCGAACTCCTCGGGAGAGTCCGGGAGACCGGCCTCGGGGCCTACGCCCACCAGGACGTCCCCTTCGAGCGGCTCGTCGAGGAACTCAACCCGGCCCGCTCGCTCGCCCGGCACCCGCTCTTTCAGGTCGCGATGGTCCTCCAGTCCAACGCCGGGGCCGATCCGGCGCTCGCCGGACTGCGCGCGGAGGCCCTTCCGGCGGACACCGGGGTCGCGAAGTTCGACCTCAACGTGACGCTGGAGGAGTTCTTCGGCCCGGACGGCACACCCGCCGGCCTGGACTGCGCGATCGACTTCGCCACCGACCTGTTCGACCGGGAGACCGTCGAGTCCCTCGCCGCCCGCTTCGGCCGCCTGCTCGCGGCGGTGACCGCCCGGCCCGACCAGCGGATCGGCCGCGCCGAGCTGCTGACCGAGGACGAGCGCACCGCCCTCCTCGGCGGCCACCGCCCGCTGCCCGCCGAACTGCCGCTCGTACCGGCCGCCTTCGCGGCCCAGGCGGCGGCCACGCCTGATCTGACGGCCCTGGTCTTCGGGGAGGCGCGGCTCACGTACGCGGAGCTGGAGGCGCGCGCCAACCGGCTGGCCCATGGCCTGGTCGCCTCGGGTGTGGGCGCGGAGGACGTGGTGGCGCTGGCGCTGCCCCGCTCTGTGGAGTCGGTGGTGGCGGTGCTCGGCGTCCTGAAGGCGGGGGCGGCGTTCCTGCCGCTCGACGCGGAGTATCCGAGGGAGCGGACGGCCCACATGCTGGCCGACGCCCGTCCGGCGGCCGTGCTCACCGTGTCCGCCTGGCCGTTGCCGGAGGTGGTGGAGGGTCTGACCGTCCTGGACGCGGGGGAGGGGGCCTGGGCCGGGCAGCCCGCCGAGGCCCCGCCCGTACGGATCGACCCGTCGCACGCCGCGTACGTGATCTACACCTCCGGCTCCACGGGCCGCCCCAAGGGCGTCGTCATCAGCCACCGCTCGATCGCCGGCCTGCTCGCCGTCCACCAGGCGGAGACCTTCGCCGGGCCCCAGCGGGCACACGGCCGGATGCGTGCCGCGCTGACCGCGTCGCTCTGCTTCGACGCCTCCTGGAACAGCCTGCTGTGGATGGTCGCCGGCCACGAACTGCACCTCATCGGCGACGACCTGCGCCGCGACCCCGCCGCCCTGGTCCACCACCTCCGTACGACCGGCGTCGACGCCGTCCAGTTCACCCCCACCTACGCCGAACAGCTCATCGCCGAAGGACTGTTGGAGGCCCCCGCGCCACGCGTCGTCCTGCTCGGCGGCGAGGCGGTCGGCCCGTCCCTGTGGACCCGGCTGCGCGAGGCCCCCGCGACCACCGGCCACAACCTCTACGGCCCCACCGAGTGCACCGTCGACACCCTGCTCCAGGCGTACGCCGACACGGAACGCCCCACGCTGGGCCGCACCGTGCCCGGCACCCGCGCCTACGTCCTGGACGAGCACCTGAACCCCGCGCCCGCCGGGGTCCCCGGCGAGCTGTACCTGGCCGGGGACAGCCTGGCCCGCGGCTACATCGGCCGGCCGGCGCTCACCGCCGAGCGGTTCGTCGCCGACCCGTACGCGCCGGGGGAGCGGATGTACCGCACCGGAGACCTGGTCCGCCGCACCCGCGACGGCCGCATCGACTACCTGGGCCGCACCGACCACCAGGTCAAGATCCGCGGCTTCCGGATCGAGCCCGCCGAGATCGAGGCCGTCCTCACCGCCCACCCGGCCGTCCACCAGGCCGTCGTCACCCCGCACGAGAGCGCCGACGGCGACCGTCGCCTGGTCGCCCACTGCGCGGTCACCGCCCCGGGCGTCGAACTCGCCCTGGAGCTCAGGCGGTTCGCGGCGGACAGCCTGCCCGCGCACATGGTGCCCTCGGCGGTCGTCACCCTCGACGCGCTGCCGCTGACCGGCAGCGGCAAGGTCGACCGGCGCGCCCTGTCCGCCCCCGACTTCCAGCTCTTCGCCGGCGGCCGGGCCGCCCGTACGGCACGAGAGGAGATCCTCTGCGGTCTGTTCGGCGAGGTGCTCGGCGTGACCGGGCCGGTCTCGGCCGACGACGACTTCTTCGCCCTCGGCGGGCACTCCCTGCTCGCCATGAAGCTGGTCAGCCGGGTCCGCACGGTCTTCGCGGCCGAGATCGGTGTCCGGGACGTCTTCGAGGCGCCGACCGTGGCCGGACTGGCCCAGCGCCTCGACGCCGCCGCGGCCGGCGGATCCGGAGCAGGCGCCGCCGGGGCCCGGCCCGCGCTCACCGCCGGCGAGCGGCCGGACACCCTTCCGCTCTCCTTCGCCCAGCGGCGGCTCTGGCTGATCGACCGCATGGAAGGCCCCAGCGCCCTCTACAACCTCCCGCTCGCCCTGCGCGTCACCGGCCCGCTCGACCCGGACGCCCTCCAACGCGCTCTCGACGACCTGGCCGTACGACACGAGATCCTGCGCACCGTCATCGAGGAGCACGACGGCGAACCCCGGCAGCGGATCGTCCCGCCGGGCGACGCCCGCATCCTCCTCGACCGCCGCACCACCCCGCCCGCCGACCCCGCGACCGCCCTGGCCGAGTGCGCCGCCCGCCCCTTCGACCTGGCCGGCGACCTTCCCTTCCGCGCCCACCTCCTGCCGCTCACGGGCGACGGCGACACCGACCGGCACCTGCTCGTCCTCGTCCTGCATCACATCGCGGGCGACGGCTGGTCCATGGACCCGCTCCTGCGCGACCTGGTCGCCGCCTACGCCGCCCGCCGCGACGGCGCGGAACCCGACTGGCAGCCGCTGCCCGTCCAGTACGCCGACTACGCGCTCTGGCAGCGCGAGCTGCTGGGCGACGAGGACGACCAGGAGAGCCTGGTCTCCCGGCAGCTCGCCTACTGGCGCGACGCCCTGGCGGGTCTCCCCGAGGAGCTGTCGCTCCCGCTGGACCGCCCCCGGCGCGCCGACAGCGGACACCGCGGCGACCGGGTCGTCCTCCCGCTCGGCGCCGAACTGCACCGCGCGCTGGTCGCGTTGTCCCGCGAGCACCGGGTCACGATGTTCATGACCCTGCAGGCCGGGCTGGCCGCTCTGCTCACCCGGCTCGGCGCCGGCACCGACATCCCGATCGGCTCCGTGGCCGCCGGACGCTCGGACGAGGCCCTGGACGACCTGGTCGGCTTCTTCGTCAACACGCTCGTGCTGCGCACCGACACCTTGGGCGACCCGACCTTCACCGACCTGCTCCACCGCGTCCGGGAGACCCAGCTCGACGCCCACGCTCACCAGGACGTCCCCTTCGAGCGGCTCGTCGAGGAGCTCAACCCGGCCCGCTCGCTCGCCCGCCACCCGCTCTTCCAGGTGATGCTGCTGCTCCAGGGCGGCGGGCGGGGCGGTGGCCAGGGCGGTGGCCAGGTGAATGGCCAGGCCGGTGGTCAGGTCAGTGGCCAGGGCGGTCGCCGGGCCGGTGGGCCGGGCGCCGCCGGAGAGGCGCCGCTCGACCTGGCAGGCCTCCCCGCCACCGTCGAACCGGTCGGCGGACACGTCGCCAAGTTCGACCTCTCCATCGCCATGGGCGAGTCCTTCGACACCGACGGTGCGCCCGCCGGCCTCGAATGCGCCATCGACTTCGCCACCGACCTCTTCGACCGCGAGACCGTCGAGTCCCTCGCGGTCCGACTGGGCCGCCTGCTGACGGCGGCCGCCGCCCGACCCGACCACCCCATCGGCCGGATCGACCTGCTCTCCACCGCCGAGCACGCGGAACTCACCCGCCCCGGAGCCCCCTTGCCGGCGGACGTCCCGCTGCTGCCCGCCGCCTTCGAGGCCCAGGCGGCCCGTACCCCCGACGCGACCGCCCTGGTCGCCGGAAGCACCCGGCTCACCTGGGCCGAGCTGAACGACCGGGCCAACCGCCTCGCGCACCGCCTGGTCGCCGCCGGCGCGGGACCCGAGTCGGTGATCGCCCTCGCCCTGCCGCGCTCCGCGGAGAGCGTGATCGCCCTGCTCGCCGTGCTCAAGTCCGGCGCGGCCTCCCTCCCGCTCGACGCCGAGCACCCGGCCGACCGGACCGCCGCCATGCTGGCCGACGCCGCCCCCACCATGGTCGTCACCGGCGACGGCTGGCCCCGGCCCGAACTGCTGACCGGCCTGCCCGTCCTGCCCATGGCCATGACGTACGGGGAGAGCGGCCCCGCACCCCTGACGACCGCCACCCAGGCGTACGGGGAGAGCGGCCCCCACAGCCTCCTGGCCACCCGCCCCGCCGGCGAGGGAAGCGGCCCCGACACCCTCCCGGCCACCGCCCCCGCCGGCGAGGGAAGCGGCCCCGACACCCTCCCGGCCACCACCCCCGCCGGCGAGGGAAGCGGCCCGGTGTCCGGCAACCCGCCGCTCCGCGCCACCGCCGGTGACGCCGCCTACGTGATCTACACCTCCGGCTCCACCGGCCGCCCCAAGGGCGTCGTGGTGAGCCACGGTTCGATCGCCGCGCTCCTCGCCTCCCACCGCTCCCCGAGCGGCCCGATCGGCGCCACCGAGCTCCGGCACGGCAGCCGCCCGCGGCGCGTCGCGCTCACCGCCTCGCTCTGCTTCGACGCCTCCTGGGACGGCCTGCTCTGGCTGATCGCCGGCCACGAACTGCACCTCGTCGGCGACGAGGTCCGCCGCGACGCCGCCGCACTCGTCCGGCACGTACGGCAGGAGGCGATCGACGTCCTGGAGGTCACCCCCTCGTACGCCGAACAGCTCATCGAGGAGGGCCTGTTGGAGGACCCCGCGCCCCAGGTCGTCCTGCTCGGCGGCGAGGCGGTCGGCCCGTCGCTCTGGACCCGGCTGCGCGAGGCCCCGGCCACCACCGGCCACAACCTCTACGGCCCCACCGAGTGCACCGTCGACGCGCTCACCCGGCCGTTCGCCGCCGGCGAGCGCCCGGCCCTCGGCCGCACCGTGCTCGGCACCCGCGCCTACGTCCTGGACGAGCACCTGAACCCCGCGCCCGCCGGGGTCCCCGGCGAGCTGTACCTGGCCGGAGCCGGCCTCGCCCGCGGCTACCTCGGCCGGCCGGCGCTCACCGCCGAGCGGTTCGTCGCCGACCCGTACGCGCCGGGGGAGCGGATGTACCGCACCGGAGACCTGGTCCGCCGCACCCGTGACGGTGACTTCGACTACCTGGGCCGCACCGACCAGCAGGTCAAGATCCGCGGCTTCCGTATCGAGCCCGGCGAGATCGAGCACGTGCTCACCCGCCATCCCCGCGTCCTCGCCGCCACCGTGACCGCTCACGAGGAGGAGGGCGGCACCGCCGGCCCCCGGCTCGTCGCCCATGTCGTGGCGGACGGCCCGCTCGACCCGGCCGAACTGCGCGCCTTCGCGGCCGAGTCACTGCCCGGCTACATGCTTCCGGCCGCCGTCGTCCCGATCGACGCGCTGCCCCTGACCCCCAGCGGCAAGGTCGACCGGCGCGCCCTCCCCGCCCCCGACTTCCCCGCCGCGACCGCCGGCCGCGCACCCCGCACGCCGCACGAGGAACTGCTCTGCGGCCTCTTCGCCGAGGTCCTGGGCCTTCCCGGCCCGGTCTCCGTCGACGACGGTTTCTTCGACCTCGGCGGGCACTCGCTGCTCGCGATGAAGCTGCTCGGCCGGATCCGTACCGCACTCGGCGCCGACCTCGGCATGCGGGCGCTCTTCGACGCCCCGACCGTGGCGTCCCTGGCCCGGCGCCTCACCCTCCCCCCGGACACGAGCGAGAGCGCCCCCGACAGCCCCGACTTCCCCGGCAGCCCCGGCACCCCCAGCGCCCTCGACGTGCTCCTCCCGCTGCGCGAGGGGGGCACCAAGGCCCCGCTGTTCTGCGTCCACCCCGCCGCCGGCATCAGCTGGGTCTACTCCGGACTGCTGCGCCACCTGAACCCGGACCGCCCGGTCCACGGCCTCCAGGCCCGCGGCCTGCTCGGCGGCGGCTCCCCGGCCTCCGTCAGCGAGATCGCCGAGGACTACGTACGGCAGATCCGCGCCGTCCAGCCCGAAGGGCCGTACCACCTGCTCGGCTGGTCCTTCGGCGCGGTGGTCGCCCAGGCGATGGCCGTGGCCCTCGACGCGGCGGGCCAGGAGGTCGCCCTGCTCGCGCTGCTCGACGGCCTGCCCGCCGACCCCGTCCGTCACGGCGCCGCCGGCGACCCGCCCACCGACGCCCCCGACGCCCCCGTCGACACCCTCGCCGAACTGCTCGTCTCCCTCGGCCACGATCCCGCCGACGGGCAGGGCCAGGCCGCCCTCGCCGCACTCCTCGGCGAAGCCGCCGGCATCCTGCCCGACGTCTTCGACCAGCACCGCAAGCTGATGGCCGAGCACGTGCCCGACCGCTACCGGGGCGACGCCGTCTTCTTCGGCGCCACCCTCGACAAGCCCGCCGACTGGCCCTACGGGACGGCCTGGCGCCCGTACGTCGACGGCCGCGTCGAGGAGCACCGCATCCCCTGCACACACGGCGCCATGACGCGACCGGAGCCGCTCGCCCGGATCGCCGCCGTGCTGGCCGAGAAGCTTGGAGAGTGACCCGCGATGACCACCGCCTCCGTCCAGCCGCCCCCGGTGCCCGCCTCCTCCCCGGCGGACGGCACGCCGCCGAGGAGCCGCTGGGGCCTGTGGGCCCAGGGAAACTTCCGCAAGCTCTGGATCGGCGAGACGACCAGCGGCCTCGGCACCGCCGTCGGCAATGTCGCGCTCGCGCTGGTGGCCGTCGTCACCCTGGACGCCTCGCCGTTCATGGTCGGCCTGCTGACCGCCTCCGCCTGGGTGCCGTGGCTCTTCCTCGGCCTGCTGGCCGGGGCCTGGGTGGACCGCTGGCCCCGGCTGAAGGTGATGCTGGTCTGCGACCTGCTCCTGCTGTTGCTGTTCGGCAGCGTGCCGGTGGCCGGCTGGTTCGGCCTGCTGACCATGGCCCAGCTGGTGGCGGTGGCGCTGCTGGCCGGCGCGGTGAAGGTGTTCCTGTCCACCGCCTACGGTGCGGTCCTGCCCTCGCTGGTCGCGAAGAAGGACCTGCTGGAGGCCAACGTCAAGCTGCGGTCCGGGGACGCGGCGGCGGAGATCGCCGGCCCCGGCCTGGCCGGTGTGCTCGCCCAGGCGTTCGGCGCGGCCAGCGGTCTGCTCGCCGACGCGGCCACCTACCTCGTCTCGGCGCTCTTCCTGGGCTCCATCCGGGCCGAGGAGAAGCCGCCGCCGGTCTCCGAGCGGCGCGGGATCCTGCGCGAGATCGGCGAGGGCGTCCGGTTCCTGGTCCGTGACCCGTACCTGCGGACGCTGGCGAGCTTCGCGGCCGTCGGCAACCTCGGCCTCAACGGCATCCAGGCGGTACAGATGATCTTCCTGGTCCGCAGCGTGGGCGTGACGCCCGGCGGCGTCGGGGCGGTGTTCGCCGTGGTGTCGGTCGGCGGTCTGGCCGGGGCGGCGCTCGCCGGGCGGATCGCCCGCCGATTCGGCACGGCACGCGGCCTGCTGCTGTGCGAACTGGTCGGGGCGCCGTTCATCCTGCTCCTGCCGCTGGCGGGGGAGCGGCTGCCGCTCGCGGTGAGCACGGTGGCCTGGGCGGTCGCGGTCTGCGGCGTGATCGCCGGCAACGTCATCGCCGGCAGCTTCTACCAGGCGTACTGCCCGCCCGCCATGATCGGCCGCATCCGGGCCAGCGCCTCGACCGTCAACTTCAGCGCCATCCCGGTCGGCGCCCTCCTCGGCGGCTGGCTGGGCGAGTTGCTCGGTGCCCGCACCACCCTCTGGATCATGGCGAGCGTGCTGCTCTCGGCCGGCGCGGTGCTCCTCGCCAGTCCGCTGCGCGGGCTGCGGAGCTTCCCCGACCGGCCCGCCGCCTCCTCCTCCTGAACCCCTCGTCCCCGCCGTCCGGTCCCTCTCCGGCGCGCACCCCGACCTCCGGGAGCCCTCCATGCCCCGCACCGCCCGCCCGCGCCGCTTCCTGATGTGCCGGCCGACCCACTTCGAGGTCAGCTACGCGATCAACCCCTGGATGGATCCCGCCAAGCCGGTCGACACCGACCTCGCCGTCGTCCAGTGGGAACGGCTGCACGACCTGTACGTCGAACTGGGCCACCGCGTCGACCTGATCGACCCGCTGCCCGGACTGCCCGACATGGTCTACGCGGCGAACGGCGCCACCGTCGTCGACGGCCGTGTGCTCGGCGCCCGGTTCCGCGACGCCGAGCGCGCCGCCGAGGGCCCCGCCTACCTGGAGTGGTTCCGGGCCAACGGCTTCACCACCCACGACCCGCTCCACGTCAACGAGGGCGAGGGGGACCTGCTGCTTACGGGCCGTCACCTGCTGGCCGGACGCGGCTTCCGCAGCGACTCCGCGGGCCACGCGGAGGCCCAGGAGTTCCTCGGCCGCCCGGTGATCGGCCTGGATCTCGTCGACCCGCGCTTCTACCACCTCGACACCGCGCTCGGCGTCCTCGACGCCGACCAGATCGTCTACTACCCCGGCGCGTTCTCGCCCGGCAGCCGGGAGGTGCTGCGACGGCTCTTCCCGGACGCGGTGCTCGTGGAGGAGGAGGACGCGGAGGCGTTCGGGCTCAACCTCATGAGCGACGGGCTCAACGTGGTGCTGCCCGAGGCGGCGACCGGAGTGGCGGCCCGCCTGCGCGAACGGGGCTTCCGGCCCCTCGGGGTGGACCTCTCGGAGCTGCTCAAGGGAGGCGGCAGCGTGAAGTGCTGCACCCTGGAGATCCGCGAGGCAGGCTGAGCCCGTACGGGTCCCTCTGACGTGGCGCCCGTCCCACGCCCCGACAACACCCGGATCAACGCCCCGGCCGACACGTGACCAACGCCCCGACCGACACCCCGGTCAACCCTCGCTCGGCCCCCGATCAGCCCCCGCTCGGCCCCCGATCAACGACGGCGATCGACGCACGGTGCTCGTGCGTCGATCGGCCGTTGAACGCGCCTTGCCATGGTGGTGCCATCAGCCCGGAGCACTTCGGGAAGCCCCGGAAAACCCCTTCCCACCAGGGAAGACGTCCTAGGGAGCAGTCATGGCGAAGCGTTCGACCACCCTCGGTGCCACCCGGATCCGCCTGGTCGTCGCGGGCCTCGGTCTCGGCGCGGTGATCGCCCTCGGCGCGGCGGGCACGGCGATGGCCGACGGCGTCGCCGGCACCGACCAGGGCGTGGCCGTCACCGGCACGGTGGCCACCCCGACCCCCACCCCGACCGACGACAAGGACTGGAACAGCACCGGCTCCTGAGCCGGTCCCGCCCCCGCCCCTGCCGCCGCATCCGTATCCGCATCCGCATCCGCCTCCGCGATCCTGAGCAGTACCGTTTCTCCCCCGCCCTACGGATCGACCAGCGCGAACGCCGGCTCCTCCAGGAGCACCGCCACCTCGGCGGCCTCCGGAAGCCCCAGCCGGCGGAAGATCTCGTACGCCTGCCGCAGCCGCGCCCCGGCCTCGGCCCCGCGCCCGAGGTCCATCAGCGCCCGGCCCAGCACCCACAGCGCCTGGGCCTGGTCCCGTTCCGCCCCCAGCTCCTCGCAGAGCACCAGCGCCTGCCCGGCGTGGTCGAGCGCCTCGTCGGCCCGGCCCAGCGAGCGCAGGCTGTCCGCGAGCCGGTAGCGCGCGTGCGCGGCCCGGTCCCGCAGACCGGCCCCCGTCGCCACCGCCAGGCACTCCCCGAACCAGGTCAACGCCTCCTCGTGCTGCCCGAGTCCGTGCAGCGCCAGGCCGAGGACGTACAGGGTGTACGCCCGCCCGGGGTCGTCCTGCCGGGTCCGCAGTTCGGCCAGCACCTCGTGACAGATCTCCACCGCCTCGGCGGCCCGCCCGCTGCGTACGCGTGCCAGCGCGGCGTTCACGGTCGTCACCAGGGCGCCGGAGCGGTGTCCCAGCTCGTTCGCGAGCACCAGCGCCTCGTCGTAGTGGTCCACCGCCTCGTCGAAGCGGCTGAGGAACTGGCAGATCAGGCCGAGGTCGTTGAGCGCCTGGCGCAGGATCACCGTGTCACCGGCGGCCCGCGCCGCGGCCACCGCCTGGCGGGCCGCCGCCTCGGCCGCGTCGAGGCGGGTCGCCGCCAGGGCCACGTTCCCGCGCAGGAAGTGCGCCCGCCCGGCCGCCCGTACATCACCGTGCCGCACCGCGGCCTCGGCCAACGCGTCCGCCGTGGTGGCCAGTTGGCGGCTCGGCGGACTGAGGACGAACGGGGTGAGCGCGATCAGCAGGTCGATCGCGGCCCGCAGCGCCGTCCCCGGCACGCCGGTCACCGCCCCAGCCGTCGGCGCGGTCGCGGTCGTCGTCCCGGTCGTCGTACCCGCGCTCGCGTCCGCCGCGACCTGGGCCGCCAGCGCCGCCGCGCCCGCCCGCTCCGCCGCCGCCCACTCCCGCGCCGCCTCACGTCCGGCCAGCGCCACGCCCGGGGAGTGCGCCGGGCCCAGGGCGCCCGCCGCCGGATCGCCCGGCACCGCGTGCTGGAAGGCCGTACAGGCCGTGGCGAGGAGGTGGTCGAGCAGCCGGTCCCGGGCCGCCACCACCTCTCCGACCACCACCTCCCCGACCGGCGTCTCGCCGCCCGCCGCCGTACCGTGCCCCGCCGAGGCGGAGGAGCCCTTCCCCTCCGCGGGACGCCGCCGGGCGAACGCCCGCAGCAGGTCGTGGTAGCGGTAGCGGCCCGGGAACGGCGACTCCACCATCGCCACGTCCACCAGCGCCTCCAGCAGGTCCTCGGCGTCGTACTCGTCGAGGTCGAGCAGCGCGGCGGCGGCCGGAAGCCCGATGTCCGGACCGTCCACCGAGGCGACGAGCCGGAACGCCCGCGCCTGGTCGGCGGTCAGCTGCCGGTAGCTCAGTTCGAAGGCCGCCGCGACCGCCAGGTCGCCGATCCGCAGCTCGTCGATCCGCCGCCGCTCCACCTGGAGCCGGCGGCTGAGGGTCTCCACGGTCCAGCCCGGGCGGGCCGCGAGCCGGGCGGCCACGATCCGTACGGCGAGCGGCAGATGGCCGCAGGCCACCACCAGTTCGCGCGCCGCCTCCCGTTCCGCTTCGAGACGTGCCGTGCCGATGGTGCGGCCGAGCAGGTCCAGCGCCTCGGCGGGCTGGAACACGTCCAGGTCGACCGGGACCGTGGCGGGGATCCCGGCCGGCCGGGTGCGCCCCGTGGTGAGGACCGCGCAGCCGACCGATCCGGGCAGCAGCGGCCGGATCTGCGCCGCGTCCTTGGCGTTGTCGAGCACCAGCAGCAGCCGCCGTCCGTCCACCACGGACCGGAACAGCGCCGAACGTGCGTCGAGGCCGTCCGGCACGGCGTCGCCCGGCACCCCGAGCGCCACCAGGAAACCGCTGAGCACCGCCTCCGGATCGGCCGGTACGGGGTCGGAGCCGCGCAGGTCCACGTACAACTGGCCGTCGGGATAGCTCTCCCGGACCCGGTGGGCCACGTGCAGCGCCAGCGCGGTCTTGCCGACCCCGCCCATGCCGACCACGGTGGCGATCACCAGTGCCTGCGCCGAGGGGGTGCCGAGCGCCTCGACCAGCATCCGGACGGGTGCGGTCCGTCCGGTGAAGTCGGCGGCGTCCGGCGGGAGCTGGGCCGGTCTGGGCGGTGCGGAGGCCGGTCTTGGGCCCGCCTCACCCGGGTCCGTGCCCTCCCGCTCGGTCCGGCGGCCCGGTCCGGCCGCGCGAGGACCGGAACCGGCCCCTTCCGCGCCGCCGTCCCGGGCCGCCTCCGTGTCCCGCCACGACTCCGGTGACTCCTCCGAAGCCCGCCGCCCCGCCTCGGGCCCCGATTCCCCGGGACCCGGTTCCCCGGGGCGCGCCCCTGCCCGTGTTGCCGTCCCGGTCCCCGCCCCCGTCCCAGTCCCCGTTCCCGTCCCCGTCGCCGTGACCGTCAGCGTGCTCGGCTCCGGAGCGGCCAGGGCCGGATCGCCCTCCAGGATCCTCCGGTGCAGCTGATCCAGCTCCGCACCCGGAGCGACGCCCAGCTCCGCGAGGAACAACTGCCGCACTCCGCGGTACACGGCCAGCGCGTCCGCCTGCCGCCCGGCCTGGTACAGGGCCCGCATCAGCAGCCCGTACGCCCGCTCGTGCAGCGGGTGTTCGGTGGTCAGCGAGGTCAGCTCGGGGATGCAGCGCGAGTGGCGGCCGAGCGTCAGGTCGAGGCCGATGCGCTCCTCCAGCAGGGTCAGGCGCAGTTCTTCGAGCCGCTGCCGGTGCCGTTCCGCGAACGGACCGGGGATGCCGGCCAGCGGCTCGCCCTGCCACAGTTCCAACGCCTGGTTGAGCAGGTCACGGGCGCGCAGCGGATCGGTCCGCGCGGTGCGCTCCGCCTCGGTGCCCAGTGCCTCCGCCCGGGCCGCGTCCACGGCGAGCTTCGGCAGGACCAGCCGGTAGCCATCACCCATGGACACCAGCACGCTCGACGCCGGACGCTCGGCCCCGGCCGCGGTTCCGGCCCGAGCTCCCGTCCCGGCCCTGCCCCCGGCCGGCCCCTCCCCACCCTTCCCTTCGGCGTCCAGCACCTTGCGCCAGCGCCATGCGTAGGTGCGCACCGTGGTCATCGCCGCGCCCGGCGGCTCCTCGCCCCACAGCGCGGAGATCAGATCGGTGGCACTCGCCGCGTACCCCGGCCGCAGCAGGAGCACCGCCAGCATCGCCTGCTGCTGCGGACTTCCCACCTTGAGCGCGGTGGTGCCCCGGTGAGCCCGCATGAGACCGAGTAACGAGAAACGGAGATCGCCCATTGTGCCCCCAACACCCCGGAACACGGTGCCCACCCCCGTCGGCACGCATGTCAGATTTGTGTCACCTTTTTAACCACAGCGTCGTACTCGGTGTCGAGAGTGTGTTGAGCGTGTGGTGACCGGGTGTTGAACCCCGCTGGGCAGAATCGTCGTGCCGCGGGCCGGCCGGAGACGGTACGGGGCCCGCCGCCCGCCCCTCGCGCCCGCCGGTGGAGCCGGGCCCTGACCCTACCTTCGGAGGCGGACGTCCGTGAATACCGCACTGCTGTACCGGCTGCTCGACGCCGACCCGGCCGACGGGCCCGCCGAACTGCTCCACCGCGCCCGGTCCTGCCGCCATCTGCCGCATCTGGTGCTCTCCGCGCTGGTCCGCGACGGGGTGCGGATGGGCGAGCCCGCGCGGGCCGAACTGCGCCGGGCCCGCGACCGCGCCGCCCACTACGCCCGCCTGGCCGCCGACCTCGCCCGCGCCACGGGTGTCCGCGCCATCCGCGGTCTCCCGCTCGCCGGTTGTTACCCGCCGGGTCTGCTCCGCCCCCTGGACGGCCTCGAACTCGTCGCCCCCGACGAGGCGGCGCTCTGGCAGGCCGTCATCCGGGTGGTCACCGACCACCCCGTGGAGCACGTCGACGTGTCCCTGCTCGGCGAGCGCCCGCACCACACCGCCGTCACGGTCCACTGGCCCGCCGAGGACCCGCTGGCCGACCCCTGGTACCGCGTCCACCTCAGCACGGCCGCGCTTCCCGGCGACGGGTCGACCGTGCCCGTACGGCCGTACCTGGTCGCCGACGAACACGTGGAGTGCCTCATCGCCCTCGCCGAGTCCCGGCTGCACCGGCCCGCGCCGCCCCCCGGCCCCCTCGCCCTCCTCGATGTCGCCGCGCTCACCGGCCGTTCCTTCGACGCCGCCGAGACCGCCGCCGTCCTCGCCGCCTACCGGCTGGCCCCGGAGGCCGCCGCGCTCCTGGACCGCGCCGCGGAGCACCTCCCGCTCGGCCCGCTCGCCGCCGTCCGCGCCGCTCTCGCCCGCGAGCTCGCCCCCGAACACCGGCGCCGCGCCGCGGCCTCCCGTACTCCGCCCCGCCTCGCCCGGCACGGCATCCTGCTCCGCCGCACCGTCATCCGGCACACCTGGGACCGGGCCCGCTTCCTCACCCCCGCCGCCGGCACCCCGCTTCTCCTCACGCCGGTCGCCGACTTCCTCCTGACCCCGGGCCCCGCCGGCCCCGCCGGTCCGCAGGCCCGATCGGGCCCCGCGGCCCCCGGCCTCCGTGCCGCCGCCCTCCGGGCACTGCACCAGTGGGACGCGCTGTGCTGACGGGTCAGGGGCGGGGGGACGGGTGGCGGTGGTGGTGCGCGCAGCGCGGCGTCGCAAGGAGCCGCCTGACCTGCTCCCCGGCCTCGGCCGCGTCGCGGGCCGTGGCAGGGAACAGCAGGCGCAGGTCACAGTGCCCTTCGCGGTACTCGCAGCGCAGGGTGATGCCGTACCGGTCGACGGCGAGGGGCAGGGCCCGCACCACGCCGTGCGGCAGGCGGGATCCGGCGAGGACCACGAGGTCCGCCACCATCTCCTCGTGGGCGTCGGCGAGATGCGTGAGCATCGCGGCCTCCTCGACCGCGAGCGGGTCGGCCTCGGCAAGGGTGAACGCGCCGAGGCCGACCTCGTGGGTCCCGGTCGCGGTGCGCAGCGTCACCCGCGCCGGCTCGAGCCGGGCCGCGGCGCCGCCGTACGCCACCATCGGGGCGAGCCGCCCCGAGATCGTCACCCTGGCCCGTACCCGGTCGCGCAGCGGCGTGGGGGCGATGTCGGTGAACTCCAGCACGGCGGCGGGGCCGTCGTCCGGCCCGGTGGCGACCCGGAGGGCCAGGGGGCTGTCGGCAGGGAGATGGAGGGTGATCCGTCCTTCGGCGTCCACGGAGTGCATGCCGATGAGGTCGACGTCCTGGCCGTCCAGGGTGAGGGAGAGGGAGATGGCCCTGGCCAGTACGGAACGGACGTGCTCGGCCGCGGTCTGCTCGGGCGGGACGGTGTCGTGGGCGGCGCTCAAGGTGACTCCTCGCGGGACGGGTCGGCGACGGTGAGGTAAGGCTAACCTAACCATCTCTTGCTGGGCCAGCCCCTCGGTCACGCACCGCCGCCATGACGACACTCCGCCCCGGGCCCGGCGTCCTTGAAGAGGTTGACCGGCGTGGACGACCGCGCCGCCCGCCCGACGCCGCACCGACGCCCGTCACTAGGCTCCAGCCCCATGACGAGTGATCCCGGATTCACCTGCACGTGCTGCGGGGCCCACCACCCTGAGCTGCCGATGAACTACACGGCCGAGGCCCCGGCCGTGTGGGAGCCGGCCTTCGCCGACGCCGGCGACTGCCTGCTCTCGTCGGACCAGTGCGTGGTCCGCGGACAGCACTACTTCGTCAAGGGCCTCATCGAGATACCCGTCGTCGACGCCGGCGAGGTGTTCTCCTGGGGCGTCTGGGTCTCGCTCAGCCGTGCGAACTTCTCCCGGGCGGCGGACCTGTGGGACAGGCCGGGCCGCGAGAGCGAGGAGCCGTACTTCGGCTGGCTCACCACCGACCTGCCGGTCTACCCGGCCACGACCCTCAACCTGAAGACCCACGTCCACACCCGCCCGGTCGGCGAGCGGCCTTATGTCGAGCTCGAACCCACCCACCACCCTCTCGCCGTCGAACAGCGCACGGGAATCACCATGGACCGGGTGCGGGAGATCGCGACGGCCGTGCTCCACTCCCGTGGCGGCGAGCAGCGGTGAGCGCCGCCCCCTCCGCGGCGCCGAACCACCCCGCCCCTTCCGACGCCCTCCAGCAGCTCCATCACCTCGCGAAGGAAAGGGCCTTCGGCCGGCATGTCGGATCCGACCGGCTCGTCCAGGCGGGGCTCGACGCGCTGCTCGCCGGCGTGAGCAGTCCCTCGCTCGCCCTCCTGGCCGGACTGACAAGGAGCGAAGAGCCGGACGCACCCCCGCTGTTCGACCTCGTGCTGGAGGAGCTGGGGTTGTCGTTCCGCGCACCGGACGACCCCCGGGCCGCGTTGTGGGCCGAGGTCACCTGGGTCGCCGAACAGATCGTCGACGGGACACTGGATCCCGCCGCAGGCGCCGACCTGATCTGGGCGGAACTCTCGGACCGCCTCGGTCACCCCGAGGCGCTGGGCGAACTCGTCGACCGCGGCCGGCACCTGGCCTGCTGGGAGGAGGCTGGGGCGTGACCGTCGACGAGCTCCGCACGGAGACGGTCGAGGCGGCGAGGCGATTCCTCGCCCGGCGGGCAGCGGAGGAACACCAGGGCTGCCGAGGCCGTCGGCCGGCCGGGGGCGCGTGATCACACCCGGGCGCCGCCCTGGGAGACCGGGCGCCACCTCCGGGTCGGCCGGCTGTGGTCCGGCCCGCTCGCCCCGGCTGCGCCGCCCTGCCGCCCTCCTGCTCGCCGCCGGCCTCGCCCTGACGGGCGTACGGGAAGGGCGGGCGGCCGTCACGGGCCTCGCCGTGGCCGTCGAGGCGGCCGTGGACACCGGCCTGAACGGTCTTGCCGAAGCCCTCGGGATGACGCTGCGGCACGGCCGGGTGCTGCCCGCGGACGGCGCGCTGGTCAACGAGCTACTGCACAAGGGCCGCTGAGACCGCCGCGCCACCCTCCCCGGTCGCGCCCCCCGGTCGCGCCGCCCCCCGGCCGCGCTCCCGGCCGCCCGGCGCCCGGCCCTCCGCCGTACGGACTCCCCGTCGTCCGACCCCGGGCGTGGACCGCGCCGGGCGGGGCAGGCGTGTGACGTGCCCTCCCCCTTCGGAGGGCACACGGACGTGGGCCCGGTGTGCCGGAAGAGCGCCGACGGGGGCGGGATGGCACGCTCGGGCGGGCGGGACACCGTACGGCGAAGCGAGGGAGCACGTGACGCAGCCCATAAGGCGGAGTGCCCGGGACACCGAGCTGATGAGAAAGCTGCGGCGCGATCCGTTCGCCGTCCAGACGGTACGGTCCACGGCGGCGGCGACCCTGTCGTACGTCGTCGCGCTCTGGCTCAGCAGCGAGCCGGTGCCGCTGACCGCGCCGCTGACCGCGCTGCTCGTCGTCCAGGTCACGCTCTACTCGACCCTGACCACCAGCCTGCGCCGGGTCAACTCCGTCGTCGTGGGCGTGCTCATCGCCATCGCGTTCAGCGTGCTCGTCGGCCTCTCCTGGTGGAGCCTCGCCCTCGTCATCCTGGCCTCCCTCCTCGTCGGACGGCTGGTCAAGGTGGAGGAGTTCATCCCCGAGGTCGCCATCAGCGCGATGCTCGTGCTCGGCGTCACCCAGGTGGCCCACACGGCCTGGGACCGGGTCCTGGAGACCCTGATCGGCGCCGTCGTCGGCATGCTCTTCAACCTGGTGCTCGCGCCGCCCGTCTGGGTGGACACGGCCGGGGAGTCCATCGAGGACCTGGCCCGGCGGATGCGCCGACTGCTGCTCGACGTGGCCGAGGAGTTCACCGGCGCACCCCCGTACGAACGGGCCGCGGCCCGGCTGCACGAGGCACGCCGGCTCGACAACGACGTCGCCGACGTCGACGGCGCCCTGCGCACCGCCGAGGACAGCCTCCGGTTCAACCCGCGCGTCAAGGAGGGGCTGCTGCACCGCATCGTGCTGCGCACCGGCCTCGACACGCTGGAGATCTGCGCCGTCGTGCTGCGCGTGCTGACCCGCACCATCACCGACCTGGCGAAGGAGCGCGCCGGCCGGGACCTGCTGCCCCGCCCGACCGCCCTCGCCCTGCAGGAGACCGCCCAGCACACCGCCGACGCCTTCGTCAGCTTCGCCGTCCTCGTCACCGTGTCCGGCAGCGAGGCGGCCGAGGCGGCCGAGACACGGCTCGCCGGCGAACTGCGGGCCGCCCGCGTCTGCCGGGACCGGGCCGCCGGCCTGCTGCTCGCCCTCGCGCTGCGCGAGCCCGCCCGCTGGCAGCTGTACGGGGCGATGCTCACCGAGGTCGACCGCGTCCTGGACGAGCTCGACCCCGAGCACCGGGGACGGCGGCTGATGGAAGAGCTCGACCGGCACGGGCGCGAACGCCGTGGACGGCGCCAGTGGCGGCGCCGCCTGACGAGGAGAAACCACAAGCAGGAGGAGATGCTGACATGACGGCCCCATCGTCGTCCGCGCCCGTGCCCGCGGAGACCGGCACGGTCACCACCGCCGTACCGGCGCGCCTGGACCGGCTGCCCTGGTCCCGCTGGCACTGGATGATCGTCATCGGCCTCGGCACCGTCTGGATCCTCGACGGTCTCGAAGTCACCATCGTCGGCAACGTCGCCGGCCGCATCGCCGAGGACGGCAGCGGACTCGCCATCACCTCCGCGCAGGTCACCGGCGTCGCCGCCGCCCTGTACGTCGCCGGAGCCTGCTCCGGGGCGCTGTTCTTCGGATGGCTGACCGACCGCTACGGCCGCAAACGGCTCTTCATGGTGACCCTGGCGGTCTATCTGGCCGCGACCGCGCTGACCGCGCTGTCGACCGAGGTCTGGTGGTTCTTCCTCTTCCGCTTCCTCACCGGCTTCGGCATCGGCGGCGAGTACGCGGCCATCAACTCCGCCATCGACGAACTGATCCCGTCCCTCTACCGGGGCCGGGTCGACCTGATCATCAACGGCAGCTACTGGCTCGGCGCGATCGGCGGCGCCCTGCTGTCCATCGTCATGCTGGACACCGACATCTTCCCCGAGAACCTCGGCTGGCGGCTCAGCTTCGCCCTCGGCGTGGTCCTCGGCCTGGTCATCCTGCTCGTCCGCCGGCACGTACCGGAAAGCCCACGCTGGCAGTTCATCCACGGCCGCGGCGAGGAGGCGGAGCAGCTCGTCTCCTCCGTCGAGCGCGAGATCGAACGCGAGAAGGGCGAACAGCTCCCGCCGCCCGCCCGTGACATCACCATCCACCAGCGCAGGAGCGTCGGCTTCGGCGAGATCGCGAAGACCGTCTTCGCCCGCTATCCGCGCCGCGCCGTCCTCAGCCTGTCGCTCTTCATCGGCCAGGCGTTCCTGTACAACGCGATCACCTTCGGCTTCGGCGCCATCCTCACCACCTTCTACGACGTGCCGACCGGCCACACCGGCTACTACTTCGCCGTCATCGCCGCCGGCAACTTCGTCGGCCCGCTGCTGCTCGGCCGGCTCTTCGACACCGTCGGCCGCCGCGTCATGATCTCCTCCACCTACCTGCTGTCCGGCCTCCTGCTGTTCGCCACGGCCTGGCTCTTCGGCCGGGGCTCCCTGTCGGCGGCGACCCTCACCGCCTGCTGGTGCGCGGTGCTCTTCTTCGCGTCGACCGGCGCCTCCAGCGCCTACCTGACCGTCTCCGAGGTCTTCCCCATGGAGACCAGGGCCATGGCCATCGCCTTCTTCTACGCCCTCGGCACCGCGGCCGGCGGCATCAGCGGCCCCCTGATCTTCGCCGGCCTCACCGAGTCGGGCGTGGTCGCCGACACCGTCCTCGCCTTCCAGGTCGGCGCCACCCTCATGTGCGTCGCCGGCCTCGTCGCCGTGTTCCTGGCGGTGAACGCCGAACGCCGCTCCCTGGAGGACATCGCCGAGCCGCTCTCGACGGCCCGACCGTCCACGGAGCGCGTCCGGCCCTGACGGTGGCCGGAAACCTCTCCCCACGAAGACGACACCGGCGTTTCCGCCGCCGCGACGCGGCCCCGGAGCACCGCGCGAACGCTGCGCATCCCCGCCGGTGAAACCTCACGAAGCGTGACAGGAAAGGCAATGGGGCGCTCGGGCGCGGCGACGGAACGCCGCCCGGGCGCCCTCGCGCGACTGGCTCGAATGTGGTCGGTCACCGGGATAAACCCCGCGACGGACAAGATCACCGCATCGAGGTAATGCCTCCGGTCCCATGCGGCACACCGTGCGCACGGAGCGTTACTGTTCCCCAGGATCTGGCCGATCTGGCCGGTCTGGCCCGGATTCCCGGTGATTGCATCGGGTTTTCCGCTTTTCCGCCTTCCGAAGGAGTGCTCGTTCCATGACCGTTGAGACCGGTCCGGAGACTCAGGTGGAGCCGCCGCGGCAGCAGTCCAGCCTGAGCACCGCGGCTGCCCGGAACCTCGCCACCACGACCAAGTCCGCCCCGCAGATGCAGGAGATCACCTCCCGGTGGCTGCTGCGCACGCTCCCCTGGGTGGAGACGAAGGGCGGCACCTACCGGGTGAACCGCCGGCTCACCTACACCGTCGGAGACGGGGTCATCGAGTTCGTCCAGGACGGCGCCGCCGTCCGCGTGATCCCCCGCGAGCTCGGCGAACTGGCCCTGCTGCGCGGCTTCGAGGACGAGGAGGTGTTCACCGCCCTGGCCGGCCGCTGCGTCCAGCGCGACTTCCGCGCCGGCGAGGTCCTCGTCGAGCGCGGCGCCCCCGCCGACCAGATCCACCTCATCGCCCACGGCCGCGTCAACCAGACCTCCACCGGCAAGTACGGGGACGAGGTCTCCGTCGCCGTCCTCGCCGACGGCGACCGGTTCGGCGAGAACGCCCTCCTGGACGCCGACGCCACGTGGGACTACACCGCCACCGCCGAGACCCCCGGCACCCTGCTCACCCTCTCCCGCTCCGACTTCGCCTCCGTGATGGCCCAGTCGCCCGCCCTCGAGGCCCACATCCAGGCGTTCAGTTCCCTGCCGAAGCAGCGGCAGAACCGTCACGGCGAGGCCGAGATCGCCATGTCGGCCGGCCACGTCGGCGAGGTCGAACTGCCCGGCGCCTTCGTGGACTACGAGCTCAATCCGCGCGAGTACGAGCTCTCCGTCGCCCAGACCGTCCTCAAGGTCCACACCCGCGTCGCCGACCTCTACAACGGGCCGCACAACCAGACCGAGGAACAGCTGCGGCTCACCATCGAGGCACTGCGCGAGCGCCAGGAGCACGAGCTCGTCAACAACCGCGAGTTCGGCCTCCTCCACAACGCCGACTTCAAGCAGCGGATCCAGACCCACTCGGGCCCGCCCACCCCGGACGACCTCGATGAACTGCTCTGCCGCCGCCGCGGCACCAAGTTCCTCTTCGCCCACCCCAAGACGATCGCCGCCATCGGACGCGAGTTCAACGCCCGCGGGCTCTACCCCGACCACGTCGACCTCGGCGGCCAGCTCGTCCCGGCCTGGCGCGGCGTCCCGATCCTGCCCTGCAACAAGATCCCGATCAGCAAGGAGCAGACCAGCTCCGTCATCGCCATGCGTACCGGCGAGGACAACCAGGGCGTCATCGGGCTGCGCCAGACCGGACTGCCGGAGGAGTACGAGCCGGGCCTCTCGGTGCGCTTCATGGGCATCAGCGAGCAGGCGATCATCTCGTACCTGGTCACCACGTACTACTCCGCCGCCGTCCTCGTCCCCGACGCGCTCGGTGTGCTGGAGAACGTGCAGATCGCCCGCAGGCGCGACTAGTACGCCCGTCGAGGAACCTTCCGAGGGCCGCGCCGGGCTTCCCCGGGCCGGGACGGCCCACTCACCCCAGCAAGGAGCCACGGATGCCCGATCCCGGGCTTTCCCCTGTGCAGTCGAGCCCGCCCTCCCCTTCCTCGTCCGCCCCGCCCGCACGGCCGTCGCTGCCCGGCGCGCCGGCCCTCCCGTTCCCGCCCGCCGGGACGGCCGCACCCTCCGAGCCGGCCGCACCCGCCGCCGCACCCGCACCGCCCCACCCCGAGCTCGCACGGATCCTGCGCGGACCGAGCGGGCTCGGGACCACGGCACTCTCCCTGGCCCGGCGGCCCGAGCCGCCCGCCCCGCCGCAGGCCCCCGCCCCGGCGGAGGGCACCCCGATCCCCGGCCTCTACCACCACCCGATCCCGGAGCCCGACCAGGCCCGGGTGGCGGAGGTCAGCCGCCGGATCAAGGACTGGGCGGTCGACGAGGTCGACCTCTTCCCCGACGAGTGGGAAGGCGAGTTCGACGGCTTCTCCGTCGGGCGCTACATGGTCGCCTGCCACCCGGACGCCCCGACGGTCGACCACCTGATGATCGCCACCCGCCTGATGGTGGCCGAGAACGCCGTCGACGACTGCTACTGCGAGGACCACGGCGGCTCCCCGATCGGCCTCGGCAGCCGGCTCCTGCTCGCCCACACGGCCCTCGACCCGCTGCACACCACCCCGGAGTACGCCCCCGGCTGGGCCGAGTCGCTCGGCTCGGACGCCCCGCGGCGCGCCTACCGCTCCGCCATGGCGTACTTCGTCCAGTCGGCCACCGCCTCCCAGGCGGACCGCTACCGGCACGACATGGCCCGGCTGCACATGGGCTATCTCGCCGAGGCCGCCTGGGCCGAGACCGGCCACGTACCCGAGGTGTGGGAGTACCTGGCGATGCGCCAGTTCAACAACTTCCGCCCCTGCCCGACCATCACCGACACCGTCGGCGGCTACGAACTGCCGGCGGACCTGCACGCCCAGCCCGCCATGCAGCGGGTCATCGCGCTCGCCGGGAACGCGACCACCATCGTCAACGACCTGTACTCCTACACCAAGGAGCTCAACAGCCCCGGCAAGCACCTCAACCTGCCCGTGGTGATCGCCGAACGCGAGGGCCTCTCCGACAAGGAGGCCTATCTGAAGGCCGTCGAGGTCCACAACGACCTGATGCACGCCTTCGAGGCCGAGGCCGCCGAACTGGCCGCCACCTGCCCCGTACCGACCGTGCTGCGCTTCCTGAAGGGCGTGGCCGTGTGGGTCGACGGCAACCACTACTGGCACCAGACCAACACCTACCGCTACAGCCTGCCCGACTTCTGGTAAGAAACGGACCCTTATCTGTGACCAGCACCGAGTTCACCACCGCCGACAACGCCTCCGCGTTCGTCCCGTCGCCCGCGACGCCCTACCAGGGGGACATCGCCCGCTACTGGAACAACGAGGCCAGGCCCGTGAACCTGCGCCTCGGCGATGTCGACGGGCTCTACCACCACCACTACGGCGTCGGCGCCGTCGACCACGCCGCTCTGGGGGACCCCGAGGACAGCGAGTACGAGAAGAAGCTGATCGCCGAGCTCCACCGTCTGGAGTCGGCGCAGGCCGAGATCCTGCTCGACCACCTCGGCCCGATCGGGCGCGACGACACGCTGATGGACGCGGGCTGCGGCCGCGGCGGCTCGATGGTCATGGCCCACCAGCGCTTCGGCTGCACGGTGGAGGGCGTCACCCTGTCCGCGAAGCAGGCCGACTTCGCCAACGGGCGGGCCCGGGAACTCGGCATCGAGGACCACGTCCGCGCCCGGGTGTGCAACATGCTCGACACCCCGTTCGAGACGGGGCAGATGGCCGGCTCGTGGAACAACGAGTCCAGCATGTACGTGGACCTGCACGACCTCTTCGCCGAGCACTCCCGGGTCCTCGCCGTCGGCGGCCGTTACGTCACCATCACCGGCTGCTGGAACCCGAAGTACGGGCAGCCCTCGAAGTGGGTCTCCCAGATCAACGCCCACTTCGAGTGCAACATCCACTCCCGCCGCGAATACCTGCGCGCGATGGCCGACAACCGCCTCGTGCCGCAGGCGGTGATCGACCTGACCGCCGACACCCTCCCGTACTGGGAGCTGCGGGCCACCTCCTCCCTGGTCACCGGCATCGAGGAGGCGTTCATCGAGTCGTACAAGGACGGCTCCTTCCAGTACCTCCTGATCGCGGCGGACCGCGTCTGACCTCCCCACGACCGACGAACCCCGGGGCCGGCCCCGTCCGAGGACGGGTCCGGCCCCGGCGCGTGTCCGCATCGCATCGGTAACCAGCGATCGGACGGACACGCCCGTCAACCGACCGACCCATCAAAGAGAAACGCTCCGGGCCAGGGGTCGGTCGAAGGGCTACAGTCGCCGTCCGGTAACGTGCGCGTCTTCGGGTGCCGCTGTGCCCTGGAGTCCCAAAGGTGAATGTCGATGGCACGTGGCGAACCGCCGGTCGTGTGGAGCTTGCCCCCTGAGGATGCCCGGGCCGGCTGGCGGGCCCTGTGGTGGAGCGTCGGACCGGGTAGCGAACTTGCGGTGGTGCTGGTTCAGGAACGGCACCTGCGTCGTTCCCCGTACGTCAAGGGTTGGGTCGGATGGAGTGTGACGGCTCCGTGTGACGGCATACTGGTCGTGATCTCGGACGGAGCGGAACACCGCATCCGTGTCACCGGCATAAGCCCGGGGACGAGCCACCTGGCCCTGCTTTCGTGGTCACGTTTTCTGCTGGCATCAGGCCGTACAAGGCGGGACCGGGACGGGAGCTGGGAGAGGAACGCGGTGGTGTACTCCCCTGGGGGGCACCCGGTGAGTCACCTCTGTATCGGTGACGACATCGACTACATCGTCACGGACCGCGACGGCGGCATCTGGACCTCCTACGGTGACGAGGGCATCTACGGGGACCACCCGGAGACCAGTGCCGGCCTGGCCCGCTGGGACACCGACGGCATCCACACCTGGAGCCCTCAAGGACGGCTACCGGTATGGCCCCTTGGTGGAAGCGCAGGCGCCACCGAGGAGGCCGTGGCCTGGCTCGCCTGGTACAGCCACGAGGGTGCCTTCCTGTCCCGAGTGGACCCCGCCACCGGTGACGTCAGCAACTACCGCAACCCTGTGAAAGACACCGACGGCATCGCCGTCCGCGGCACCCGGATGATCCTCAGCCACCGGTTCCACAACCGCCCCGACGTCGAGCTGAGCCGCGCGGAGCTCGTCGGTGATGCCTGGGTGATCACCGCCCAGGAGAAGCTGCGACTCCCCGGTCCTGTCGTGATGCGCTGCGCCCAAGGGCGCGACGGCTTCCTCTGGCTCCGCGCCGGCGACACCTGGACACGGATCGGAGTCTGAGTCACCAAGCCTTCACCGTCCGGTCCCACCACTCTCCTGGGCCGAGATAACGGCTGGGGTCGGGTACGCGCCCGGCCTACGGCAAAGGTCACCGGTCCGACCGCAGGGCGGCGAGCCGGCGCCGCGCCGCCGCGAGGGAGCGGCCGCGCGGTGGGTCACGCCACGGGTCGCGGGCGAGGAGCTGGTCCGCGTCCGGCAGGGTCCAGCGGCGGGCGGTCAGGTCGGGATCGTCCAGATCGTCCCAGGCCAGCGGCGCCGCGACGGGGGCGCCGGGGCGGGCCCGGACGGCGTAGGGGGCGACGGCGGTCTGGGCGTACCCGTTGCGCTGGACGTCCAGGTAGAGCCGCCCGCGGCGGTCCCGTTTGCGAGCCGCCGTCGTCAGCTCGTCCGGGTACCGGTCGGCCAGCAGGTCCGCCGCCTCCCGGGCGAAGGCCCGTACGTCGTCGAAGGAGTCCCGGCGCAGCAGCGGCACCACCACGTGCAGGCCGCGCGAGCCGGTCGACATCGGCAGCGAGGGCAGCTCCAGCTCGTCGAGGAGCACGCGCAGCCGCCGCGCCGTCCGGCGGACGGCGTCGAAGTCGTCGCCGGGCGGATCCAGGTCGAACACCAGCCGGTCGGGGTGGTCGGGCCGGTCGGCGCGGGAGAGCCAGCGGTGCGGGGTGACACACGCCTGACTTGCCAGATAGACCAGGGAGGCCGCGTCCTCGCACAGCGCGTAGGTGACGGTCCCGTCCTCCTTGGGCAGCTCCACCCGGGCCAGCCAGTCGGGGAAGTGGCCGGGGACGTCCTTCCGCATGAAGCCGGGGTCGTCGATGCCGTCGGGACGCTGTTCGAGCATCAGCGGGCGGCCGCGCAGATGCGGCAGCATCCGGGCGGCCACCCGCCGGTAGTAGTCGGCCAGATCGGCCTTGGTGATGCCGTCGGCCGGAAAGAGGACCTTCTCCGGACGGCCGACCTCCACGGTGTGCCGGCCGACCCGGATCTCCTTCGCCCCGCTCCGGGCCGCCGTCACGAGGCGTCCCCCGCCACCTGGCCGAGGGTGCGGCCGGTGCGGGCGGACCGGGCCCGGCGTGGATCGGTGCCGCCGTCGCCCTCATGGGCGCGCCCGTCGGCCCGCTTCACCAGCAGCCACGCCTCCCGCTCCCCGCCGGAGCCGTCGCGGATACGGGTCAGGGCGTAGCCGCCGTGCAGCTTGTGCCCGTCCAGCCAGAAGGAGGCGTGCCCCCGGTCGAGGGCCTCGGCGAAGGGGATCTCGCGGCCGGAGCGGTCCTCGGACAGGTTCCGGTAGGTGCCCTCGTCCCAGACGATGACCGTGCCCGCCCCGTACTCGCCGGGGGCGATCACCCCTTCGAAGTCGCGGTACTCCAGCGGATGGTCCTCGGTCGGCATCGCGAGGCGCTTGTCGTGCGGATCGGCCGACGGTCCCTTGGGGACCGCCCAGGACTTCAGCACCCCGTCCACTTCGAGCCGGAAGTCGAAGTGCATCGCGGTCGCGTCGTGGATCTGCACCACGAACGACGGCCGCGCACCCGGCGCGGCGGACGTCCCTCCGCCCTTCGGCTCGGCGGTCCGGGAGAAGTCCCGGCGCCGGTGGTACTCGCTCAGCGCGGCCTTCGGAACCACGTCCTCCTCCTCGTGCCCTCGTGCCCTCGTGCCGTTGTGTCCACGTGTCCGCGTGCCCGTTGTGCGCTCCCGCCCGCGTTCCGTACGTCTCCACGTGCGTTCGTCGCGCGTCTACCCCAGACCCTCCGACGGAATCCCCTCGGCGGCGCGGCGGATCGTGCAGTGCAGGGAGTCCTCGATCACGTCGGCGACGATGGTGTCGCCGGGGTTGGCCTCCCCGCCGAGCAGCAGCGAGGCGATCCGGTTGTCCAATTCGGCCTGGATGGTGCGGCGCAACG
The DNA here is from genome assembly GCF_040302485.1 of Streptomyces sp. NPDC126499. Taxonomy (NCBI): domain Bacteria; kingdom Bacillati; phylum Actinomycetota; class Actinomycetes; order Kitasatosporales; family Streptomycetaceae; genus Streptomyces; species Streptomyces sp. NPDC126499. The sequence continues at coordinate 9,514 of NZ_JBEOUO010000005.1, read as the reverse complement.
GACGGGCACCGAACTCCGGCTGGTAGCCGTGGGCGACGAGCAGCTTCTTCGCCGCCTCGGTGACCTCCAGCTTCAGCCCCTGGGCGTGGACGCGGTGTCTGCTGCGGTCCAGGAGGTGTTCGACGATCTCCGACAGGTCCTGCTCGGTGAGGCTGTGGAAGACGATGATGTCGTCGATGCGGTTGAGGAACTCGGGCAGGAACCGGCCCCGCAGGTCCTCCATCAGCTCGTCCTTCAGCTCGGCCGCGTCACCCCGGTGGGCGAGGATGCGGTGGGCGCCGATGTTCGACGTCATGATGACGACGCAGTGGCGGAAGTCCACCGTGCGGCCCTGGCCGTCCGTCAGCCGCCCGTCGTCCAGGATCTGCAGAAGGGTGTTGAAGACGTCCGGGTGCGCCTTCTCCACCTCGTCGAACAGCACCACGCTGTACGGCCGGCGGCGGACCTTCTCGGTGAGCTGGCCGGCCTCCTCGTAGCCGACGTACCCGGGAGGCGCTCCGACCAGCCGGGCGACCGTGTGCTTCTCCTGGAACTCGCTCATGTCGAACCGGATCATCCGGTTCTCGTCACCGAAGAGCAGCTCGGCCAGGGTCTTGGCCAGTTCGGTCTTGCCGACGCCGGTGGGGCCGAGGAAGAGGAAGGAACCGACGGGCCGGTTGGGGTCCCCCATGCCGGCGCGGTTGCGGCGCACCGCCTCGGAGACCGCGCTGACCGCCTCGTCCTGGCCGACGATCCGGGCGTGCATCTCCTCCTCCAGGCGGAGAAGACGTTCCTTCTCGCTGGTGGTGAGCTGCGCGACGGGGATTCCGGTACGACGGGAGACGATGTCCGCGATGTCGGCGGCCGTGACCGAGACGACGCCCTCGCGCCGCTCCTCGATGCCGGCGAGTTCGGCCTCCACCTCCGCGATCCGTCGCTTCAGCTCCGACGCCTTCTCGAACTCCTCGCCCGCGACGGCCTGGTCCTTCTCGCGGCGCAGCTTGGCGAGCCGGTCCTCGCGCTCGACGACCTCGGTGGACCGGCCGGTGCTGCGGAGCCGTACTCGGGCGCCGGCCTGGTCCATCAGGTCGATGGCCTTGTCGGGCAGGAAGCGGTCGCTGATGTAGCGGTCGGACAGCTCGGCGGCGGCCGCGAGGGCCCCGTCGGCGAACCGGACCTGGTGATGGGCCTCGTAGGCGTCCCGCAACCCTTCGAGGATCTGCACGGTCTCCTCGACGGTCGGCTCCGGGATGAGGACGGGCTGGAAGCGGCGTTCGAGTGCGGCGTCCTTCTCGACGTGCTTGCGGTACTCGTCGATCGTGGTCGCGCCGACCACGTGCAGTTCACCGCGCGCCAGGGCGGGCTTGAGCATGTTGCCGGCGTCCATCGAGCCCTCGCCGGTCGCGCCCGCGCCGACGACCGTGTGGAGCTCGTCGATGAAGAGGACGATCTCGCCCTCGGCCTTCCGGACGTCCTCGATGACCTTTTTCAGCCGTTCCTCGAACTGGCCGCGGTACTGCGCTCCCGCCACCATGCCGGACAGGTCGAGCGAGACGACCCGCTTGTCCTTCAGGGTGTCGGGGACCTCGCCCGCGACGATCCGCTGGGCCAGGCCCTCGACGATCGCCGTCTTGCCGACGCCGGGCTCGCCGATGAGCACCGGGTTGTTCTTGGAGCGCCGGGAGAGGATCTCCACGGTCTGCTCGATCTCCTCGGCCCGTCCGACGACCGGGTCGAGCCTGCCCGCCCTGGCCTCCTCGGTCAGGTCCCGGCCGAACTCGTCCAGGGTCGTGGCCGGTTCCTTCGGCGCGGCGGGAGCGCTCTCCGTGCGGGCCGCCCGGTCCGCGAGCCCGTCGAGCTTCCGCGCGTCGACGCCCTCGGAGCGCAGAAAACGCGAGGCACCCGAGTCCGGGTCGCCCAGGAGCGCGCCCAGGATGTGCTCCGGACCGATGTACGACCCGCCGCCGGCCTGCGAACGGGCATGCGCGAGCGCCAGGGTCCGCTTGGCGGCCGGGGTGAGGCCGGGCTCGGACGACGGCTCGCCGGACTCGCGGGGGAGCACCGTGGCGATCTGCTCGGCGAGCTTGTCGGGGCTCACCTCCGCCTCGGCGAGGATCCTGCGCGAAGGCTCCACCTGCGTGGCCGCCCACAGCAGGTGTTCGGTGTCGAGGTCCGTCGTGCCGTCCTCCTCGGCCTTGCGCGCCGCGAGGCGGAGCAGCTCATGGGACGACTCCGTCAGGAGCCGCCCGATGGGCACGCGCTGCACGGCCGGGGGCGAGGAGGCGGGGGACATGCCGAAGAACCGGTTGAACAGCTCGCTGAACGGATCGGAGGGACCGAAGGGGGAACCGAACGCCATCGACATCTGGAGCTCCTGAACGAGTGGGGGGCCTTCCCACTCAAACCCCGGCCCATGAGCCCCGCAACCGGGGTCCGGGCGTACGAGGACGAGGCCGGCGGGCCCCGCCGGGGCCGGCGCCCGCGGACCCGCCCCGTACCACCACCAGGCGTCCCGCCCCGTACCACCACCGGGCACGCCACGCCGTACCGTCACGGGGCATGCGCCGCCGTCACCGGGCGTCCCACCCCGTACCGTCACCGGGCATGTGCCGTACCAGCACCTGGCGTCCCACCTCGTACCGTCACCGGGCCGTCGGCGGGCGTGCCGCCAGGAGCGTGATCCGCTCCGCCGTCCGGCGCGCCGGGTCGGCCTCCGGGAGCCTCAGTCGCCGAGGGAGACCACGGTCGCGGACATCGGGCCGCCGGGCGTCCGGTAGCTGACCGTGTCGCCGGCCCGTCGGCCCATCAGGGCGGTGCCGAGCGGGCTGTCGGAGGTCACCAGGGCCGGGTCGTCCGCGTCGGCGAGCTCGCCGATGTGGACGGTCGACTCGCCGCCGTCCTCGAAGCGCACGGTGACGGTGCTGCCCACGCCCACCCTGTCCGTGGGCGGCGCACCCGCGAGGCCCGCCTCGCGGACCCGGCCCTCGATCGCGGCGATGCGCCGGTCGAGCCGGGCGACGTCCGAGGCCCGCCGCAGCTCGTCCGCCGCGTCGGCGTCGTCGCCGACCGTGTCGTCGTCCCCCAGCGTCGCGGCCGCCGCGTCGCGTTCGGCGCGCAGCTCGGCCAGCTCCTCCCGAAGGGCCCGGAGGGCGTCGGCACTGATGGGCTCGGGACCGTCGGTCATGCCTGCTCCCATGTCGCTGGTGGCACGTGCAGTACCAGGGGATTTCATTAGCGCACCGTCCCGGGGGACCGGCAAATCACCGTGGTCCGGGCCGACCCTGGCACGCGTCACCTCGATCGCCACGGACCGCGACAGGCTGTCTCGTCCGGTCCGACGCTTCCCCGGTCGTCCACCCGGTTGCCCGTCCGCCCGTCCGCCCGTCCGCCCTTCCTCGCGTCCGTCCGTCCGCCTCGGCCTCCCCACCCCGCGTCTTCTCCCGGCTGGACCTCCCTCGCTCATACCCCCGGAGGTATGTTCCGTGCGGGGGTCCTGGAGTTCCCGCGCGGCCGTTCGTACGATCTGAGGGTGATCAAAGGCGTCATGTTCGACTTCTCCGGGACCCTGCTGCGCATCGAGCCCGTCGCCCACTGGCTGGACGCGGCACTCGCCGCGACCGGCATCCGGCTGGCCGGCGACGAGTTCGCCCGCGCCGTGGAACGGCTCGCCTTCCACGGCGCGATGCCCGGCGGCTCGCACCCGCGACGGATGCCCGGCCGGCTGAAGGCGCTGTGGGCCGAGCGCGACCTCGACGCCGAACGGCACCGCGCCGTGTACACGGCCCTCATGCACGAGGCCGGCGTGACCGAACCGGAGCTGTGCCAGGCCCTCTACGAGCGCCACAAGACCCCCGAGGCCTGGCGCCCCTACCCCGACGCCGCCCGTACCCTCGGCGAACTGAGCCGCGGCGGCGTCCGGGTGGCCGTCGTCAGCAACGTCGGCTGGGACCTGCGCCCCGTCTTCCGGGCCCACGGCCTCGACGAGTGGGTCGACGTCTACGCCCTCTCCTGCGAGCTCGGAGTCCAGAAACCGGACCCGGGCATCTTCCGCTTCGCCTGCGAGGGCCTCGGCCTCGCCCCGGCCGAGACCCTGATGGTCGGCGACGACCGCACGGTCGACGGCGGCGCCGAGGCCCTCGGCGCCCGGGTCCACTTCGTCGAGCCCCTGCCCGTCGACCGGCGGCCGCACGGTCTCCTCCCGGTCTTCGGGCTCCTCGGCGACGCGTAGCGCACGCCCCTGCCGCCGGGCCGCTGCCCGGCCGCTGCCGTCACACCCAGTTGACGTTCGCCTTCGCCAGCAGCGGGTCCTCCAGGAGCTCCCACAGCGCCACGGCCACGTTCCCCATCCGGTACCGCCCGCCGAAGTGGAGACCGAGGACCCGGTGGTCGGTGAGGTCGAAGACGGGGGAGCCGCTGTTCCCGCCGAGGGTCGAGCAGTCGTGCCGCATGACCAGGCCGCCGGGCGTGAACTCGGTGGCCGTGCCCGGCTGCAGGCGCTTCACGTTGTAGACGTCCATGAAGATCCGCCGCATGGACTCCGGCTCGTTGCGGCGCCCGTCCCAGGCCGGGTAGCCGACGACGTACACCGGCCGGCCGGACAGCTCCGCCGGCGCGTCGGCCGCGACGGCGAGCGGCGTGGGCAGCGGCTCGCCGTCGGGCGGGGCGATCCGCAGCAGGGCCAGGTCGACGTCCGGATGCACGCCGATCACCTCGGTGATCTCGTACGGAAGGGGGCCGGTGGCCGGCACCGGGCCGGGCGCGGGGTGCGGGGGCAGCTCCTCGCCGGGGTCGACGCGGGCCGTCATGCCCTGCTGGAAGGCCCAGCCGGCGTCCTCGGCGCGGCTGAACTCGACGGCCACGTGCCGGTTGGTCATCACCGTGTCAGGGCCCACGAGGAAGGCCGTCCCCACCCAGTCCAGGTTCGGGTGGCCGGTGACCTCGACCCGGCCCACCCGGGCGATCGACTCGCGGATCGCGGCCCGTTCGGCGTCGAGCACCGACCAGTCGCCCGGCTGCGGTGCGAAGTCCTGCCCCTGCACCAGGATCGCGGGCCGCCCCTCCAGGAGGACGATCGCCTCCACCCCGAAGTACTCGTCCTCGTCGATCTCGTCCGACCGGCCGCGCGCCAGCTTCTCCAGGCCGAAGACGCCCGCCTCCAGGACCCGGGCCCGCTCCTCCTGCGCGAAGCGCCCGATCTCGGCGGCCGGGGCGGCACCGGGCGGAAGTTCCAGGGCGGACTCCTGGATCTCCAGCTCCTCTTCGAGCCGGGCCCGGACCCGGGCGGCCACCTCGCCCAGATCGCCGAAGACCTGCTCGGGGCCGGTCGCGACCGGTGACCCGCTGTGCGAGCCCCTCCGTGATCCGTACGGCATCTCCCGTCACCTCTCACATGGTGCTGTCTCAAAGGTCCGGTTCCGGCGGCAGCGCCGTCTGCGCCGCCATGATCTCCTCGTACAACTCGGGTCGGTTCCCCCGCAGATGGGCCAGGATCCGGCTCATCTGGGTGCCGACGTTGACGACCGCGCTCGTCCTGCCCCGGTACTCGACGCCGCTGATCCGGCGGGCGCCGCGGTGCAGCGCGACCACCGTCCACCGGTCGGTGAAGACGGGGGAGCCGGAGGAGCCGCCCTGGGTGTCGGTGAAGTAGGCCAGGTTCTTCTCGTCCGCCTGGTAGACCGTGTTGTTGCGCAACGCCACCCGCTTCGGCATGCCCTTGGGGTGCTGGATGATGTTCACGGCCGGGGCGTCGGTGCCGGGGATCTCGAACGGTGAGGTCGCCACCCGCAGCACCTGCCGCTCGGGCTGAGCCTCCGTCAGGCGCAGGACCGCGTAGTCGAGTTCCTCGTCCCAGGCGACGAGCCCCGATGCGGTCGCCTCCTCCGTCTCGGCCTGGTCGGCCCCGTAGTCGAAGCGCGAGCGCGAGTTGCGCACCTGGAGCTGGAGGTCCTCCTCCGCGACCCGTTTCCGGCCGCCGCCGATGCCGTTGCGGGCGTTCACCACATGGTGGTTGGTGACGAGGAGGCCGGGGGCGATCAGCCAGCCGGTGCCCGCGTGCGGATAGGCGGGGCGCAGCGGCCTGCCCGACTCGTACGGTGGCACGGTGAGCCGGGCGACGGCCCCGCCGGCGAGGAAGCCCTCGTGCAGGAACTCGAAGGGCATCATGTCGTCCCGTACGACGATCTCCTCCTTGAACTCGGCGGACAGGAACTCCGCCGGAAGCTCCGGCTCGCCCGCCGCGTCCCGTACCACATGGTCGAGCGCCCGCTGGAAGACGGCGACCGGCCCCGGCTCCGCGGCCAGGCGGATGGCGTTGCGGAGCCACAGCTCCAGCGGCACCTCGCCCTCCATCAGCCGCTCGACCCGGTTCATGGTCCGCAGATCGGACCGGACCTGCGCGAACGGGGTCGGCTGCGGCGGCAGCGCCGCCCGGAAGTGGTCCTTGACGCCCGCGAAGAGCCGGCCCCGCAGCTCCCGGTCGGCCAGACCCGCCTCCATGGCCGCGGTCTCCACCGCGAGCAGCTCCTCGGCGGTCAGATAGGGCTCGTCCCGCCATGCCGCCTCGGCCTGGTCGGGCGGCGGAGTCACCCCCACCAGGTCCGTGCCGCCGGGCACCGGCCGGTACCAGGGGCGCCCTCCTGCCCCGGACCGGCCGGCGTCGACCGCCTCGGCCACCCCGCGCAGCAGATCACCGCTGCGGTCGCTCAATGTCAGCGCCCGCCACGCCAGACTGTCCAGGGTGCCGTGCCGCCGGGCCTCCCACAGCGCCTCCTCGACGGGGGAGTGGTGCAGGCCGCCCCGGTACGGGTCGCTCCCGTACGGACCGATCTCGGCAGGGCCACTTCCGTGCGGGCCGATCTCGGCGGGGCCTCTCCCGTACGGGTCGCTCCCGTAGGAGTCGTCCCCGTACGGCCCGGACAGCACCGGCGGCCCGGACAGTGCCGACGGAGCGGGCGGGCTCGACGGTCGGGCGCCCGCCGCGGCCGAGGCCAGGATGCGGGCCAGTGGTTCGCGCAGCCGTGGTTCGTCCGTCATCGCCGTCTCGATCCAGCGGGCGAGCGCCGCCACCACGGCCTCGTCGTCACCGGGCAGCCCCACGAGCCGCAGGGTGCGCGCCAGGGCCGGCGGGTCCACCCGGCTGGCCGAGACGGCGGCGGCGCGGGCCAGGGCGGGCTGGCGGGCCAGTGCCTCGTCGGGCAGGCCGCGCAGGCTGCGGGCGAGCCGGGCGTCCGTCTCGCCGGAGTCCGCGTGCGCGGCCGCCGCGAGCCGGGACCGGGCCACCAGGACGCCGAGGGACTCGTACGGCAGACCGAGGCCCGCCGCCACCGCCTCGGCCTCCTTCAGGGCGCGGTCGGCGTCGGTGAAGTCGCCCGCGTCCTGCGCGAGGCGCGCGGACAGTTGCAGCAGTTCGAGACGGGTCTCCGCGCACCCGGCCTCCTCCGCCCGGTCCACGGCCCGCTCGGCGGTCTCACGGGCGTCCGCGCCCCGTCCGGAGCGGGCCAGGGTCTCCACGAGCAGGGCGTGCAGCCTGCTGCACGGTGTCCACGGCTGCCGCTCGGCCAGCCGCCGCGCGGCCACCTCCGGGTAGCCCTGGGTGAGCAGGTCCTCCACCTCGCGGGCGGCGATCCGCTCCCAGTCCTCCTGATCGGCCTCCGCCATGAGCCGGTCCGGCACGTGCCCGCCGATCCGGCCGAGCAGGAACGCCGCCGAGCGGGGCGCCATGTCCCGGTCCGCGCCCGCCAGGTGGTGCTCCACGCCGGGACGCCAACGTGCCTCGACGGTACGGGGGTTGTCGCCGAGCCGCAGTCGGTGGTAGATCTCCTCGGCGCGGTCCGGTACGGAGTCGCGGGCCGCGTAGTAGGCCACGGCCCGGCCGTCCACGGCCCGCATCAGATCGGTCCGCGCGCTGTCGGACAGCCTCAGCATGATCGACCGGAGGTCGGGCCGGTGGCGGATCGCGCGCGGGCCCGCCGACTCCATCAGGTCGAGCCGGGACGTCAGCATGCCGAAGAGCCGGTCCGCCTCGGCGTCCCGCGTGACCGTCACCCCGGCGGGCCCGGCGAGCACCTCGCGGACCAGCTCCGGGGTGATGACCCGCAGCGCCAGACCGGCCTGGACGAGGGCGCGCACGTCGGGGTCGGCGATGTGATGGAGGATCCGCTCGTAGAGGGTGCCCTGGATCAGCATCCGGTCGACGCTGCCCCGCAGCCGCCGTCGCGAGGTCAGGTCGTGCAGCAGCCCGCCGAGCGAGCCGGTGTCCTCGCCGAGGGCCAGCGCGGTGCGCGCGGCGAGCTTCAGGCTGAGCGGATGGCCGCCGACGTGCCCGTACAGCGTGCGCGCCACCGGCTCGTCGTCGACGCCGCAGGACATGAGGAGGTCGACGGAGGCCTGCTCGTCGAGCTCGGTCAGCTCCATGGTGCGCGGCGCGAGCACCCGCGCCGGGTGGTCGATGGGGGCCCGCCCGGCGACCACGAACCGCAGCCGGGGATAGGCGGCGCGCAGCGCCGTCCACACCGCCCACATGCGGGAGAGGACGGGAGAACCGCGGTACTGGGCCTCCTCGAAGGAGTCGAGGGCGATCACGAGCGGCGGTTCCATCGTGCCGGGAGGCGGGGCGACCGCCTCGGCGACCAGGGTGGCGAGCTCGCGGGCCAGCTCCTGTTCGCGGGCGCTGGCGCGGGCGTGGAACCCGGCCGAGTACGCGCGGCCCATGGTGGCGCGGGTGGCGGAGAGCCGGGACAGTTCGTCGATCCGGTCGCGTTCGCCGCGCTGGGCGGCGGCCGTCTCGCCGCACCGGTCGGCGAGGGCGTCGAAAGCGGCGCGGCGGCCGGGATACTGGATGCCGAGCTGGCGGGCCGCCTCGGCGATCACCGTCGCCGGTTCGTGCAGGGAGAGCGTCGGGCGGGCGAAGTCGACGTAGGCGAAGGGGAATCCGTCCGGCGCGGCCTCGCGCAGACCGTCCAGCAGGAAGCGGGCGAGCAGGGTGCTCTTGCCGATGCCGCCGATGCCGTGCAGGAGCACGGGCGGCTCGGCGGGCTCGGTCGGCAGCGCGATGTACGCCCGCAGGGCGTCGAGTTCGCGCGAGCGGCCGTGGAAGGTGTCCCGCACCAGCAGCCGCAGCGGCTGCAGCAGCCGGGCCCGCTCCAGGCGGCGCTGGACGTCGGCCGAGGACGGCAGAAGGCCCGCCGTGCCGGGCACCTGCTCCAACCACAGGACGGCCTGGAGGAGATCGGTGAGCTCGTCGACGTCCGGTTCCGTGTCGTAGCCGTCGTAGCCGTCGTGCACGTCGTACCCGAAGGACCCGCCGTACGCGCAGGACGCCCCGTAACCGCCGTACCCGCCGTACGCGAATGCTGCCCCATGCCCGCCATACGCGCCGTCCTGCGGGCCGGCCGCCGCCGGACCCGCCGCCGGACCCGCTGCCGGACCCACCGGCGAGCCCGCCGTCGGGCCGGCCGAGACCGACGACGGCGATGGTGGAGAGAGGGGTGTCCATCAGGGGACTCCTGGGAGGAAGAGTGACGACTGTGGGCAGGAG